>JAGCOF010000049.1 GCA_017645585.1 Bacteroidales bacterium
AAGAAGGTAGCCTACACTCACTTCAACTATATCTGCCCGCTGCCGAAGAACACCGGCGACATCCTGCGCACGTACAAAAAGATCGTGGTATGCGAACTGAACAACGGTCAGTTCTGCGGCTACCTGCGCACCCAGTTCCCGGAGTGCCCCATGACCCAGTACAACAAGGTAATGGGCCTGCCCTTCGAAGTTGGCGAGCTGAAAGCTGAGTTTAACAGATTGTTGGAGAAATAAAAAAGCATAGATATGGAAAAGCATTTTGTTCCCAAAGCGGATAAAGAATATACCAAGGCTGATTTCCAGAGCGATCAGATGGTGAAGTGGTGCCCGGGTTGTGGCGACCACGCCATCCTCGCCGCCCTGCTGGCCACATTCCCCAAGACAGGCTACAAGAAAGAGAACGTCTGCATGGTCTCCGGCATCGGCTGCTCGAGTCGTATTCCCTACTATGTCGACACCTACGGTTTCCACAGCATCCACGGTCGCGCCTGCGCCATCGCCACGGGTGTGAAGCTCGCCAACCCCGCCCTCAGCGTGTGGGTAAACATGGGCGACGGTGACTCGATGGCCATCGGCGGCAACCACCTCATCCATGCTGTGCGCCGCAACCAGGACCTCAACATCACCATCTTCAATAACGAGATTTACGGCCTCACCAAAGGCCAGTACAGCCCCACGACGAAGTTCGGCCAGGTGACCAAGACCTCGCCCTACGGCACCATCGACTATCCTTTCAATCCCGGCGAGCTTGTGATGGGCGCCCAGGGCACCTTCTTCGCCCGCACCCTCGATTGCGTGCCGCAACTGAGCACCGAGTGCATGACCCGCGCCGCCAAGCACGACGGCTGCAGTGTGGTGGAAGTGCTGCAGAACTGCGTCATCTTCAACGACAAGACCCACGCCGCTATCACCGACCGCGCCGTCCGCGACGACCGCACCATCGTGCTGGAGCACGGCAAACCCATGCTCTTCGGCAAGAACAAGGAGAAAGGTCTGCGCTTCAACGGCCGCCAGCTGGAGGTTGTCACCCTCGGCGAGAACGGCATCACGCTGGACGACATCATGGTGCACGACGAGACCACCGAAGACACCGGCATCCACATGATGCTGGCCCACATGGGCGGCGACCTGCCCGTGGCCCTCGGCGTCATCCGCAACGTGAAGAAAGTCAGCTACACCCAGCTCTACGAAGAGCAGATGGAAGAGCAGATGGCCAACGGCAAATACAAATGCATGGACGACCTGCTCAACAGTGGCGACACTTGGGAGGTGTAACAGCATCACACTCCACATGTTTCAGGCGACCCAATCGGGCCGCCTGAAACTTTTTTTGTATTATATCAAAAAAAAACCGTATATTTGCAATTAATAAAAATAAATGGAATTATGAAGAAGATATTACTCACCGTATTGTCTCTGTGCGTCTTAAGCATTGCCACAGCACAGACAGCCAAGTGTGGCATCGACACCAAAGCGCTGATGCGGGAAGAGATTGCCGCTGGTGCCACCACCCTGGGTTTCCTGGCTCAGGTGACTCCCGATTTCGACCGCGCCGCTGTGGAGAAGGCCGGCATCGTCGTGGGCAGCCAGGCGGGCAACATCGTGACGCTCTATGTGCCGGTGGAGAGCCTGAACGTGCTGGAAGAGAACAAAGACATTGAGCTCTACAGCATCGCCCACCGCATTGCACAGCCCATGATGGACAAGACACGCGCCGACACGCGCACCGACAAAGTGCAGGCAGGCGAGGGCGTCAGCGACGGACAAATATATGACGGCCGCGGTGTGTATATCGGCATCACCGACTGGGGCTTCGACTACACGCATCCCAACTATAACCACAAGACCGTGGACAATTGGCGTATCGACAAAGCATGGGATCACTTCCGCCTGGCGGGACCTGCCCCTGCCGGTTTCCACTACGGCACCCTGATTGAGGGTCACCAGAACCTCATCCGCGCCAAGGGCGACACCTCGAACCTCTATGGTTACGGCACCCACGGCACCCACGTGGCAGGCATCTGCGCCGGCCGCGGTGCCACCGACGGCAAATTCCGCGGACAGGCTCCCTATGCCAAACTGCTGCTCTGCTCCTTCGGCCTCGGCGAACCCCAGTGGCTCGACGGAGTGAATTGGATGCGCCAGGTGGCACAGGACAGTGCCCGACGCATTGTGGTGAACAGCAGCTGGGGCATGTATTCTTTCAGCTGCATCGACGGTCAGTCGCTGCTCAGCCGCGCCATCAACAACCTCAGCGACTCGGGCATGGTCTTCGTTACCAGCGCCGGCAACAACGGCGACGCCAACTTCCACATCAGCCGCAACTTCTCCACCAACCCCGACACCCTGAAGACCGTGGCCGCCTACTACACCTACGCCTCTGACGCCATCGGGCAGTGCCTCATTCTCT
This sequence comes from Bacteroidales bacterium, assembly GCA_017645585.1. Lineage (GTDB taxonomy): Bacteria > Bacteroidota > Bacteroidia > Bacteroidales > P3 > Colimorpha. Next base: position 2,411 of record JAGCOF010000049.1, read on the forward strand.
GGGGCGAACCGGGTCAAGACTTCTGGGCCGGCTTCCGCATGAAAAACGGAGACAACGTCTGGGCCAGCCCCATGTTCACCACCACCGCCACACCCGACAGCACCATCATCTACGACACGCTTCTCTGCGATACCATCCGCATCCCCTACCGTGTGCTGATTGAGCACGAGAACCCTCTCGACCACCGTCCGCACATCCAAATGGATGTCGACCGCCACATGTCGCTGCAGCTGCAGTTGTTCGTCACCGCCAACGGCGGCACTGTGCATGCCTGGAATGTGTGCAACAAGACCAACCACGCTGGCAACGAAGGTGCCGACTTCAAGACCGGCAACAATGAGGGCTTCACCGCCGGCGACTACTACTACGGCATCGGAGAGCCCGCCTGTGCAGCCAAAACTATCAGCGTGGCTGCCCATGAAGCCGATGTGTGGAGTGTCTACGACTCCTCAATGGCGCCAGGTAACCTCACCTACTTCTCAAGCTATGGTCCCGCCCTTGGCGGTGGCCAAAAGCCCGAAATCTCCGCTCCGGGCTGGTACATCAACTCCTCCATCAGCCAATGGACCACCTCCAACTACACAGCAACTGCCACCATGAACTGTGCTGGCTACCTCTATATCTGGAGCGAGATGAGCGGCACCTCCATGTCGGGCCCCGCCGTCACAGGCATTGTAGCTTTGATGCTGCAAGCCAACCCCACACTCAGCACCGACCAGATACGCGAGATACTCTTCACCACAGCCCGCAACGATTTCCGCACCGGCCCCCTGCACGAGCATGACAGTGCAAGCGTCCGCTGGGGATGGGGCAAAGCCGATGCCCTGGATGCTGTTAATATGGCCCTCAGCCTTGTCAGTATCAACGAAGCAGAGGCCCTACGTTTGCCGTTGCACATCTACCCCAACCCCACCACAGGACTTGTGACCGTCAACACCAACTGCGGTGAACGCCAGCAACTGCAAGTCTATACCATCGACGGACAGCGTGTTTTGGACATCCCCATCGACACCGAGACCACCGTCGACACCCGCTCCTGGGCTCGTGGAGTTTATATCGTCCGTGTAGGCTCACGTACCGAGAAACTTATTGTTCGATAAATGCTGAAACTCTTCCAAGGGAACATGGCACTGCAAGCAGTGCTCATCATCGCGGCACTTGCATTGCTGTGGGTGCCGGCCTTGATGTCACCTCCCTTGATGGAGTGCGGCGAATCCCCCGCCATTCTTTACGGCCTCCTGTGCGGCTGGCTAACCAATGCCCCTCGCCTGGCGGTAATCCTGGCCATGGTGCTGGTACTCATCGAAGCCATTGGGATCAACCTGTTGCTGTCCGACGCAGGCCTTGTCTCACAGAACAGCCTGCTCCCCACCCTGCTGTACATTATCGCCATGCGGGCCGGTAGCGCCACCCTGACACCCATCGTGCTCGTCTGCGGCATCGCCATTCTCTGCCTGCAGCAACTCATGCTCCACGGCACACTGCTCACCATCTCGTCGGGCAAAATCTGCGCGGCAACAGCGCTGATCGGCATCGCCACCCTCTTCTACACACCTGCCGTAGCCCTCATGCTCACCTACCTCCTCGTTGCAGCCAACTACCGCCTGTATGGATGGAAAGATTGGGCACTCATGATCCTGGGCTTCTTGGCACCTCTTCTGGCGCTGCTGTGCATACTCTACATGACCGACGGCATTGCAGCATGGTGGAGCACCACCCTCGCTGCCCTGTCCGACATCGGATTGCGCTCGGACACCGACCATCCGCTACCGCTCCTCGGCAGCATCATTCTTGCCGCCATGCTGCTATGGGGACTCCTGACAGTCAACCTGCGGCTCACCGAGCACCCCGTCATGTGGCAAAAAAACGCCGCCTCTGTCATGCTTTTCACCGTCGGTGCATTCGGCATGATGCTCTATGCCTCCCTCCTGCCTGTCAACATGCAACTCTTTGCACTACCCTTTACCTTCTGTACCACACGCTTTTTCCTCGACGCCACCGCCAAGAGCGCTTTCCGCAAGCAAAAGCACCTCTGGCTCTACGACATCTTGTTAATCATACTCCTTGCAGCCACCCTGATATGTTAGCACCCTGGCTCATACAAGGCCGCCGCGAGGCGGGATGCGATGAGGCTGGCCGTGGTCCCCTCGCCGGCCCTGTGGTGGCTGCCGCCGTCATACTGCCCGAGGACTACAGCAATCCCCAACTCAATGACTCCAAGCAACTCACGGAACGCCAACGCAACCTGCTGCGCCAAGAAATCGAGCGCGAAGCCATTGCTTGGTCCGTCGCCGTCGTCAGCGCCCAAGAAATCGACCGCCTCAACATCCTACACGCCTCCACCCACGCCATGTGTCTCGCCGTCCAGACCCTCAAAACCAAGCCCGACTTCCTGCTCATCGACGGCAACCGTTTCTACAACGAAACCGACATCCCCTACCAATGCATCGTCAAAGGCGACGCACAATACATGCCCATCGCCGCCGCCAGCATCCTCGCAAAAACCCACCGCGACGAACTCATGAACCAGCTCCACCAAGAATACCCCTGCTACGGCTGGGACACCAACAAAGGCTACCCCACCGCCGCCCACTACCAAGCCATCGAACAGCACGGCATCAGCCCCTACCACCGCCACAGTTTCACATTGTACAAACAACACACATTATTCGAATAAATATGATGCACCTCATCAAACAATTGCACCTTCGCCACATCATCCGCGACCTCAAGGCCACACCACGCGAGAAAAAAATCGACAACATCGAGGAAATCAAAACCATCGGAGTCATCTGCCGCCTTGTCGACGAACAGAATTGGAACATCCTCCACCACTTCGCCAAAGTCATGGAAGGCAAAGGCAAAAAAGTGCACATCATCGCACTCCTCCAGAAAGACCAGCAGCTCGACTTCGTCATCACACACCAGGCCACCCACATCGTCCGCACCAAAACCGACTTCAACTTCTGGGGCCTCCCCAACCACGAAGCCATACGCCCATTCGTCGAACAAAGCTACGACCTCCTCATCGACACCATCGGCGAAGAAAACTTCTTCTCACAATACATCGCCCTCCGCACCACCGCCAGCCTCAAAGTAGTTTACGCCACCCCCGCCGAAGACCCCTCCGACACCTTCGACCTCATCATCCGTGGCGACGGACAGGTAGAGCTCAAGGGCTTCTTCAACAACGTCATTGAATACCTAAGCATGATAAAAAAATGAAAACGCCACTATTCTCGGGCACGGGAGTAGCCCTGATAACTCCCTTCCGCAAACAGCAGGAAACCGTCGACTTCACAAAACTCGAAAGCCTCATCGAGAACATCGTCAACTCAGGCGTCGACTACATCGTCGCACTCGGCACCACCTCCGAAGCCGCCACCATGACCGACAGCGAACGCGCTGCCGTCCAGGAATTCATCGTCGAAACCGTCTCCGGCCGACTTCCCATCATGCTCGGCCTCGGCGGCAACAACACCCTCAGCCTCAGCGACACCCTCGCCCGCACCAACTTCGACGGCATCTCAGCACTCCTCTCCGTCACCCCCTACTACAACAAACCCAACCAGCGCGGCCTCATCGCCCACTACCGCACCGTCTCCGAAGCCTCACCCGTACCCGTCGTCATGTACAACGTCCCCGGTCGCACAGGCATCAACATGACAGCCGAAACCACACTCACCCTCGCACACGAATGCCCCAACATCATCGGCATCAAAGAAGCCTCCGGCAACCTCCAACAGGTAATGGAAATACTCCGCAACCGCCCAGCTGGCTTCCGCGTCATCAGCGGTGACGACGCCCTCACCTACCCCATGCTGACAATGGGTGCCGACGGTGTCATCAGCGTCATCGCCAACGCACTACCCAAAGAAATGGCCGACATGGTCCGCTTCGCCATGAAGGGCGACCTCAAAAAAGCACTCCCGCTGCACTTCCGCATGCTGCCCCTCATGAACGCCATCTTCGAAGAAGGCAACCCCACAGGCATCAAAGCGCTCCTCGAAGCACAAGGCCTCATCACCAACGTCCTCCGACTCCCCCTCGTCAAAGCCTCCAAACAACTCACCAACAAACTCACCACCCTCTACAATGAATTTAGAGGCTAAACTCAGCGAGGTGCATGAGGAATACCTGCGCCGCATGACACAGGGCGACAGCACCCTCCTTCGGCAAGTGGAACACTACGCCACCCGCCGCAATGGCAAGATGCTCCGTCCACGCCTCCTCCTCGCCGCAGCCGCCACCCTCGGCACCGAACACTTCCACTCCCGCCGCACACTCCTCCTCGCCGTCTGCGTCGAAATGCTACACAACGCCTCACTCCTCCACGACGACGTCATCGACCGCGCCCTCACACGTCGCGGACAACCCTCCGTCAACGCCCATTGGAACAACTCCGTAGCCGTCCTCGTCGGCGACTACTGCCTCGCCCAGATCATGCAACTCCTCGACGAAGTCGACGACCGCGACGCCACACGCCGCATCAACCGCACCGTCATCAACATGGTCGAAGCCGAACTCCTTGCACAAGAGATAAGTGAGACGTCAGACGTGAGATGTGAGCCCCTCTCACCTCTCACTTACATCAACATCATCGACGGCAAAACTGCACAACTCTTCGCCACAGCCTGCGCCCTCGGCAACCCCGCCTACGAAGACTATGGCCTACACTACGGACGCCTGTTCCAACTGCGCGACGACCTCGCCGACGGCGAAGCCACCCCATGGACCGAAGAACTCATCCAACAGGAAGAATCCATCCTCGCCAAAATGCAACCCCTTGCAATAAATATTCAATAACGAATACAAAATAAATAAAAACAATACATTATGAAGAAACTGTTTTTCGCCCTGATTGGCCTGCTGATGGCCGGCAACCTGATGGCACAGAATGCCAAACTGCCCGACAACATCACACTGAAAGACCTTGAAGGCCAGACGGTTCAATCCTCTGTCATCCAGAACAACGGCAAGCCCATCATCCTCAGCTTCTGGGCCACTTGGTGCAAGCCATGCAACCGTGAACTCGATGCCATCCGCGAAGTATACGACGAGTGGCAGGAGCAAACCGGCGTCAAGCTGGTGGCCATCTCCATTGACGACGCCCGTTCGGCCGCCCGTGTGCGTCCCTGGGTCGACGGCCATGATTGGGCCTACGAGGTCTACATGGATCAAAACAAGGACTTTGCCCGTGCCATGAACGTCGGCGCCGACGTGCCGCACACCTTCATCATCAACGGCGAAGGCGAGATTGTGTGGCAGCACAAAGGCTACCAGGACGGCGGCGAGGAAGAGCTCATCGAGAAAGTGCGCGAGTTGCTGAACAACTAAGACTTACTAATTCCGTCTTTTCGACAATTGTTCTTCAACAGTTCTTCAACAGTTCTTCAACTTTTTTTTGAAGAACTGTTGAAGAACGAGTGGAGAACAATTGAAGATGAGGTATAGTCAATAAGTATATCGTTAAAACATGAAGAAGATAATATTTATTTCAATCATCATCGGTCTATCCTTTGCCTCTGCTTCAGCCCAGGGCATCATGGGCGGCCATGTGACCGGCAACGTGCAGATTGACGGACAGATGAGCCACGCCGACAGCGTCATAGGCGCCACCGATGTACCGCAACGTCTGCTGATGAACGCCCGCGCCGACATCCTTTACACCAACGGCGACTTCAGCGCTGGCTTGCGCTTCGAGGCCTACCAAGACCCACTGCTGGGCTTCGATGCCGAGTATAAAGGGCAAGGGCTGGCCAACTACTTCGTCAAATACAACGGCCGCAAGCTGACCCTCACGGCGGGTAATTTCTATGAGCAGTTCGGCAACGGCCTCATCCTGCGCACCTACGAAGACCGCTACCTGGGACTCGACAACTCGCTGCTGGGCGTCAATGTGCAGTACCGCCCCGTCGACGGCGTCACGTTGAAAGCCCTGGCCGGCAAACAACGTTGCTATTGGCACTACGGCGACGGCCTCGTGCGCGGCGTGGACGGCGAGGTGAACCTCAACAGCCTCCTCAAGGCCATGAACGACAGCAAACTGCGCGTCACCCTCGGCGCCGGATTTGTCAGCAAATACGAGGAAGACGGCAACCTGACGGCCGACGACCCGTCGCAACTGCTTAACCTGCCCCTAAACGTGGGCGCCGGTGCCGTGCGTGGCGACATCAGCTACGGCCATTGGAGCCTCAATGCAGAATACGCCATGAAGGGCCAAGACCCCTCGGCGCTGAACAACTACACCTACCGCACCGGCAACGCCGCTGTGGTCAACCTCAACTACTCGCAGCGCGGTTTCAGCGCCGGCTTGCAAGCCAAACGGGTGGAAAACATGGGCTTCAAGTCCATGCGCAGCCAGACGGGCGAGATGCTCTACATCAACTACCTGCCCGCTATCACCAAGAACCACACCTACGCCTTCCTCGCCATGTATCCCTACGCCACCCAGGTGATGGGTGAACAGGGCGTGCAGGCCGATGTGATGTACAAGATTAAGAAAGGCACCCTGCTGGGCGGAAAATACGGCACCGACCTGCATTTCAACAGTTCTATCGTCGTGGGCCTCGACACCACCGTCATTGGCGGCAAGGGCACCGACGGCTACACCGTCAACCCGGGCCTCGGGCCCCTCTACTACGGCGACGCCTCGGCCGAGGTGGCCAAGAAGCTCAGCAAGAGCGTGAAACTGACCGCCACCTACGCCTACCAGGTGTTCAACCCTGTGGTGGAGAACGAGTCGGGCGACCTGCACCACAACAACATACTGATTGCCGACCTCTCGTGGAAGGTCAACAAAAAGCACTCGCTGCGTTTCGAGGCCGAATGGCTCGGCAGCGACAGCTACTACAACGCTACCGAGGAGGAACACACCGACCGTCGTGCAGGCGACTGGATCATGGGCCTCGTAGAATGGAACATCGGCCGTAACTTCTTCGTCTCGCTGAGTGACCAATACGCCTACAACGACGGCATCGGCAACTACTACAACCTCAGCGTCGGCTACACCCAAGGTGCCACCCGCCTGCAGGTAGGCTACGGCAAGCAGCGCGAAGGCATGCTCTGCATCGGCGGCGTCTGCCGTCTGGTGCCTGCCAGCAACGGCCTCACATTCAGTCTCACCACAAGCTTCTAAACCATGAAAAGAACCATAGCAATACTTTCTGTCGCAGCCCTGCTCTTCGCCTCCTGCGACAAAATCAACCCCAACGAATACACTACCACTACAGGCGGCAGTGGCCCCAGCAACTGGGAGAATTTCAATGTGCAGCGCGCCCTGGTGGAGAAATACACCGGCCCCAAGTGTCCCAACTGCCCCAACGCCGACGTCACCCTCGACGCTGCCCATGCACAGTATGGCGACCGCCTGATTGTCATTTCCGTCAACCACCCGACAGGTCAGGGTGAACCCTTCGCCAACCAACCCGACCTGCGCAACGAGGACGGCACCGCCTGGGACACCTGGCTCGGCATCAACTCCATCCCCGCCGCCTACCTCAACCGCGACCGTTCCAAGCAATATTCCGGCAGCATGAGCGACATCGTGGCTGCCATCGGCGACGTGGTGGAGCGCTATCCTCTGTGCGGCATCGGAGTGACCGCCACCGCCACAGGCGACAGCATCGCCATTGACGTCGACGTCGAGTTCTTCAGCACCATTGAAGGCGCCACTACCCTCACTCTTGCGCTCACTGAAGACTCGCTGGTTTACAAGCAATCCATGCCCGACGGCACCCGTCAGGACGACTACGTGCACAACCACATGCTGCGCGACGTCATCACCGCCACCTTTGGCGACGATGTGCCCCTGCAGGGCATTGCCGGCGAACACAAAGTGGGCCACTTCACCTACCACCTTCCCGACATCGAACCCGCCATCGTGCTCTCCAACTGCCACATCGTGGCCTTCCTCTCCTACCGCGACAGCCGCAAGATTATCAACAGCGCCGAATGCACCATACAATAAGCCATGAATAAGCGCATACTCGGCCTGGCTCTGCCCAACATCATCACCAACATCACTGTGCCCTTGCTCGGCATGGTGGATATGGCCATTGTGGGGCATCTCTCGAGTACGCACATCGGCGCCATCACCATCGGCACCTCCATCTTCAACCTCATCTATTGGAACTTCGGCTTCCTGCGCATGGGCACCAGCGGCTTCACAGCACAGGCCTTCGGCGCCCACCGATGGAACGAGGCCGTCAAAATCCTCATCCGTGCCTGCGCCATCGCCCTTGCCATCGCCTTCCTGCTCATTGTACTGCAATGGCCTATCTCACGTCTGGCCTTGGTTATCTTCGAAGGCGGCCAGGAAGTATTGCGTTTGGCTCTCGTCTACTTCTTCATACGCATCTGGGCGGCACCAGCCACTCTGGGTCTTTACGCCATCAAGGGATGGTTCATCGGCATGCAGGACTCCAAAACACCCATGTGGATAGCCATCTTCCTCAACTGCGTCAACATCGCCACCTCCCTGCTTTTCGTGCTTGTATTCCATTGGGACATTGCCGGCGTCGCCCTCGGCACCGTCATCGCCAACTACTCGGGCCTCACGCTCGGCCTCTTCTTCCTCCGCCGCAAATTCCACCGCGACCAACACCTAACAAACTATCAACCCATCAACCTCTCAACCATCAAAGAAGCCTTGCATTGGAAAGACATGAAGCGCTTTTTCAAAGTCAACGGCGACATCTTCCTGCGTACCATCTGCCTCTCAGCGGTCTTCACTTTCATCACCGCCGCCAGCGGACGCATCAGCGACCAAGTGCTCGCCATCGACGCCCTGCTGTTGCAGTTCTTCACCCTCTTCAGCTACATCATGGACGGCTTCGCCTATGCCGGCGAGAGCCTCGTCGGCCGCTATATCGGTGCCCGGCAGCTGCGCAACCTGCGTTCCGCCGTGCGACTGCTGCTGCTTTGGGGGTTGATACTCACGGCCGTGTTCACTCTCCTCTACGCTCTCTTCAGCCAACAGTTCCTGCATATCTTCACCTCCGACCAGACACTTATTGCTGCCGCCGGCGACTACCTCTTCTGGGTGCTTGTCACACCCCTCTGTGGCTTCGCGGCCTTCCTTTTCGATGGCATCTTCATCGGCGCCACCGCCAGCCGTACCATGCGCAACGCCATGTTCGTCGCCACCGCAGCCTTCTTCCTTCTTTACTTCGGCCTCAAAGCACTCACCACTCTTCACGCCCCGCTCTCCACTTATATGTGGAACAACATCCTCTGGCTCTCTTTCATGATTTACCTCTCCCTCCGCGGCCTCCTGCAAGGCATCCGTGTGCGCAAAGACGTCTATTCCCAAGCCCGATGAAAAGAGCAGCCATAATACTTATCCTCCTTGCGCCGATTCTCTGCCAGGCACAGATTACTATTGGTGCCAGATTTGGCATTGCAACACCTTTGGGAGATGCATACGCTGACACCCCAAAAGAATTTGACTACCCTAACTGCCTAAGCCTTCACATCCTTACCGAAAAACAACTACCAAAAAATTGGGCCGTCGGAGCAGAAATTGGATATGTCGGACGAGATCAATCTCAAAAGATCAATGCATACAATAACTGCCTTGCACAAGGCGACACCTTCACATTCATCCGTAGTGTCCATGCCATCACATTGGTAATCACAACAAGTTATACCATCAACCTAAACCAGCACCTATCCCTTTCGCCCACCATAGGGGCAGGCTTCATCACAAGTCGTCTCAGTTGGGAAAATCCCAACCATATCTGGTGGTATAATCCCTATTGGTATAACAACATCTACTTTAAAGCAGAACTCGCACTTACTCTTGAGCGACGCTACATACTCTCTATCAGCACATTCAATCGCGAAGGCGATTGGTTTCTCAATACGGAGGTTGGCATAAAAATATTGTGAGAACAGAATTATCAGCACATTTAAAATCCGAAATTATGAAAATAGGAAGCGACAGGATTAGAAAAATGCTTATGTTAACCTGCATCAGCATAGTTTTCTATTTTCCATTTTATGTAATACAGGCACAGAATGTCAGATTTCATGACCATCAAGGCAGGGTGGTCGATGCCAAAACAGGCAAACCCTTGCCGAATGTGTCGGTGTCTCATTCTATAGGAGGACAAACCGATGCCGAGGGTCGTTTCACGGTGCGCTACTACGATACCGAAAGCGACCTGCGCGTCATCATATCCCATCCCGGCTACTACTCCGACACCTTCAGTATTGCTCCCCCATTTGTCAGCTTGCGCCGTCTGCCTCCCGATTTACTTCGACAGGGACGCCCTAAAGTGGCTGTCGTCCTCTCTGGCGGCGGAGCCAAAGGGGTGGCCCACATCGGTGCATTGCGCGTCATAGAAGAGGCCGGTATCCCCATCGACATCATCTGCGGCACCAGCATGGGCAGCCTCATCGGCGCCCTCTACAGCATCGGCTACACCCCCGAATACCTCGACTCCCTCGTCCATGCACAGGATTGGTCATCCCTCCTCAGCGACCGCACCGACCCCTCCAACCTTACCCTCCGCCAACGCGAAGAGCAGAACACCTACGCCATCATCCGAGGCCTCAGCAGCAACCGCCCCGAGAGTGGCGGTCTTATTCGCGGACGCAACCTCAACCGCCTCTTCCGACAACTCTGTGCCGGCTATCTCGACAGCATCAGCTTCGACAGCCTTCCCATCCCCTTCGCTTGCGTCGCCACCGACCTTGTCACCAATACCGAAGTAGACTTCCACAACGGCAGCCTTATCCGCGCCATGCGTGCCTCGATGGCCATTCCCGGTGTTTTCACCCCCGTGCGCATCGGCGATATGGTGCTTGTCGACGGCGGCCTCCGCAACAACTACCCCGCCGACCTTGCCCGTCAGATGGGTGCCGACATCATCATCGGTGTCAGCGTCCAAGGCGACCCTCTTACCGCCGACGAAATCGGTGACGCCGCAACCGTCATGATGCAAATCATCGACATCAACACCAAACACAAATACACCGAAAACGTAGAGATAAGCGATGTCTTCATGCAGGTCGACGTGCACGGATACAGCGCCGCCTCCTTCTTCCCCACCGCCATCGACAGCCTCATCACACGCGGTGAACGCGAAGCCCGCAAACACTTCGACGAGCTCAAACAACTAAGCAGTCAGTTGTCAGCTGCCAGCAGTCACCCCATAATCAATAACCGGGAACTGATAACTGCCGACCGGCAACCGTCGACCGATAACCAACAACCCTCCACCGGCTACCGGCCTCCCACCTCGCCCATCGCCAGCATAGGCTTCCGGTTCGACACCGAAGAAATGGGAGCACTCCAAATCAATGCCAAACTCCCCATCCACACCCGGTTGCCTATGGGCATCGGCGGCACCCTCCGTCTCGGACGCCGCCTGATGGCTCGTGCCGAATACTCAATCCTCACCCGTCGCATCGGTCTTGCACCCACCCTCGCCTACACCTTCCGCAACAACGATATCGACCTCTACACCAACGGCCAACGGTCCTACAACATCCGCTACTACCAGCACACCGCCGAATTCACCCCACTCGACCTGCGTCTCCGCAACTACCTCATCCACGCCGGTATCCGATGGGATTACTTCGACTACTACGGCCAACTGCTCACCGCCAACAGCAGCAACCAGCCGCTCACTGACGACCACTACTTCTCCTACTACGTCACCACCGACCTCAACAACGAAAACCAATGGTACTTCCCCTCGCGAGGCACCCGTCTGCATGCCGCCTACCACTACCGCACCGACAACCTCATCGGCATGGATAACTACATCGGCATCAACGACCTCAGCGCACACTTCCGCGTCAACTTCCCCCTCTCACGCCGCCTTACGCTACAACCCATGCTCTACGGCCGCATCCTCATCGGCGACAACATCCCTATGGCCTTCATCAACGCAGTCGGTGGCGAATGGTTCGCCCACACCGTCGAGCAGCAGCTGCCCTTCTCCGGCATCGGCCATATCGAGAAAATGGACAACCAGATCATCGCCGCACAACTGCAGGCACACTACCGCATCCTCAACAACCACTACGTCCTCCTGCGCGTTGCAGCCCTCTCCGAGCTCCAACCGCCCGACTTCAACACACTCCTCCCCAACCACTACAGCATCCAAGCCGGCTACAGCTACCTCACCCTTTTCGGCCCCATCGACGCACGCATCGGCTACTCCAACCGCACCAACCACCCCTACTTCCTCATCAACCTCGGCCACATCTTCTGATTATTTAAAAACATTTCGTACCTTTGCATCATGAAAGCAATGGATTTATACAAGCTCTTCGAGCAACAAGTAACTGAATACCATAAGACTGACTCGGTAGACGCCGCGTTGGTCAACCCCTATCCCGCCAACTCTTACGAAGCCCTCCTGTGGGAAAAATCGTGGGTCGACACCGTACAGTGGCACCTCGAGGACCTGGTGCGTCCCGACGACGTAGATCCCATCTATGCCCTGCAGCTCAAACGCCGCATCGACCGTAGCAACCAACACCGCACCAACCTCGTGGAACGCATCGACGACCATTATATGGCCACCTTCGGCAAGGTCACCCCGCTGCCCGACGCCAAACTCAACACCGAGACGCCGGCATGGGCCATCGACCGCCTCTCCATCCTTGCCCTCAAGATATATCACTTTACTATTGAGGCAAATAGAGGCGATGAAGCACACCGCGCCAAATGTCAAGCCAAACTCGACACCCTCCTCGTCCAGCGTGCCGACCTCACCGAAGCCATCGACAGTTTGCTTGACGACCTGGCCGCCGGCCGACGCCGCATGAAGCTCTACCGCCAGATGAAGATGTACAACGACCCGTCGCTCAACCCGTCGCTCTACAAAAAGTGAAACACCTCCTGGTCATACGCCTTTCGGCCCTCGGCGACGTGGCCATCCTGACGCCCGTGCTGAAAGCGTATGCGCTGGCCAACCCCGACGTGCGCTTCACCGTCGCCGCCCCTCCCTTGCTACAACCGCTCTTCGACGGCATCTCCAACGTTGATTTCCTGGGTGTAAAGAAGAAGCAGAGTTCCCGCGCCATCTATCAGCAGCTCAAATCCGTAGGTGCCGACACAGTGGCCGATATGCATTGCGTCAACCGCGTCAATCACGCCCTCTTCCTGCTGTGTCTCGATGCATTGCTCCACCTGCATCCCCTGCGGGTGAGCCGCATCCGCAAAGGACGCCTCTCACGCTGGCTCTTCCTGCGGCATCTGAGGACGACACCCCGCAGGGCGCAGACAGAGCGTTACGCCGATGTCTTCCAGCGTCTTGGGCTCATGCAACCAGCCACCCTCCATTCGTCGCCCACCACACATCCTTCCTCACCTATCGGCATCGCTCCCTTCGCGCAGCACAAAGGCAAGATTTGGCCCTTCGAGAACACCAGCCGTCTGGCCCTCATGCTGGCCGAGAAAGGCAATAACGTGTGCCTCTTCGGCAGCAAAGAAGAAGCCTCACAACTCGAGGAGTTGGCCACCAAGCACCCGAATATCAACTCGTTAGCAGGCAAGCAATCGTTCGCCGAAGAGTTGGAGATCATCCGCAACCTCTCTTTGATGGTGAGTATGGACAGCGCCAACATGCACTTCGCCAGCGCTGTGGGCACTCCCGTTGTTAGCATCTGGGGCGCCACCCACCCCGACTTCGGCTTCTATGGATGGGGACAGAATCGATCCAACGCCCTCTGTGCCAACCTCAAATGCCAACCCTGCTCCGCCTACGGCAACAAACCCTGCCGATACGGCGACTACCGATGTATGACAGCCGTCACGCCCGAAGCGGTGATGGAGAAAATAGAAAAGGCCCTGCAATAAGCAGAGCCTTTTTTGTGTAGCGGGAATCAGACTTGAACTGATGACCTCCGGGTTATGAATCCAGCGCTCTAACCAGCTGAGCTATCCCGCCATTTCGTGAGTTTATCCTCATCAAAAACGGGTGCAAAAGTACTAACTTTTTCCGATATGGCAAAATATTTTTGAAAATAAATCACAAAGCGCTGGTAACCAACACTACTTTCCGTACACCAAACCTGACAACACACCGCCCACAGAGTCGCAACGAGCCCCTGTAACGGACGATAATGTGTTCACCTTGCCCACCAGCCGCAAGTAACCCAGCAGGGCAAAAACAAGCGCCTCTTTGTAGTTCACAATAAGCTCGTCGGGCAACACAATCTTCGTCTGCGGCGCAAGCGATCCGACACATTCTATCAAATATCGGTTGAAAGCCCCTCCACCGGTGACCAACACCGACCCGATTCCCTGCCGCAGAAACACCCTCGCTATCTCTCCCGCCACATGAGCGGTCACCGTCGCCAACTTATCCTCCACACGGTCACTCGATGCCTCAACCAACGGCCAGAAGTCATTAAGGAACCACTCTTTACCCAAAGATTTCGGCGCTTCAACTTGGTAATAATCAATCGAATTCAACGTTTCATTCAAGCACTTGTTTACAGTGCCGCAACGAGCGATTTCGCCGTCTTTGTCATAGGGCAACCCCATTTGCGACGCCAATCGGTTGAGCGCCATATTGCAGGGGCAGATATCATAGGCAATGCGCTTTCCATCAGCGCGATAGGATATATTGGCGATGCCGCCGAGGTTGAGACAGGCGTCATACTCACCGAAGAAGAGTTCGTCTCCGATGGGAACCAGCGGTGCCCCCTGTCCTCCCAGAGCCACATCCAGCGTTCGGAAGTTGCTCACCACCGGCAAACCCGTCTCAGCGGCAATCGCATCCCCGTCGCCAATCTGCGTTGTCAACCCCACCTGCGGTTGGTGGAAGATGGTGTGACCGTGTGACGCAATCGCATCGACAGGCAGTTTTACTTCATTCAGAAAACAATTGATTATCTGTCCAAAATAATGACCTAATTCAACATTCGCTTTAGCATATTCCAACGCCGTCGAAGTCTCCAAAGTAGAGAGCCGACGATACCATTCAGCGGGATAAGGCACCGTTTTGGCGGCCAAAATGGAATAACCTGCATCGGTAATATCACACAAAGCGAGGTCGACACCGTCGAGCGAAGTGCCGGACATAAGGCCCAAAATATTCATAAGTTATTGAGTATTGGAACGATTAACGAATCACATATATAGGCGTCATACAGCTCCACCCCACGCTGGTTCAGGTGATCCTCGTTGAAGAAATGCAACGAGTCGTCGAGCACCTCCATATCCTTAAAGTAAAACCTTCCATAATCATTCATATCTTCTTGGAAATAAGCAATATTATCATACGAAGAAAGCAGCGCTTTTGTATCTGGAACCTCCAGCAGAATATAGGGCACCCCCTTCCGCTCGAGCAACTCGACACAACGACGCAACGCACGCTTCTGCACACCACGCGACTCAATGCTTTTGGGTTGATGCGGCTCGGGAGAATAACAATCCATCTCCTGCTCCACATATCCGCCCGCCACATAATGGTCCTTACCCACCTCCACCGGCTCGCTGAAGTGGCGGAATTCCGACGACAAACTATTGTGCACCAGCGCATAGGCAGCTGTAGCCACCACCCGCATATTGCGTGTGCGCAGCGCCATCGGCACCATATCCCACGTAGGCGGCACATTGCACAGCTGATAGATTGCCGGCTCCACTCCGTCGTGCGGCATCACATCGGGGTGCACCTCGATCACCACCAGGCGCGGTTTAATCGTATCCAAGTAATTGCGTATCAGCACCTCAGTCTGCAGCGGTGTCTGCATCGACGACCCCATATTGAAGATGCGCACCCCTCGCTCGGCAAAGACGCGCGGGTCAAAGGTGCGGTAAGCGTGCGACGAGCCAAAGAACAGAACATCAATATCTTGCACCTCCAAGCACTCGTGCACCTTCGTGTAGAGATGATCCTCGTGCCCCAGGTGATACGTCACGTTGCGCAACCCCTTCGTGCCCCCCAACAGACAGATCAGCAGCAGCGTAAAGAGCAACGCCAGCGGCAGGAAGAGGATAATATTTCGCACAAACTGTTTCAAAACTGAAAGTATATAAAGGGCATCTCAGAAGTCTGCATATAGCATACAACAATGAATATCAACAGCATATATCCCAACCAACGCACCACACGGTGACGCGGATGGCGGGCGAACTCGTGCTCGCCGTTCCGGTTGAACCACTCCACCACCAGCATCAGCAGCAACGCCGCCGGCAGGAAGAAGTAATCGTTGGCGAGCAGCGAGAGGTGCGCCCCCTGTTGGAAGAGGCCACCCAAATAGCTGAAAGCGAACCCAATGGAGGGCGAGCGGAAAATTATCCACCCCACTGTGGCGAGCAGGAAGGTGAGCAGCATCTGCCCCACCTCGCGCAGGTTGGGCAACCGTCGCCCCTCGGCCACCGTATCGCGGTAGCGGCGGTTCCTGTGCAGCAGGATCAGCGGCAGGAACAACAGAGCATGGAAGAGGCCCCACGCCAGGAAGGTCCAATTGGCACCGTGCCAGAAGCCGCTAATCAGGAAGATAACCAACGTATTGACAATCACGCGTCCACGTCCCACACGGCTGCCTCCCATAGGGATATACACATAGTCGCGGAACCAGGTCGTCAGCGAGATGTGCCAGCGGCGCCAGAACTCTGCGATATCGCGACTGAAATAAGGCACGTTGAAGTTGCGCCGCAACCTGATGCCGAACAACTTAGCCGTACCAATGGCGATGTCGCTGTAACCTGAGAAATCGCCGTAGATCTGGAACGAGAAGAGCACCGCCGCCAGCGCCAACGTGCCGCCTCCAAAGGCCGCAGGGTCGCCGAAGACGCGGTCGACATACAGCGCGCACCCGTCGGCCACCACCAGCTTCTTGAAGAAGCCCCACAGCATCTGCCTGAGGCCGTCGACCGCCAGCGCATAGTCGAACGACCTACGCCCCTCGAACTGAGGCAAAAGGCTGGAAGCCCGTTCGATAGGACCTGCCACCAGCTGCGGGAAGAAGCTCACATAGGCGAAGAACGCCACCCCGTCGCGGGTGGCTTTGATGGTCCCCCTATATACATCTATGGTATAGCTCAGCGCCTGGAAGGTGTAGAACGAGATGCCCACCGGCAGCACCAGGTGCAGCAGCAACCCGTCGGCTTGGCCGCCGAGAAACACATCGGCAAACGACTGCGCAAAGAAGTCATAGTACTTGAACACCCCCAGCACCAGCAGGTTCACCACCACATTGCCCCACAGGAACCATTTGCGGTGCCGCCCGTAGCGCTCGAGGCCCAAGCCGCTCAGATAGGAGCAGAGCGACGTGAAAGCGATGAGCAGCAGGAAGAGCGGGTTCCACCAGCCGTAGAAGAGATAGGAGACCGCCACAACGAAGAGGTTCTGCCAACGCAGCGTGCGTCGCAAGAGCCAGTAAACCAGAAAGACAACCGGCAGAAAAAGTGCGAATTGTAGCGAGTTGAACAGCATACTTCCGATTGCAAAGATACGTTTTTTTTGCCAAATGGAAAAGTTTTCGTAACTTTGCAGCACTAAAATAATAGAAACAATTAAAGCCTACAGCTATGAAACGCCTTGCAATCATTGTAGTTATGGCCCTGATGAGCCTCACGGCATCGGCCAATTCAGTACGTTACTTCACCCTGCCGCAGGCGCAGCGCACCGTGCGCTACCTCAACACACAGAACGAGCTGATGCTCTACTGCGGCTACGACTATGAAATCGAGACCTACGTCCTCATCAACGAAATCTGGATGGAGCGGGTCAACTCGGCCTATTACGAAATCTGGGTCTTCGGCTACGACGCCTACACGGGCGACGAAATCATCATGCCGCTCGACCTGCAGTGCGTGTGGCTCTACAGCGCCGGCCGCATGTATAACGCC
This sequence comes from Bacteroidales bacterium, assembly GCA_017645585.1. Lineage (GTDB taxonomy): Bacteria > Bacteroidota > Bacteroidia > Bacteroidales > P3 > Colimorpha. The sequence goes on from JAGCOF010000049.1 coordinate 20,235, forward strand.
GCACAGTATCTGCGCTTCCACGCCTCTGTGCGCACCCCGGGCCTCACCTGGTATATCCCGCCCTACAACCCCTTCACCCGCCGTCCGCACTATGCCGGCTACGTGCGCACCTACCACTACCACGTCCACACCCCCGGCTGGAGACCTCCAACCCCGCCGCAACACGGCTACGGTCCTCACACTCAACCCCCGCTGCCGCCCTACTACATGCGCACCCCGCAGCAACCTGCCCCTGCACCCACCACCAGCTGGACACCCGGCGTCGAGCACCCGCAGGTGACTCCCTCCACCCCCAACGCCAACAGCCACAGCAACTCCAGCGTGCCCACCTCCAGGCCTTCGGGCGTCCGTCCCACCAACGACCAGAGCAACGGCACCGCCACCGGCACCACGCGCTCCAGCGGCACCCGTGAGTCGGGCACCACCGGCACCACACGCGAATCGGGCAACAGCAACGCCCGCCCCTCGAGCACCGGCACCACCGGCACCACGCGCGAATCGGGCAACAGCAACGTCCGTCCCTCGGGCACCGGCACCAGCAGCACCCGCACCACGAACAACACTCCCACCCGCACCAACACGGGCACCAGCACCTCGGAGCCTCGCACCAGCGGCACTACTACCCGCACCTCGGGCAACACTACCACCACCTCGCGCAACAGTGGCACCACCACCCGCACTTCGGGCAACACAACCACCACCTCGCGCAACAGTGGCACCACCACCCGCAACAGCGGCACCACCACCGGCACCCGCTCCTCGGGCAACAACACCACCCGCACCAGCGGCACCTCCAACAACGAGGACAAACCGACCACTACGCGCACCACCCGCACCACCGGTTCCACACCCCGCACCAGCCGATAGACATCCATGAAAGCGAGCGAATTAGTGCTTGCCCCCGACGGCAGCCTCTATCACATACGCCTTACCCGCAGCACCTTGGCCAACAAGGTGCTGCTTGTTGGTGACCCCGGGCGAGTCAACATGTTCAAAGAGATCTTCGAGAGCATCGAATTCGAATCCGACAACCGCGAAATCCACGTCCTCACAGGTCGCTATCACGGCCAGCGCCTCACCGCCCTCAGCACCGGCATGGGATGCGACAACATCGACATCGTGCTCACCGAGCTCGACGCCGCCCGCCACGTGGAACACGGAGAATGGAAAGCGGAGAGCACCGACCTCTCACCCCTACAGCTCGTCCGCATCGGCACCAGCGGCTCGCTGCAAGCCGACATCGACTGCGGCAGCCATGTAGCCTCCGCCTATGCCGTCGGCCTCGACGGCTTGATGAACTACTACCGCGAGTGGGACACCCCACTGCCCGACATGGAGCAGGCCTTTGACCGCCACCTCGAGCTCGACGGCCGTCTGGCGCACCCCTACTGCGTGCAGGGAAGCCCGCTGCTGCTCAACAAGATAGCCACCGACATGCACCGCGGCATCACCGCCACCGCCCCCGGCTTCTACGGCCCCCAGGGACGCACCATCCGCCTGCACCCCGCCGTCGGCGACCTCAACGAACGACTCGCCACCTTCAGCTACGACGGCCTGCCGGTGACAAACCTCGAAATGGAGACCTCGGCCATCTACGGTTTCAGCCACCTGCTGGGACACCAGGCGCTGACCGTCTGCCTCATCATCGCCAACCGTCCCCGAGGCACCTTCCTCAACGACTACCACCCCCAGATGCGCCAGCTCGTCGGCACCGTCGTCGAGCGCCTGGCGGAGTAGAGAGGCCCACCCATCCTCACCCTGAGGTTGTTAAAAAAAAAGGGCGGGCAAACATATAATGAACCCCGAAAGTTTTTGTCCAACTTTCGGGGTTCATTACACAGAACAAGACTTTTTTACCTTTTTTGTTTATAATTCATCTTGTACCAATCTAACATATCCTTGACTACCAGTTATTCCATTATTTCCACCTACATCATAATATCCATCAGAAGTCAAGTATCTCCCTTGAACTAATGTAATTCCATTATAAGTATAGATTGTTTTAAGGTATCCAGCGTCAGGTCTCTTTGTCACAGAGGCTTTATTTACAATATTTCTCAACTCAGCAGATGAGGGAAGCCTCCATTTATTACTTCCTGTATACGAAGAATGTATGGCACCATTACTATAAGAAGTTGCCGCACCAACATTTGTGGTTGCCCATATCAAACCATTGCCATCCCTAATTCCTTGTCCAGAATTTATCAGACTAATTTGGGCGTTTTTTGCATTACGAATCCGACTTTCTTCTGCCTCTTGTTGTCTACGTCTAGCGTCTGCCGCTTGATTTTTCTCCGTAATGGATAATCCTGTGGATACGGGTCGTAATATTCCATTACGATGACTTGTTGCCAAGTAAATTCCATCACCCAACCCAACCTTGTCTGCATATTGCTCCATAACCGTAAGTTCAGCAGATGTAGGAATTCTCCAATCGTTTCTTCCGCAAGCACCTCGAGCATTGAGGTGATTTACAATTTCATTTGCATCTGAAAGACTACGAAAGTCTCCTAAATCTTCAGTATAAACCCAAATCGTGCCCAATAAACATACCGGAGAAGAAAGTTTACGTGCAAGACGTTTCGGCTGTGGTCTATCCACGTAAACAGTTCGGTATTTCTCTATGTATTTTACCTTTTCTATAACCGGTTGATTGTTAATTATTATATTGTTATTATTGTTATTTACATTGTTATTTACATTATTGTTTATTTGAGCATGTATTACGCCAAACAAACATACCATAAATATTAAGATACACAGTTTTTTCATAGTTCATTTCTTTTTTTCTTCAGATTTTTCAATATGCCCAAGTATATTCATAATAATCATTTCCAATGATAAGGTAATTATTATATGAAACCACATCAGAATATTTCCTCACGCTACCCAATGGAATACCATTAGAATCAAGTCGGACTGCCGTACGTAATAATAGATTGTCTTTTTTTAACATTTTTTCTACAGGATTATATGGATCAGATTCCCCTAAATGATTTCCCCACGACAACCCACACTCCTTTCTTAGATCATTTGAACTAAAATAATACCTACTGTCGGTTGTTATATAATAGACCTTGTTCGATACTGCACATGCAGAAAAATCAACCGTTAATCCACCAGAATTTTCCGTATTAAACCAAACAGTGAAATAAGTATCATTGACGGTTATTCGTTTTTTCCCCCTTTTGCCGTAGTCAAGATCATTAGGATACTCTGTAGATAACCGTGAACCTGTATTCTTATTGTAGCGGGTTATACAATACAAAGCGTTATTCGAATATGTGTAGACACTTTTCTCATTCTCGTTCTCACTATCAACGTTTGTAAGCAACCCGTTTCCATCATATGTTGCAATGTATGTTTTACGTGGATATTCAGAAGATTTCATCCAACTGCCCATATATTCTTGTGCAGGATATACTTTAAGAACCAATGTATTGTTAGGTCTTCCATAAATAGGAATGTATTTTTTGTAATCTTTGGTCCCTAAATACTTAAAGATATTGTTTTCTTTAACTGATTGTGCATTTATCATATTTAGTGAAAGAAAACATATACCTAATAGAAACAATATTTTTTTCATCAATATTCTTTGCCGGTTATATACCATCGGCTCGTCGGTTTATATTTTATTAACATTCTATTGCAGCTCCGATGAAATATGCACATAAAAAGAGCGTGGAACTTTTTAGTCTTCATTGGAATCTTTGAGGTCTTCGACTACCTTTCCACCCAATTACAACGTACAAGTCCACGCAAACGCGTGAAAGCCGCTGCTTTGCCCCGGGTGGAATTTGAAGTTGTCGAAGTTTCAAAGATTCCAGAGTTTAGCTACTTCGCTTTTTCCTATTCTATGATGTGCATACTAATCTATGCGCTATGTTTCATTGGCAATATTATTCGTTTATAATTCTGTTTCAAAACTGACTGCAAAGATACGAACTTTTTCCTATGTAGCAAAATTTTTATTTATCGCGCTGCGCGTAATACGTAAAAACGGATAAAAAAATTTACAAGATTAACAGGATTACCGCCGACGGCGGGGAGGTAAAAAAACGGTAATAAAATTAGGTCGTGCACGATATAAATGGTTGTCAGTTGTTAGTTGTCAGTTGTCAGTTCGGCCACCCAATCCACCTCCAGAAAGCTCCTTTGTCGGATAAAAACAGGGAAAGACAGCAACCGTCACCACTAACAATCATGTTATAAGCCAATTAAACGCCGTTTTACCGTCCGTGTCACTACGGACTCCCTCCGACTGTGGTCCGACTCAACTCCGAGTCAAGTCCGAGTGATGTCCGACCGCAGTCGGAGAAAAGTCGGTGCACACACGGTGTTGATACGAATATATCGTGCACGACATAAATTGGTGGTTGGAGGTCGGTTTTGTTTTTGCGCCGCGTTCGAATCGGCGCATTTGGTGCAAGCACCAAGCACCCACGGATAAATGGGTGCTTCTCCGCTTCGCTATCGGGAGCAAAATCGTTTGCTCCCTTCACGTGCACGATATAAATGGGTGGCTGGTGGTCGGTGGCTGGTGGCCGACGGCTACTTCATCGAGGGACGGCGGTCTTTGATGACTTCGTAGGCCTGGTTGATTTCTTTCATCTGCTCGGCGGCGTGGCGCTGCATCTCCTCACTCATGCCGGCCACCCGGTCGGGGTGATATTTCATGGCCATGCGGCGGTAGGCACGCTTGACCTCGTCGTCGGTGGCCTTGCTGTCGACACCCAGCACACGGTAGGGGTCTTTTTGATTGCTTGAATGTGTAAATGCTTGATTGCTTGAGTAGCCCACATGGCGCTCATGGATGGAGGTGTAGTCGGAGGCGGAGATGCCGAGGTACTGCGCGATGAGGCGCAGCATGTTGAGCTCGGTTTGGTGGAACTCGCCGTCGGCGCCGCCGATGCCGAAGAGGAAGTCGACCATGTGGTAGCGGGTGCTGTAGTCGGTGTTGACCTTGATCTGGGCGCAGACCTGGTCGATGGGTATGTCGCGCTCCACCATCTGCTGCAGCACTTTGAGCATCTGCTTGCCGCGTTCCTCGCCGTAGTTGGCCAGGAGGAATTTCTTGACGTAGTCGAGCTCGCTCCGCTTGACCTGACCGTCGACTTTCATGACGGCAGCGATGAGTACCATGAGGGCGACGTTGACGTCCTGCTGGGTGCCGGTGTTGCGGTAGGGGCCGCGATGATAGTAGGTCTGTTCCTCGCCGTCGCCAATCTGTTTGTCGGGCGAGATGGCTTTGCCGAGGAAGTAGCCAAGGATGCCGCCGATGGGGCCGCCGATGGCCCAGCCGAGGCCCGCGAAGAGCCATTTTACGAAGGTGCTCATGTTTTTAGTTATTAGTTAAGAGTTAAGAGTTAGGAGTTGTTAGTTTTTAGTTGTTAGTGGGTAGTTTTTAAACCGTAAACTTATTTTACTTTTCACTTTTACTGATTAGCGAGTAGATGACGGATTGGATGTCGGTGCGGACGTTCATGCGAGCCAGCTTGTTCTCGGCCGCAGAGGGGTAGGTGCGGTTGGAGAGGAAGACGTAGACGAGGTCGTAGTCGGGGTCAACCCAGAGCATGGTGCCGGTGAAGCCTGTGTGGCCGTAGCTGTTTTGAGAGGCCTCGGGGCAGGTCTGCCCGCTCTTGGAGGGGTTGAAGAGCTGCTTGTCGAAGCCGAGGGCGCGCCGGTTGCCCTGTTTGTCGAAGTGGCGACGGGTGAAGGTCTCGATGGTCTTCTCCTTGAGGTAGCGCTGACCCTGATAGACGCCTCCGTCGAGGAGCATCTGCATGAGCTCGGCCACCTCGCCGGCGGTGGAGAAGAGGCCCGCGTGGCCGCTGACGCCACCCATGGCGGCGGCGTTGGGGTCGTGGACGGTGCCCCAGATTTCGCCGCGGAGGGTGTCAATCTCGGTGGGCGCAATCCACATGGCCCCCACCCCGTTGTTCATGGGCAGGAAGGTGGTGTGGCGCAAACCCATGGGGCGGTAGAAGTTGCTGGCGACATATTGGTCGAGGGGTTGTCCGCTGACGCGCTCGACCATATCGGCCAGGAGCATGAAGCCGAAGTCGCTGTAGCAGTAGTTGTTGTTGCCGCTGAGCTGGCTCTGGGCGATGAGCAGGAGGATGCTGTCGCGGTCGGAGGTCTGCTGCCAGAGGTTGTCGTAGGCTTTGAGGCCGGCACAGTGGCTGAGGGCCTGCTTGAGGGTGATGTCCTCTTTGTCGGTGCCCTTGAGGTAGGGCAAGTAGCGGCTGAGCTTGTCGTTGAGCTCCACTTTGTCCTCTTCGTAGAGTTTCATGACGGCGAGGGTGGTGGCGCAGACTTTGGTGAGCGAGGCGAGGTCGTAGACGCTGTAGGGCTGGACGGCGTCGGATTCGGCGCGGTTGGTGAGGTGGCCATAGTTGCGGTCGATGACTTTCTTGCCCCTGTACATCACCACCACCTGGCAGCCAGGCATGGCGCCGGCGGCGATGGCGCGGTTGACGATGGTGTCGATGCGACGGTCGATGTTGAAGTTGAGGTCGGTGACGATGTCGTCGCATATCTCTTTGTGGCTCTCGTCGGGCACCTGGATGTCTTCGTCCCTGTAGGGCAGCACGTGGTTGAATTTGGCGCGTAGCACCCGGCGGCAGTGGTAGTCGACAAGGGCGCGAATGCTGTCGCTCTGCACGGCGGCGCTCTTGATGCGCTCGATGGATTGCGGCACATCGGGCGGCAGGAGGATGATGTCGTTGCCGGCCAGCAAGGCGGCCAATTCGGCGTCGCCGTTGCGGTAGGTGTTGGTGATGCCCTTCATATCGATGCCGTCGGTGATGACGAGGCCGTCGAAGCCCAGCTGTCCTTTCAGCAGGTCGCCGATGATGACAGGGCTGAGCGACGAGGGACGCGAGGGGTCGAGGGCGTTGACCTGCAGGTGCGCCACCATGATGCCCTGCACGCCGGCTTCGATGAGGCGGCGGAAGGGGTAGGTGTCGATGCTGTCGATGTATTCACGTGTGTGGGTGATGACGGGCAGCTCGAGGTGCGAGTCTTTGTCGGTGTCGCCGTGACCGGGGAAATGCTTGGCGGTGGCGATGACTCCCTGGCTCTGCTGACCGAGGGCGTACATGATGCCCAGCTGCGCCACCCGTTCGCGATCAACGCCGAAGGAGCGTGTGCCGATGACGGGGTTCTTGGGGTTGGAGTTGATGTCGACCACGGGGGCGAAGTTGATGTAGATGCCCATCTCGCGGCATTGGCGGCCGATTTCCTCACCCATGCGGTAGACGATGCTGTCGGCGTCGGGCGACAGTTGTCCGAATTTGGCGTTGCGGGGGAAGCTGTACATATCCTTGAGGCGCATGCCGAGCCCCCATTCGCCGTCGATGCAGATCAGCAGCGGCACTTTGGCGTCCTTCTGGAAGCGGCGGGTCATGGTCACCTGGCGCTCGGCGGTGCCGGCGAAGAAGCAGAAACCGCCCACACCGTAGCCGTTCATGCGCTCGGAGAACTCCTTGTACTGCTTGTCATCCATGTTGAGCGGCACTCGCACCACCATCAGCTGTGCGATGCGCTGGTCGAGGGTGAGGCTGTTGAGGGTGTTCTCGATCCAGATGGTTTCGGGGTCGAGGAAGGTGAGGCCGCGGGCGTCGAAGTTCTGGGCAGAGGTGGCGACGGTGGCGGCCAGAAGCAGCAAGAGAAGGGTTGTTTTTTTCATTGTCTCAGTTGTTTGTCAATATAGGCGACCTGCCGCTCGCGGGGGTTGCCTTCGTAGTTGAGGATGACATAGTCGGCGCGGCGCATCATCTCTTCGGCGGGCATCTGGTTGGCGATGCGAGCCAGGAGGGCCTCCTCCCCCACCCCTTCGCGGCTGCGCAGCCGGCTGAGGCGTTCGGGTAGGTCGAGGTAGACACAGATGACGCAATCCATCAGGCGGTCGAAGCCGTAGTCATAGAGGATGGCGCTCTCGAAGAGCACATAGGGCTCCTGGTCGTGTTGGCGACAGAAACGGTTGAAGTCCTCCATCACCCGGGGGTGCACCAATGCGTTGAGCTTCTGCAGCAAGGTTTTGTCGGCGAAGACGCGGTCGGCGATGGCGCGCTTGTCGGCGCTGCCGTCGGGCAGGAAGACGTCGTCGCCCAAGAGATGACGCAAGTCGCTCAGGAAACCGGGGTCATTGTAGTAGGCGGCAGCCACCGTGTCGCACACGAAGCAGGGCACTCCGAGCTTTTTGAACTCGGCCGCTACGGTGCTTTTGCCGCACCCCATGCCTCCCGTGATGCCTACACGCTTCATTTGATGATGACACACTGCACTTCTTTGGGTTCGACGCTGCGCAGCCGCACATAGGAGGGGAACTGCGACAGATGGGGCGCCACACGGCCGTCGTTGCCCAGCGCCTCGCGGTAGTTGATGGAGACGGTGAAGTCGGGTTCGTGGGCGATGTCGCGTTGCGCCACCCACACATGCACACGTGCCTGCTGGGGATAGAGGCGCAGGTCGACGGTGCTGTCGGCGTTCTCGACGGTGATGGGGACGCTGTAGACCTTCTCCACATAGGGCTCCACCGGCAGGTAGACCTCCACCTCCTTGCAGGAGGGATGCACGTCGACATATTTCTCCCAGACGGGTTCCAGCGGTATGCGGAAGGTGGCGGTGGACTTGATGTTGTAGAGTTCGGTAGGCATTGCACGCACCTCGGGGATGTCGGCCAGCACTTCGGCAGGGCCGTAAAGCACTACGGTGGAGGGAGTGACCACCGGATCGCCGTAGAGGCCGTATTGCTCGACGAAGGAGAAGTTGACCCCGTCGATGCGGGGATGATATTCGCGGTGGCAGCGTTCGGAGAGGAGTATATGCAGGGTGTCTTTCTCGCTGTGCACCTGCTTGGCACCCAGAATGCTCGTGCGCAGTTGCTCGGTGAGGCCGTGCACCGCCACCGCCTCCTGTCCCTCGGAGAGCATCACCTGCACGGAGTGCTCATGGGGATGGATGCTGTGCAGCAAGGCGTTGAAACCCGACATGCGCACCTGCAGATCCAGCGCGGTATCGGCTTGCAGCACTGCATAGCGCACGGTGTCGTAACCCATCATCTCGACGCGCACCCGCATGGGGTAGTCGTCGTTTTCGGACATCGACACACCCAGCCATACGAGAGCCGTAAGGCCAAGTATGACCAGAAAATGCTTCATTTCTTCTCTTCGGTCTTAGGCTCGGGGGCGGGTTGTATCATACCCTTCTCGACGGTGATGATTACGCCGTTGGAGACCTCCACCTCGACGGTGTGGGTGTCGACGCTGTGCACCTTGCCGTAGATGCCGCCCGAGAAGGTGACGCGGTCGCCTTTCTTCAGCTCGTTGCGGAACTTCTGCTCCTCTTTCTCTTTCTTGCGTTGCGGACGCATCATGAGAATCCACATCACCACGAGGATGACGATCATCCATATCCACATGCTGTTTCCACCCTGCTGGGCTTGCAATAAAATCATGTTAGTCATATCCAATTCTTATTTTTTAATTCTTACTTTCTAGTTTTTCATCTCCCCACTTGCGCAACGATGCGGAGTTTGACGGTTGCCGGCTGCGCGTTGGTGATGACGGTCACCTCCTGGAATTGGTGTCCCACTTTGCCGGCGCTCTTGAAGGTGACGGTGACGTAACCGTCGCCACCCGGCGCGATGCGGTCTTTGGGATAATCGGCCACCGTGCAGCCACAGGTGGCCGAGGTGGAGGAGATGACGAGGTCGGCGTTGCCGGTATTGCGGAAGTGGAAGCTGTAGCTGATGGTTTCGCCTGCCGAGAGGCGGCCGAAATCGTGGCTCTCGGTGTCGAAGGTCATCACCGGCAGCTTGGCGTTCTGGTCATACCCCTGCGCACTCCGAGGGTTGTTTATCAGGTCGATGTCGGTGTCGTCGGCCTTCTGCTTGCAACCAGCCAGCAGCAACACGGCCATACACACAAAAAGGACTTTTCTCATATCGGTCAGTTGTTATTTTTCACTCTCCTCCAGCAACCCGCGGCCGCTCTTCTTGATACGACCCTGCGAGCGCAGCTGCAGCAACAGCTTGTCGAGGATGCCGTTGATGAAGAGGCGGCTGCGTTCGGAGCTGAATTCCTTGGAGAGCTCGATGTATTCGTCGATGGACACCTTCTCGGGGATGGTGGGACAGCTGGTCAGCTCGGCGACGGCCATATTGATGAGCAGGATGTCGATGAGGGAGACACGCTCGAACTCCCAACCCTGCAGGCGGGCACGTATCATCTCGTCGGTTTCCTCGCGGTGAGCAAGGCTCGCGCGCAGCAGCTGACGGGCGAACTCCATATCGGCCTCGTCCTTCTCCTCGCGACGGTCGTACATCAACGGCCACTGCATCGCCTCGTCGAACTGTTCCTCCTCCAGCGCCTTCAGCATCATGAAGTTGTACTGGGCAATCTGCTCGAAGTCGTCTTCCCACAAAAGGCTGCGTTCGGCCATCACGGCCACCAGCGCCTCGCGGTTCATCAGGTAGCGGAAGAGGTTGATGGCGAATTCTTTGTCGCGCTGATAGTCATTCTCGGGATACGACAGGTAGTCGCCGTAGGTTTTGCTCTGACGGAAGTCGATGAAAGCCTCGCGCACCAGGTCCTCATGCGTCTGCCAGCAACCGGCCCACTGCTCGGTGTATTTCTTCAGCTCGTAGTTGTCGGCCATCCGCTGCAGGAAGATGTTGTTGAGGAACTTGCGGTTGGGCTTCTTCTCGGCTTCGGTGGGGCGGAATTTCTTCTTGCCCTCCTCGATGACGCGCTCGCCCACCTCGAGCATGCAGGGCATCAAGGCAAGCTGCAGGATGCCCAACTCGTTGAGGCGCCCGACGTGATACTCGAACGACTGCATCACCGAAGCGGCGTCGTTCTCCTCCATCTGGGCGGAATATAAGGCCTGGAGCACTTTGCTCCTCAGGAAATGTCTACTTAGCATACGATATTGATAATCTTCTTGGGTACAAATATCACCTTCTTGGGTTCTCCCGTCAGCCATTTGGCGCTTTCGGGGGCAGCCTTCACGGCGGCGATGGCGTCGGCTTGGGTGCTGTCGGCCGGCAGGTCGATGGTGAAACGCATCTTGCCGTTGAACTGCACGGGATACTTCACCGTGTCCTCCACCAGATACTGCGAGTCGCATACGGGCCATTGGGCGTCGCAGACGCTGCCCTCGTGACCCAGCTGGTGCCACAACTCCTCGGCGATATGCGGGGCGAAGGGAACGATGAGCACCACCAGCGGCTCGAGCACCTCGCGGCTGGCGCACTTGAGGTCGGTCAGTTGGTTGGTGGCAATCATGAAGGTCGACACCGCCGTGTTGAGCGAGAAGCGCTCGATGTCGTCGGTCACCTTCTTGATGGTTTGGTGCAGCACCTTGAGCTCCTCTTTGGTGGGACCTGCCTGGCTCGTCTGACCTGTCAAACTATTGTCATACAGTTTCCAGAACTTCTTCAGGAAGCGGTGCACACCCTCGATGCCGTTGGTGTCCCACGGTTTTGCCTGTTCCACAGGGCCGAGGAACATCTCGTAGAGACGCAGCGTGTCGGCTCCGTAGCGCGCCACCAGGTCGTCGGGGTTCTGCACGTTGTACATGCTCTTGCTCATCTTCTCCACCTCCCAGCCGCAGATATACTTGCCCTCCTCCAATTCGAAGCGGGCCTCCTTGAACTCGGGACGCCACTCGCGGAAGCGCTCGATGTCCAGCACGTCGTTGTCCACGATGTTGATGTCCACATGGATGGCGGTGACGTCGTTCATGTCCTTGATGAGGCCCTTCGAGATGAAGAGGCCCGTGTCGGCCTTCGAGCGATAGACGAAGTTCGAGCGGCCCTGTATCATGCCCTGGTTGATGAGCTTCTGGAAAGGCTCTTCCTTCACGGCCATGCCGATGTCGAAGAGGAACTTGTTCCAGAAACGGGCGTAGATGAGGTGGCCGGTGCCGTGCTCGGCGCCACCCACATAGAAGTCCACATTCTGCCAATAGCCGACGGCCTCTTTCGAGAAGTAGGCCTCGTCGTTCTTCGGGTCCATATAGCGCAGATAGTATCCGCTGCTGCCTGCAAAGCCGGGCATCGTGCTCAGCTCGAGCGGGAAGACGCTCTCGTTGTCGATGGCCGAACAATCGACCACGGTGTTGGTCTTGGTGTCCCAAGCCCATTTCTTGGCGTGTCCCAGCGGCGGCTCGCCCGTGGCGGTGGGCTTGAACTCGCTCACCTCGGGCAGCTCCAGCGGCAGACACTCCTCGGGGATGGGATAAGGCCGATCTGCCTTGAAATAAATCGGGAACGGCTCGCCCCAATAGCGCTGGCGGCTGAAGATGGCGTCGCGCAGACGGTAGTTGACCGTCCTGTGTCCGATGCCCATCTCCTCGATGCGGTCGATCACCGCCTTCATGGCCTCCTTCACCTTCATGCCGGTCACAAAGCCGCTGTTCACCGCGTAGCCCGTCTTGGCGTCCATGCTCTCCGTCCATGTGGCGGGGTCGCTCACCGCATCCTTCTCCACCGACACCACCTGGCGTATCGGCAGCCCGAAGTGGCGCGCAAAGGCGAAGTCGCGGCTGTCGTGGGCCGGCACCGCCATAATGGCGCCCGTACCGTAGCCGGCCAGCACATATTCGCTCACCCAGATGGGGATGCGCTCCTCGGTCAGGGGGTTGACCGCATAGGCGCCGGTGAACACTCCGCTCACCCGCTTCACCTCGGCCTGCCGCTCGCGCTCCGAGCGGTTCTTGGCCCAGGCCACATAGTCCTGCACCTGCTGGCGCTGCTCGGGGGTGGTAATCCGGTCTATCAGCTCATGCTCCGGACACAGCACCATGAAGGTGACGCCGAAGATGGTGTCGGGACGGGTGGTGAAGATTTCGAAGCTCGGCACCGGCTGCGGGTCGCACTGCTGCATATAGGCCTGCGCGCCCGGCAGCACATTGGCGTTGCTCTTCACGTCGAGCGGGAACCACACCGCGGCGCCCTCCGAGCGGCCGATCCAATTGCGCTGGATCTCCTTCAGCGAGTCGGTCCAATCCACCTGCTCCAGGCCGTCCACCAGGCGCTGGGCGTAGGCCGTGATGCGGAGGCTCCACTGACGCATCAGCTTGCGCTCCACGGGGTAGCCGCCGCGCACCGAGAGGCCGTTCACCACCTCGTCGTTGGCCAGCACCGTGCCCAGCTCGGCGCACCAATTCACCGCCGTGTCGGCCAGGTAGGCCAGGCGGTAGTTCATCAGCACCTGCTGGCGCCGCGCCTCGTCCCACGAACGCCACTCCCCGGCCGTGAAGTCCAGCGCCTCGGTGCAGGCCGCGTCGAGCCCCTCGGTGCCCTGCCGCGCGAAGCGCTCCACAAGACTGCTGATGGGCAGCGCCTTGCCGGCCGTGTTGTCATAATAATGCCCAAACAGCTGCAGGAAAGTCCATTGCGTCCACTTATAGTACCGCGGCTCGCAGGTGCGCACCTCGCGGTCCCAATCGAAGCTGAAGCCAATCTTGTCCAGCTGCTCGCGGTAGCGGGCGATATTCTTCTCCGTCGTCACCGCCGGGTGCTGGCCCGTCTGGATGGCATACTGCTCAGCCGGCAACCCGTAGGCATCGTAGCCCATCGGATGCAGCACATTGAAGCCCTGCAGGCGCTTGTAGCGCGCATAGATGTCGCTGGCTATATAGCCCAGCGGATGACCCACATGCAAACCCGCCCCCGACGGATAGGGAAACATGTCCAAAACATAGTAGTGCGGCTTGGCGCCACCATTGGAAACATGATACACTCCATGCTCGCGCCAATAGTTTTGCCACCGTGGTTCAATCTCTCCGAAATTGTAATCCATAATCATTCAATCCTTTATAGCGGCCATATACCTTGACCGTAAAAAGCAAAGATACAAAAAAAGTAGAAAACAACAAAGTAAAAAACAAAGTAGTACAGGACAAATACATTAAAAGGATAAAAAAACGACCTTTGTACCACCACCGCGGTAGTCGATGGGTAGTCGATGGGAAGTCCTTGGTAAGTCCTTGGTAGGTTCTTGACAGGACTGTAGACAGGCGTCATTCGAGGACACTACACCCGTTCCAACAGGAAACTCACCGGCCGGAAACCGTCGTTGCAGCTAATCATCGCGCTGTGGGGGTTCTGCATCCAGCCGTCGTAGAAGTTGCCCCTACCGGCAGCCAGCTCCTGCACAAACCACCGTATGCTCTCCCAAGCGCTGTCACACAATCCCTCAGGCTTCTCTCCACCATGCGCCACCCACGCCTGCCCTTCCCTTACGCTGCAGGCATGCTCTATGGGGTTCTCATAGAGCGCCTGCAGGTCACGGTAGTCAGCCTTGCGGATGACCGTTATCTTCACATCGTACATTTTTTGTTTTACATTTCGCGTTTTACGTTTTTCACTTTCCTATTTCAATCTCATGCACCTGTCCGTCGTCGACCAGATCGATAACAGTCGGGATGACCGCTTGTCCAGAGGTCACTTTGATAACATACGTACTGCTTCCATGACGGTAGCGGAGGGTGTAGCCCTGCCACTCGGAGGGGATGTGCGGGTCAATCGTGAGCCGGTCGCCCTCCTTGCGGAAACCGAGGATATTCTCGATGCCGGTCTTGTAAGCCCACGAAGCCGAGCCGGTGTACCAAGTCCAGCCGCCGCGCCCCGGATGCTGCGGGTTGCTGTAGATGTCGGCCGCGATGCAATAGGGCTCCACCTTGTACTTGAGCACATCGGCCAACGTCTGGGTACGGTGGACGGGGTTGATGAGCGAGTAGAGATAGTAAGCCTCATCGATTCGTCCCTCTTTCAGCTTGGCCATAATGTACCACATGGCGCCGTGGGTATACTGTCCGCCGTTCTCGCGCACCCCCTCGGGGTAGTTCATGATATAGCCCGGCGAGGGGTTGGAGTTGCGGAACGCAGGCGTGAGCAGCTGGATGATTTCGTGTTCACGGTTCACCAGGCGACGGTCCGTCTCGCGCATGATGGAGGCTTTCTGTTCGGGGGTGGCCACATCGGTCAGTATGCTCCACGCCTGGCAGATGAGGTCAATCTGGCACTCCACGCTGTTGCGGCTGCCCATGGGGTCGCCATTGTCGTACCAAGCGCGCAGGAACCAGGCGCCGTCCCAGGCCGAGCGCTGGATGGCGTCGACAAGCCCGCGACGGAAGGCCGACAGCTCCTCGCAGTAGGACAGGTCGGCGCCAGGCGTCATCTGGGTGAGCTGCTCCATCTTGGGCAGCAGGTCGGCCAGGAAGAAGGCCACCCACACACTCTCACCCTTGCCGCCCACTCCTACGGAAGACATGCCGTCGTTCCAATCGCCGCAGCCCATCAGCGGCAAGCCGTGGGCGCCGATGCGGCTCATGGCGCGGTTCATCGAGCGTCGCAGATGCTCGTAGAGGCTGACGCTGTCGCTGCCGACGGTGTAGTTGACTCCGCGCTCGGCCTCGTCGGGACGCAGCTGTTCGGCCTGGCAGAAGGGCACCTGCTCATTGAGGATGGAGGTGTCGCCGGTCACCTTCACATATTGGTAAGTGACGAAGACGAGCCACAGGTAGTCGTCGCTGAAGGTGGTGCGAGCGCCCATCTTCATGCTCTCGTGCCACCAATGCAGCACATCGCCCTCGGCGAACTGATGCGCCGCGTGGTCGAGTATCTGGCGGCGCGCATAGGCGGGGTCTCTGTAGAGCAGCGACATCACATCCTGCAGCTGGTCGCGGAAGCCCGTGGCACCGCCCACCTGGTAGAAGCCCGCACGGGCGAACAGGCGCGAAGAATAGACCTGGTAGAGATACCACCGGTTCAGCATATAGTTGAACGAACGGTCGGGCGTCTCCACCTGGATGTGGGTGAGGCGGTCGTCCCAGAAAGCGACAACCCTGTCGTATTCCTCATTGATGTTTTTGATAGTGCTCTGTGGTGTGTAGCCCCCGTCCGATACAGCCATGACGAAGGCCAGCTCCTTCTCGCTCTGCGCGGCAATGTCGACCGTAAGCCCCAGCCGCTTGCGGTTGGGGTAGTTGAGGCTGACATCGGTCAGAGGTTCGGTGGCGGAGAGCAGCACCCACGAGTCGCGATAGACGGGGTGGTAGACATTGCGCACACGCAACGTGTTCGAGGCCTCGTCCCATTCGGAATAGAGGTAGCGCGCCGTCCGCTCCTCGCTGTCGCCGAGGACCAGCTTGTACACCATGTCGAGCTGCACCTCCTGCGGCCTGTCCAACTTGTTCTCCAGCCTAATCTGATAGTACTTCTCCATCCTCTCCACCGCCACAAAGACCCTCACATTGACCTTCAGGTCGTCGTATTCGGCGTCGAAAGCCGACCACCCCTGGCTGTGGCGCGCAGTGGCGGGAACGAACTGCCGACGGCCGATGAGCAGCATCTCGCTGGCACTGTCGCGCACCATGTCGTTGCTCCAACCCGTGAGCTTGAACTGCTGCGCATTGCGCGCAAAGGTGAAGCCCGACATCGTGCTGCTCACCACGCAGCCGAACTGCGGATTGGCAATCACATTCACCCACGGCATCGGCGTATTGGTGTTGGTCACCACATAGTCGCGCCCCTCACGGTCGAACCCGCCGTATTGGTTGTAGTAATCCAGCGAACTCCACACCCGGAACTCGCGTTTCGGTCGCAACGCGGGATACTCTATCTTGTCCTGATAATGCTGGTTGGCCGCCTCCAGGCGCTCCAACTGCTGTTCTATCGTCAGGCCCTCGCCCGTGTCGAACACCAGTCGCGCCACGGTGCGCAGCAACACGCGCTCCTCGCGGCTCACATCGCTCCCGTCCAACACATACACCTTGCCGGCAACGCTATGGGTGCTCCACAGGTGCTCAGTGTCGGCCATATTGCGGATGAAATGGGTGAGGCTGTCGTGCTCGTCTCCAACGGCGTCGTTGATTATCACCAAATCGAGCATCATACCATGCACCTTATAGTACTCGAAGGCACGCAGCATCTCCTTGGCAAAGCCACTCTTGGCCATACTGTCCACTTCCATGAGCACAATGGCAAGGTCGCCGCTGATGCCAAACCGCCAGAGGCCACTCTGCGACAGGGTGTTCTGGGCCAAGAGCTGTGGCCGGTCATTGCCGAGCGTAGCCGTTTGGCCTATATATTTGGCAATGTTGTTGTATAGACGCATGTGCACTCCTTTGAGGGTCGACATGCTGGTGCGCATGTTGTTGAACACCGAGGCCGTCTCAAAGGCATAGTTCACATCCATTGCCGACCGATATTGCTCAACCACATGCAGCAACTGTTCCTTACTCTTGGCAAAGGCTGTCATTACATAGACCTCCACCTCCTTTCCGGCAGGCACCAGCACACGGCGGCGCATACTCATCACCGGGTCGAGCGTGGTGCCCACGGTGCCCGTAAGGGTGCGGTGACTCTCAATGATATCGGCATGGGCCAAACTGCCTCCACGACCAAGGAATTTAAGCCTCGAGGTCTCATATTCCACCCTATTATCTGTATCTTGCTCCTCCGTCTCAGTGCCTTCTATCCACAATTTATGCAATACATAGTGATGAACCCCAGCAGAAGCCGGGCGGCTGAACACCAGCGCCTGATGGCCGGCATCATATTCCGACCGTATCTTCATGGCGTTGAACACACGATGACTTTCGTCTTCGCCTCGCGGTGACAGCACTACTTCGCCGTACGTCGTCAGCTCCAACTCGACATCCTCATTCGTGTTGTTTGTGAACGTATAACGTCGCAGTTCGGCCATGTGATCCTTCAGCACGGTGATTTCCGTCTGGGTCTCTATGCCTCCGTCTCTTCGCAGGAAGCCTATCTTGTCGCTAGCAAAGCTCACTCGGTAGCCATCAGGCAACACATCCAACGGGGCATACGTCGCTGACCACAGGCGGTCGTCCCTCAGGTTGCGTATAAACAGGTAGCACCCGTAATGGTCTGCGCTAACCTTGCGGTAGCGGTTGATGAGTATATTCCTATAGCGCGAGAAACCACTGCCACGGTCGTTCAACATCACGGTATATTCCCCATTGCTCACCACTCCAATCTCCGGCACATTGGCCACACCGTCATACTCGCGCGCATCACTCTCTGTCTGGACTTTTGAGTACTGGTAACGCTTGTACTTGGTCACTTTCAGGTCGATATACGGCTTCACCTGCGCCTTCTCCTTCAGCAGCGTCTCCATACTCCGCATAACCGGCGCCTGCATAAAGTAGTGCTGCAGGCAATGGTCACACAGGTAGTTGGCCAGCGAGGCGAGTATCATTCCCTGATGGTGTGCATAGTGTGCCCGCACCGCCACATGGTCCTCCGCATCGTAGCTCTCATAGAAACCAAACTCGTCATACATCCCCATCGACCTAAACCGACACATATTCTCATACACCGCGCGGTCGTCCACCCCAATGGTCATCAACGAACTGTAGGGCGACACGACGATGCGGTCGGGAGTGGTGTTCTGGAATTTGAGATAGGGAACGCCAAAAGCATGGTATTTGTAGTTCTGTGCATCGTCCAGCTCGTTGTAGGCCGTCTCGGATATACCCCACGGGAGTTTTTGGGTTTGTTTTTGGGGTTTTGCGTTTTTGACGAAGGCGCGTTGGGCACGCAGGGCGAAGCTGTAGGTCTCGTCCATCAGGGTGTGGCGATAGGTGGGCAGGAAGATGAGGGGCATGAAATATTCGAAGAGGGTGCCATACCACGAGGCGACGCCTTTGTAGCCACGATACTGCACCAGCGTCTTGTCGAGGCAAAACCAATGCTTGTAGGGCGCGTCGCCCTGGGCGATGGTGAGGAACGAGGTGAGGCGGGCCTCGGAGGCGTAGTTGTTGTAGTGGTAGGGGAGCAGGCAGTGCGCGCCGTGGTCGTAGCCGATGCTGAAGACGTCGAGCTCGGGGTTGTAGAGCTTGGTGAAGTCGGTCTCGTCGATGAGGCGCTGCACCCGGGCGGCGAGCATCGCGGGGTGGGTGTCTGCTGTTTCGCTTTGCGCCGTCGGCGTCGCGCTTTGGGCAAGCCATCCTTTGACCACATGGAGGCAGGCGACGAAGTTGCCCGAGTCGCAGGTGCTGATGAAGTAGTTGGGCAGGGCCTTGAGCGAATGGATGTCGTACCAGTTGAAGAGGTGGCCGTTCCACTTCTCGAGCCTGGTCACTGTGTCGACGATGTGTTCCAGCCGCCGCACGGCCTCGTCGTCGGTGATGTAGCCCAGCCGGGCGGCGCTGACCACGGCGGTGAGCGAGTAGCCGATGTTGGTGGGCGAGGTCTTGTAGTCGGTCAGCGGCTCGCGCCCCAGCTGGTAGTTGTCGGGAATCAAGTAATGGGTGTCTGGGGTAATGAGGGTGTCGAAGAAGTGCCATGTGTCTTTGGCCAGCCGGCGCACCTCGTCAGTCTCCTTGGCGTTGAGGGTGTGCCTGTCCTGCGGGAACTTGCGGCCCAGCCGGTACATCAGCAGCGGCGCTCCGCACCACAGCAGCACGCAGAAGAGGGTGGCACCGGTGGTGAACGCCGCCGAGGCCGTGGAGGTGTGGACGGAGAAGAGGCAGAGGAGGATGAGCGCCGCCGAGGCCACGTAGTTGAACCAGAACTTGCCGAGGTAGTCGCCCATGGTGCCTTTGGTGCTGCGGGCGGCTTCGTCGCTGGTAATCCAGGCCAGCAGGTCGCGATGCGAGAACCACATGCGGTAGCAGGCCCGCACGGCGGCATCGGTGTACATCCAGGCCTCTTTGGGCAGCAGTGCGAACTGCACCATGGAGCGGTAGAGTATCACCTTGAAGCCTCGCATGAGGGTCATGTAGTAGCGGTAGCGTTTGCCGAACCGCGGCAGGGTGGTTATCTGCCCGATAATGAAAAACACTATGGGGCTGGCCACAGCGACGAGCGCTATGAGGACGTAGCAGGCGGGGTTGAGGGGTGAGAGGTGAGAGGTGAGAAGTGAGAGCGTGTAGCCGGCGAAGATGGTCAACATCAGCGCCAGGCTCAGCACCGAGCGGCGCAGGTTGTCGAATATCTTCCAGCGGCCGATGGTGTTCACCTGGTTTTTGACGCGCTCGCCCCGCTCGTTGCGCACGGTGTCCTTGAGCCAACCGATAATCTGCCAATCGCCACGCGTCCAGCGGTGGTGGCGCTTGGCGTCGTCGATGTAGTTGGAGGGGTTGTCGTCGAAGAGTTCCACATCGTTGATGAGGCCGCAGCGGATGTGGCAGCCCTCGAGCAGGTCGTGGCTGAGGATGAGATTCTCGGGGAAGGTGCCCTTGAGTACCTGCTGGAAGACGCGCAGGTCGTAGATGCCCTTGCCGCAGAAGGAGCCCTCGTTGAAGATGTCCTGATAGAGCTCGAAGCTGGCAGTGGTGTAGACATCCAAGCCCCCCAAGCCGGCCATAAGCTGGGCGTAGCGGCTCTTGTTGGTCACCTCAACGTCGACGTTGACGCGGGGCTGCATGATGCCGTAGCCCGAGTCCACGCGGCGGCCGTCGGGACTCAACTGCGCGCGGTTGAGCGGATGCGCCATAGCCCCGATGAGCTTCTGTGCCGAGTAGAGCACCAGCTCGGTGTCGGTGTCGAGGGTGATAATGAATTTGATTGGTGAGTTGTCGGTTGTCAGTTGTCGGTTGTAGGTAGGGCTGCCGCCACCTTGCATATTACTATCAGCTGACAGCTGACAACTGACAACTGATTTCAGCCATGCTGAAATCGTCTCGCAGCGGAAACGCTTCTGCTTGTCGGCCTCGCTGGTCTGACCCAGCACCAGGTCGTTGAAGTGCAGGATGGCGCCGCGCTTGCGTTCGTGGCCCAACCATGTCTGTTCGCCCTCGCTCCAAGCACGGCGACGATAGACGAAGTTGAAGATGGGAACTCCGTACTTCTCATTGAGTTCCTTGACCTTCTGCAGGCCTGCGTCGACCACTTCCTGGTCCCACGGAGCATCTGCCTCCTTGTAGGCCGCCGCGTCGCCGATAAGGGTATAGTAGAGGTTCTGCGGACGGCTTTCGAGGCGCTGGAAGGCACGATTTCCTCCCTTGAGGTCGGATTCCGCACCTGAGGCGCGGTTGATGTTGCTCAGGTAGTAGACCTCAAGCTGTTCCAGCAACTCCAACGTCTTGGCCTTGTTCTTCAGGATGGTGGGCATAATGACCATCGTGGTGTATTCCTTGGGAATGAGGCCGTCCTTGAATTTGATTTTGAAGGTATTCACGGGCTTGTGCAGCTTGCCCAGCAGCCAATTGAAGAGGTCTATCACCACCTGGCTCATCGGCACCCATAGCAGCAGCGCCATCACTCCAAACACAATCCAATTGGTGCCGTAGTTGCCTTTAGGGGCCGGCACCCCATAGCCCGCTACCGAAGCTATCGTCACCGACAGCGCCAACGAGGCCAACACCACAATCCACACATAGCTGTGGGCACGGGCACTCCACTTCTTCGGCGGAAAAAGCTGCCAGCCGACATGCTCGCCGCGCTCGTCGGCCTGCCGGACCAACATTTTGACCAGGTCGTATTCCGTTTTTCGTTTATCGTTTTTCTGTTTTCTTGACAGGCGGACAATCCTGTTGCGGTAGTCGTCTTTGGTGCGGTCGTACATCTGGTCGTACATGCCGGCCCGCTCGGCCTTGAGTGTTTTCTCCGAGAAGCTGACGGCGTCGACCAGCTCGGCCATGGGCAGCCGTGTCATCTTGCGCAGCGAGTTGAAGATGTTCATCATCTGCAGGTTCTGGCGGGCCGCCTGCTCGAGGCGGGCGGCACCGAAGCGCGCCTTGTCGGTCGGCGAGTAGCGGTAGGCCTGCTCGCGCTCCAATTCGCCGCACAATGTGGCCAGCTCGTGGATGAGCAACAGCTTGCACAGAGGCAGCAGGGCGGTCACCTCGGGGTAGGAAAGATAGTCTTTTTCGCGCTGCTGCACCTGGGCCAGGTAGCGGAACAGCAGCGCCTTGTCCACCTCGTAGTGGCACCGCTTGAGGTAGTTGGCCAGGAGGTCCCACATCTGTTGCAGCCTTGCGCGCTCCACGCGCCACTCGCCTTTCCCGATGCTCCGCAATTCGTTGCGCAACACTTTCTCCTGCTCGCTGATCATGTAGTAGTTGTCGAGCACCCATTCGTTGGTGCTGCCCACCAGCCGCTGGCTTTTCGTCTCCTCGACCAGCAGCATGTAGTAGTGCGTCACTTGGCGCACGCTCTGTTTGAATATGTTGTGTATGCTCTTCATTGGTTGTCACGAAGGAAATAGAAATGCAAAGGTACGAAAAAAAAACGATAGCGGCAGGATTTTTTTTACAGCACGCGCGGTGTGTGTGTGGCGGGCCGGCGGCCCCGAAAAAATTTTTTTTTGGTGTTGTGCCGATTGTTGTGTATCTTTGCACCCTGATTCAAAATGGCAATATGGTATATGAAGACACGTTTGATGCTCTTGTTGTTGATGTTAATGATTGCCCTGGGCGCGGGGGCGCAGACGCTGGAGAGCCCCGACGGGCGGCTGGAGGCGCGGTTCGAGCTGCGCGAGGGGGTACCCTACTACAGCCTCTACCGCGAGGGACGGGCGGTGGTGCTGCCGTCGAGGATGGGCTTCGAGCTGGAGTGGCGCGACGACCTGGCGCACGCCTTCGTGCTCAAGGGGGTGGAGCGCAGCTCGTTCGACGAGGTGTGGCGTCCCGTGTGGGGCGAGGAGGGGCGTGTGCGCAACCGCTACAACGAGATGCTGGTGACGCTGGAGCAGCCGGCGGGGGCGGTGGCGAGCGCCGACGGGCGTTCGAAGACGCTGCCCACGGTGATGCAGCTGCGCTTCCGCCTCTACGACGACGGCCTCGGTTTTCGTTATGAATTCCCGATGCGCCGCGAGGGGGTGGACAACGCGCTGGTGTGCTTCTGGTTCAAGGAGGAGTTGACGGAGTTCCGGATGACGGGCGACCACACGGCGTGGTGGATCCCGGGCGACTACGACACGCAGGAGTACAACTACACCTGCAGCCGGCTGAGCCAGATCGACAGCCTGTGGGAGAAGAGCCACGAGCACGGCGGCTGGCCGTGGACGGCTTTCTCGCGTACCGGTGTGCAGACGGCCCTGCAGATGCGCACCGACGACGGCCTCTACATCAACATCCACGAGGCCGCCACGCTGGACTACCCGACGATGCACCTCAATCTGGATTGCGTTAATGCGTCAATGCGTGATTGCGTTAATGCGTCAATGCTTGATTGCGTTAATGCGTCATTGCGTAATTGCGTTAATGCGTCAATGCGTGATTGCGTTAATGCTGACACATTGACGCAATCCCACAACGACGCATTCGTGCTCCGCACATGGCTCTGCCCCGACGCTGCGGGCTACAAGGGCCGCTTGCAGGCTCCGTGCCACACCCCCTGGCGCACGGTGATGGTGTGCGAGCGGGCCACCGACGTGCTGCGTTCGCGCCTGATCCTCAACCTCAACGAGCCGTGCGCCCTGGAGGATGTCAGCTGGATCCACCCGGTGAAGTACATGGGTGTGTGGTGGGAGATGATCAGCGGCAAGAGCACCTGGAGCTACACTAATGAATACCCGTCGGTGCGGCTCGGCGAGACCGACTTCGAGCACGCCACCCCCAACGGCACCCACGGCGCCAACAACGCCAATGTGCGCCGCTACATCGACTTTGCCGCCCAGCACGGCTTCGACGCCCTCCTCATCGAGGGGTGGAATGTCGGCTGGGAGGATTGGTACGGCAAGCAGAAGGAGTTCGTCTTCGACTTCCTCACCCCCTACCCCGACTTCGACCTACCGGCGCTGAACCGCTATGCCCATGAGAAAGGCATCCGCCTCATCATGCATCATGAGAGCAGCGCCTCGACGGTCAACTACGAGCGCTGGATGGAGCAGGCCTACACACTGATGAACCACTACGGCTACGACGCCGTGAAGAGCGGCTATGTGGGCACCATCATCCCCTTTGCCGAAGGGCACTACAGCCAGCCCATCAACAACCACTACCACTACGCCATCGTCGAGGCCGCCAAGCACCACATCATGGTCAACGCCCACGAGGCGGTGCGCCCCACGGGCCTCTGCCGCACGTGGCCCAACATGATTGGCAACGAGAGCGCTATGGGCACCGAGTTCCGCGAGCGCATCCATCCCGGCCACACCTCCATCCTGCCCTTCACCCGTCTGCAGGGCGGCCCGATGGACTACACGCCCGGCATCTTCGAGCCCGACATGGGCAAGATTGTGCCCTGGGGCGGCAAGATGAGCCACACCATCTGCAACCAGCTGGGCCTCTATGTCACCTTCTACTCGCCGCTGCAGATGGCCGCCGACTTCCCCGAACACTACGAGCCCTACCTCGACGCCTTCCAATTCATCAAGGACGTGGCCGTCGACTGGGACACCAGCATCTACCTCTACGCCGAGCCGGGCGACTACATCGTCACCGCCCGCAAGCCCAAGGTGTCGTCGTTGAACAAGGCCGCCGAGGGAGTGGTTCGGTTACCTGACGGCAAGAAAGGCGTCATCAGCAATGCAGCACAGTATGTGTATGGTGTTGATGGGGCTGATGGGCTTGAAGGGATGGTGCCGTTGGACACTTGGTATATCGGCGGCATCACCGACGAGACCGCCCGCGAGTTCAGCGTCAAGCTCGACTTCCTGCAGCCGGGCAAGACCTACGACGCCATCATCTACGCCGACGCCAAGGACGCCAGCGGCCTCCCCGGCGAGGGCTACAACCCGCAGGCCTACACCATCACCAACAAGAAAGTGACCAGCAAGACCACCCTCAAACTGAAGATGGCCCCCTGCGGCGGCTTTGCCGTCAGCATCCGCGAGCGCAAGTAGGTTTCTCGGAACCATCCCATAGCTCATGAATAAAAATGCTCGTTGATTCAACGGGCATTTTTTTTGCCCCTTCCCGTCTCCGACACGTTAGGGCAAATTTGTTTTCCGTGTCTCACGAAAAGTGTGTATCTTTGCACCGTCATCTAAAAAGGTCAACTATGAAAAAACTACTGTTTTGGTTGCTGACGGTCACTGTTGTGGCGAGCTTCTTTGTGTCGTGTGGCAACAGAGGCAACGTGAAGGAGTCTCCCGAGGCCATTGCCGAGCGCGTCTGGAACCTCAGTCAGTTCCGGCCCGACGGCTTCACCGTCGATGTGCGCACCATGGAGATGCCCACCGAGGGCATCGCCGTCGCCTATGCCGCCACGCAAGGCTGTCATTCCCGCGAGGGTCTCGTGGCTGTGGTGAAGCACGCATTGGAGCACAACGGCTACGTGGGCGGCTGGTATGACAGCGTGAGCGGCCTCTACTACTTCGATAGCACGCGCCTCTTCCCCGAAGAGCAGCACGACGAAGCCCTGCAGTTTGCTCGCGACAACGGCCAGCTGGCCGTCTACGTCCTCTCTACGGGCGAGGAAATCCGCCTCGACCAGCAGATACCAATAGCCGCATAGTGAAAGGTATAAAACGGGTGCTAATGGCTTTCAGCACCCGTTTAAATTAGAGGTTACATCACCTCTTCATAGTCAATGTCGGTGACTATTGTTTCAACTCATATCCTGTGCTGCGGCCACCTGCATCGGTGCGGA
>JAGCOF010000050.1 GCA_017645585.1 Bacteroidales bacterium
AGCTCGCGCACACGACGCTGGAAGTATTCCAGGTCGGCATCGTCCTGACCGTTCGCAACATCAGCCTTCTCCTCGGTCTTCGCCTTCTCGTCGGCATACTTCTGCTTCAGGGCCTCCCAGCGTTCCTACTCGGGGGCGTAAAGTCGCGGAAGGTAAGGGAACTGCCGCGGCTTGGGGGTGTAGAACATCGGCATCGCTCAATCGTGTATTACAAGGTTCATCGGTACGTCAAATGCCTCAACGGGTATCTTGTCCAGCAGTTGGAAGCCGTAGGCCACGCCCACCTTCACGGCGCGCGGGGTCGACTTCAGCAGGCGGTCGTAGAAGCCACGTCCGCGGCCCATGCGGTTGTTTCTCAGGTCGAAGGCCACGCCGGGCACCACGATGAGCTCCACCGCCTCCAGGTCGGTCCACTCCGGTCCCGTCGGCTCTCCGATGCCGAACTGCTCGCCGGCCACCAGGCACTCGGGGCCCGTATACTGCCGCAGCCGCAGGTCGTCGCCGTCCACACAGGGCAGCAGCACGGTCTTCTCCCTGTGCCACCGCTCCACGAAGGCGTGAGTCTGCACCTCGTCGGCCATCGACCAATACATCAGCACCACCCGAGCCTTGCAGAACTCGGGCAGCTGCTCCACCTGGCGCATCACAGCCTCGCTCCGGCGGAGTTTCTCCTCCGGCGTCAGCTGGCGCTTCAACTCGCGCATCTGCTTGCGTATGTCAGCCTTCTCCAACCCCTTGAACTATAAACCTTAAACTTTAAACCTTAGAACGGCAGGTCGTCCTCGCCGTTGCTCTGCATCACGGGCGGCTGGGCAAAGCCGGCGGGCTGCTCGGCAGGCTGTGCGGGGGCGGCGGGGGCCACGCCCGGCTGGGCGGCAGGGGCGTTGTTGCCGGCCCAGGCATAGCCTGTGGCGGCGGGAGGCATCTGGCCCGGCACGAAGGGTTGCACGCGCGAGCAGCGCAGGTCGGTGTACCAGCGCTCGTTGAACTCGCGGCTCTCGGGCGTGAAGGTCACCACCACGGGCGACATCATCGGAATGTTGCGCACCATGGCCACGCGCTCCTCGCCGAAGGCCGTGAAGGCCACCTTGCGGGGATAGTCGTCGCCCGTCTCAATCACAAAGCCGCCGCGCACCCAATGGCCACGTGCCGATTCGCCCTCCACATTGGGCAAAATCTGGATAAGTTTACCTGTAATTTCCATCGTATTTATTATTTATTTTTATTAATATCAATGTCTTATATCCGCACCAGCGGTCCATTTAAGTCTACAAAGATACTTATTATTTCCGACACCGCCAAATATTTTTTATCAACAGCCCCCGACTCGTGGCTTCAAAAAATTATGTCGTGCACGATATAAATAGTTGTCAGTTGTTAGTTGTCTGTTGTCAGTTCAACCTCCAATCTGCCCCCAGAAAGCCTCTTTGTCGGACAAAAAACAGGGAACAGCGCGTTTCCAATGCGTTAATAATCACTGTTCCAGAGCATAATACCCCACCTTGATGCCGCACCCCCTCCGACTCCGCTCCGACTCATGTCCGACTCAACTCCGACTGAAGTCCGACTGCGGTCGGATAAAACACGGTGCATCTACGGTGTCGCTCCGGATAGGTCGTGCACGATATAAATTGCAAGAAACGGGAAGATTTCTTACCCCGCCAAGAGTTACCCAAGAGTCACCCAAGAGTTATCCCGAGGTTGTCCGATAATTTTTTTCGCTGGTTTGAAAAGAAGTTGTATCTTTGCAAGATCAAAACGAGGATAGATATGAAAACAAGAAGAGTATTTGTGCTGCTGTTGCTGTCGCTGACGGCGACGAGTTGTTGGGTGTATACGCCGCAGTTGGCCGACATACCTCTTATCGAACACAAGGGTGATATGCGGCTCAACGGCTCCATATTTTTTAATCCTGTTCATGTTTACAATACTCGTTTGGGTCAATTTTATATACCAGCACCAGGGCTTTCCGCTTCGTTTTCAGCAGGGTTGACCGATTGGATGGCAATCAACACATTCTTTGATTATCGAGGAGGAGATGTTTTATATACCCACGTGGCACTGGGGGGATATAAGTCGTTTGAGTGGTGTGTACTCGAAGGGTATCTTGGTGCGGGTTTCGGACATTCGGAAAAGTATATAGATCATATTCCTGCATCTTCCAGCATATATTATTTATGCCCATTTGTGCAGGTAAACTACGGCTTGCATATTACAAAGTACGTCGACATTGGTGTGTCTATGAAGGCGGGGGGGTATTCTCCTCTTCGTGTTGATGCACATATACCTGATGACGCATCCCCGCTTCCCTCTGTTCCGTCGTTTTCCCCGTTGCTCGAACCACAGGTGTTCTTCCGCTTCGGTGAGGAAAAGTGCAAGGTACAGGTGCAGGCCGGCTATACGCATCTTTTTGGATGGCCCAACGAATACTTGCTTCGATACCATCCTATTTCCATCGGCTTTGGTGTTACCTGGAAGCTGTGAGGACGGATGGCTTGTTGGGAGAAAAAAATCGTTGTGGCATACTAAAAAGGGGAGAGGTGCGTTAAATGGTTTATGAAATATATAAAATGTCTTTTGGCGACGGCGTTGGTGCTGCTCGGCGGTGTGGCCGCAGGGCAGGACAAGGCGCGCATGACGGAGCACCAGCAGCGGCTGCAGGAGCTCTTTGTGCGTGTGGCGTCGGCGCCGACAGACAATGAGCGCTACCTGGCTTCGGAGGAGGCTGTGTGGCAGCTCGGCAAGGCCCTCGAGGAGGAGCGTTCGGAGCGTTGGCAGTGGGACCTGCCGCGCTCGGTGTCGGTGCTCACCGCGCCCGATGGACGCTTCCGTGTCTTCTCGTGGGCTGTGGTGCGCGACGACGGTGAGTATGAGTGCTTCGGCGCCGTGCAGTTCTACAACGACCATGAGGAGGAATACCAATACCAGGTGCTCAACGACAAGAGCGACGAGACGCTGAACCGCGAGGAGAGCGTGCTGTCGGCCGACAGTTGGTTCGGCGCCATCTACCAGGACCTGATACAAACCACGGCCGGCGACCGCACCGTCTACACCCTGCTGGGTTGGACGGGTGTCGACAACCTGACCGACCGTCGTATCATCGAGCCGGTGGTGCTGCGCCAGGGGGTGCCGCAGTTCGGGGCCCCTGTGTTCCGGCGCGAGCGCAACCTGCGGCGCGTGGTGATAGAGTATCGCGACGGTGCCGCCGTGCAGCTGGCCTATGAGGAGCAGACCGTCGAGACGGTGACGCGCGAGCGTGTGAAGGTGCGCGGCACCAACCGCTACCGCACCGTGGAGAAGAGCAAGGAGCACAAGGAGCGGATGATTATCTTCGACGAGGTGGAGCCGCCGGTGTCGGGCATGGAAGGCCTCTTCCAATACTATGTCCCCTCGGGTCTCGAGTTGGCCTATGTGTGGAGCGACGGCAAGTGGGAGCAGCGTTCCGGTGCCCAGGGTCGCCTCAGCGACAAGAAACTGAACAAACCTTTCGTTCCCCTCCAGAAAAACAACCCCTCCTACAAATACTAACCCCCAATTCATGCGACTGAACGACATCAACACTCCCGAAGACCTCAAGCGGGTGCCCCTGCAAGAGTTGCAGGCCATTGCCGACGAACTGCGCGACTTCATCATCGATACCCTCTCTACACACCCGGGCCATCTGGCCTCGAGCCTCGGCACCGTGGAACTCACCGTGGCGCTGCACTATGTGTTCAATACGCCCGAAGACCGAGTGGTGTGGGATGTGGGCCACCAGGCCTATGCCCACAAGATACTCACCGGCCGGCGCGATCGCTTCTCCACCATACGCACCTATGGGGGCCTTAGCGGCTTTCCCAAGCGCGACGAAAGCCCCTACGACGCTTTCGGCACGGGCCACAGCTCCACCTCCATCAGCGCTGCCCTCGGCATGGCCACAGCCAGCCGGCTGCAGGGCGACACAAGCCGCGCCCACATCGCCGTCATCGGCGACGGTGCCCTCACAGGCGGCGAAGCCTTCGAGGCCCTCAACAATGTGGGTGCCTCTAAGGCCAACCTGCTGATTGTGCTCAACGACAACGGCATCTCCATCGACAAGGCCGTCGGCGGCCTCGACGCCTACCTGACCCGCATCACCTCCTCGCGGCGCTACAACCAGCTGAAGGAGAATGTGTGGCGCAAGCTTGACGGCAGCGAGGGCGGCCGCCGTCACGACCGCTCGCTGGGCATTTTCCAGCGCCTCACCTCTACGGCCAAGACTGCCGCCCTCGGTGGCAGCAACCTCTTCGAGAGTCTCGGCATACGCTATTTCGGCCCCATCGACGGACACGACATACCTCAGCTGGTGAATATGTTGCAGCGCCTGAATAAATTGGAAGGGCCCAAGCTGCTGCATATCGTCACCACCAAGGGCAAGGGCCTGCGGCAAGCCGAGGAGAACCCCGTGGTGTATCATGCCCCGGGCAAGTACGACATACGCACAGGCAATCAGATTGCCAGCACCGCCGAAGGCACTCCGCTGAAGTATCAAGAGGTCTTTGGCCGCACTATTATCGAGCTGGCCGAGCAGAACCCCGCCATTGTGGGCATCACGCCCGCTATGCCCACAGGTTGCTCGCTCAACCTGATGATGGAGCGCATGCCCGACCGGGCCTTCGACGTGGGCATCGCCGAGCAGCATGCCGTCACTTTTGCCGCCGGCCTCGCTGCCGCCGGCATGGTTCCCTTCTGCAATATCTACTCCTCTTTTGCCCAAAGGGCCTATGACCAGATTATCCACGATGTGGCGCTGCAGCGCCTGCCGGTGGTGATGTGTCTGGACCGAGGCGGGTTGGTGGGCGACGACGGTCCCACGCACCACGGCGTCTTCGACCTGGCGGCCTTGCGGCCGGTGCCGGGTCTCACCATCTGTGCCCCTATCGACGAGCACGACCTGCGCAATATGATGTACACAGCCCAGCTGCCCGGTCACGGGCCTGTGGTGATACGCTATCCACGTGGCTGCAGCGAACATGCCGATTGGCAGTCGCCCTTCGAGGAGCTTCCTGTGGGGCGTGGCCGCTGCCTGCGCGAGGGCAGGGGAGAGACCGCCCTCGTCACCCTCGGCACCGTGGGCAACGACGCCCTGCGGGTGGCTGACGAGGTGGACGCCGCCATGTATGACATGCGCTGGCTCAAGCCGCTGGATACTGACCTGTTGGACGCCATTGCCTCCAAGGGCTACCGCCGCATCGTCACCGTTGAGGACGGTGTGCGCAAGGGCGGTTTCGGTGAGGCTGTGATGGAATACTTCGCCGAGCGGCATCCCGAGGTGGTGGCTACGGTGCGCATCCTGGCCATTCCCGACGAGTTCATTATCCACGGCCCCGTGCCGCAATTGAAGCACGACTGCCGCATCGACGCCGACGCCATCCGTGAAACTCTTAACTCATAACTCTTAACTCCTAACTTGAAAAAGATTCCCCATACCTTTACCATTGTCTTCGCCCTCATCGTGTTGGCGGCCATGATGACGTGGTTTGTGCCGGCAGGCGAGTTCCTGCGTCAGACCGTCGACGGCCGCGAGGTGGTGGTGGACGGCTCGTTCCACTTCGTCGACCGTGCACCGCAGACTTGGCAGATATTCAGCGCCCTCTTCAACGGCTTTGTCGACAAGGCCGACATCATCATTTTTATCTTGATGGTGGGTGGCGCCTTCTGGATACTTAACAACAGCCACGCCATCGACGTGGGTGTGATGGCCTTCCTGCGGCGTGTGCAGCGCCTCAGCCGCTTCAAGCTGATACGTTGGTTGGGGGTGAACAATATCATCATCACATTGGTGATGCTCCTGTTCAGCCTTTTCGGCGCCCTCTTCGGCATGAGCGAGGAGACCATCGCCTTCGTGGTGGTCTTTATCCCGCTGGCCATCCGTATGGGTTACGACAGCATCGTGGGCGTCTGTATGTGCTATGTGGCGGCCCATGTGGGCTTTGCTGGCGCCATGCTCAACCCCTTCACCATCGGCATCGCCCAAGGCATCGCCGGCCTGCCGCTCTTCTCGGGAGTGGAATACAGGTTGTTCTGCTGGATTGTGCTGACAATCATCGGCATCTCGTTTGTCTTGTGGTATGCCCACCGCGTCAAGGCCAAGCCGGAGCGCAGCCCTGTCTATAAACTCGACAGTTATTGGCGTGAGCGTGCGGAAGCCACCACGCAGGATACCCTTTCCGTGCGCCAGGCGCTCATCCTTG
This sequence comes from Bacteroidales bacterium, assembly GCA_017645585.1. Lineage (GTDB taxonomy): Bacteria > Bacteroidota > Bacteroidia > Bacteroidales > P3 > Colimorpha. The sequence continues at coordinate 6,213 of JAGCOF010000050.1, forward strand.
TCTTGCTGCTGGTTACCATAGTCGTTCTGGTTGTTTGTGTACTCCTCAACGATTGGTATATCCCCGAGATTTCGGCCCTCTTCTTTGCAATGGGTATCCTGGCCGGTATCATTGACCGACAGAAGGCCGACGATATCGCCAAGCTCTTCCTGGCGGGCTGCAAAGACATCCTCTCGGCCGCCCTTGTGGTGGGCCTCGCCAGCGGCATCATCATTATATTGAAAGACGGCAAGGTGATTGATACGCTGCTCTATGGCCTCACCCGCAGCCTCGCGCAGACGGGCGAGGTGCTGTCGCTCGGCGTCATGTATCTCTTCCAGACGCTGCTCAATCTCGTTATGCCCAGCGGCTCGGCCAAAGCCGCCCTCACTATGCCTATCATGACGCAGTTCGCCGCCCTCATCGGTGTCAGCCGCCAAACCACCGTGCTGGCCTTCCAATTCGGCGACGGCTTCACCAATATGCTCACGCCCACCAGCGGCGTCCTCATCGGTGTCCTCGGCATGGCCCGCATCCCCTACGGCACCTGGCTCAAGTGGGTGTGGAAGTTCATTCTGGCCCTTATTTTGATTGGTTTCATTTTAATGCTTCCGACATTATGGCTCGATCTGCCCGGCTTCTGATTGTAGGATTGATTCTCACCATTCACCTCTCACCATTCACCTTGCAAGCGCAGGACAGCACCTATGCGCGTCGCATCATCCGCGACCTCAGCAGCGAGGAGATGTTCGGCCGTGGCATGCAGAACCGAGGCGACTCCATCGCGGCCGACTACCTGCGCACCGAGCTGATGGCCAACGGTGTGAAGCCTCTCTGCAAGAACTACTTTCAGTACTTCCGCTTCCCCAAGACCCGCACCAAGCCGCCCATCGTCAACGCCGGTTATGTCTCGCAGAATGTCTGCGGATACATCCCGGGCGAAGTGGACACCATGATTGTCTTCACCGCCCACTACGAGCACCTCGGCATGAGTGGCGACACCATCTTCTACGGCGCTCACGACAACGCCAGCGGCACCGCTGCCGTCATGGACTTGGCCCGCATGGCCAACCTGCAGCGCGGACAATATACCTATGTCTTCCTGCTCTTCGGCGGCGAGGAGTCGGGCCTTGTGGGGTCGCATTATTTCGTTGACAACCCGCTGATACAGCTGAGTAAAGTCAAGCTGCTTGTCAATATCGACCTCTTCTGTGGCGGCGACGAGGGTCTGATGGTCGTCAACGCCAACAGCCGCGAGACCTCGCCCTATGTCGACCTCCTGCAGCAGATCAACGATGTGCACAGCTACACGCCCAAGGTGGCCCGTCGCGACAATGCCGCCAACAGCGACCATTATTGGTTCACCTCCGAGTGCCCCGCCATCTTCCTCTACACCCTTGGCGGCCCCTTCGGCGGCTACCACAGCCCCACCGACACCTGCGACGGCTGCGGCCTCGGCAACTACCACCGCCTCATGACCTTGCTGCGTGCTTTCCTGGAACAATTATAAACCTTTAAAACATAAAAGTTATGGGTATTATCATTACAATTCTCATCGGTGCACTTGCCGGTTTCCTGGCAGGTAAAATCATGAAGGGTGCCGGCTTCGGCTTCTGGATTAACCTTTTGGTTGGTATTGTCGGCGGTTTTATCGGCGGCAATGTCCTGGGTTGGTTTGGTGTCCACTGGGGTGGAACCCTTATAGGCCAAATCATCACCGCCGTTATCGGCGCCGTTATCCTCCTCTGGGTCATTTCCCTTATCAAGAAAAAGTAAGGAAACACCCAATCCTCTTACATTACGCTGGCTCTCCGCCAGCGTTTTTTTTGCAAATATTTTTTGCCATTTAGTTATATTTTCGTATCTTTGCACATTGATTATAATGTATGTCATGATATGGCACTCTTGTTTCGTAATTTTGCAGCAAAAACAAAGAAAGATAGAAAATGAATCATAATTACAAAGGAAGAATTCTGAAAGGAAAGATTACAAAGTTGTCTCGCTGCGAGATGTTTGTGTTTGGCAGTAACATTGATGGACTGCATCGCGGTGGTGCTGCAAACTTGGCGTTAATGAAATTTGGAGCTGAATGGGGCAAAGGTTTTGGGCCTCAGGGACAAAGTTATGCTATCCCAACCATGTTCCCAAGTGTCAAACAAATAAAACCATATGTTGATGAGTTTGTACAGTATGTTAAGGATCACCCATATATTCGTTTCTTAATCACACGTGTAGGTTGTGGTATTGCAGGTTTTAAGGACCAAGACATTGTCCCGCTATTTGATGAATTGTGGGATGTAGATAATGCAATATTCTCTGTGGAATGGATTGTAATTCTGATAGAAAGACACTATGGAGAGGAACGAAAGCGTGATAAAGCACCAGAGGTTATAGATGAGAGTGTGCTGAAAGGTTTGTGCGACAAATATAGATATCAGATAGGTGCGAAATGGAGGGTCTATCTCCCTTCAATTATTGTTAGATATGTGATAGATGACGACAAATTTGGATACACCTCATTTGGAAATTTCTTCTTTTATGGCCAAGAAATGTATGTGTTTAGTGAGGATGAAAAGTGGAAAGAAAAGCACTGCAAGCACATTGTGCTAGACTATTTTAACGACGAATGTTGGAACCAGGGTTATGCACATAAGGTGATATTTGCTGGAGTCAGAACACCATTTAAAGACAAGAATGGCGACTATATTTATACAGGTGACGTTGTGCGTGCATATAACAAATATGGGAAATCCGATGTATATCCTGTAGGAGTTAATTCCCATCGTGGAATTTATGCCTTTATGTTAGACAATCATTGTCTGCCATTGTCCGAATGCACAAGTTTTGTCCGTTTGGGTACGGTATTATATAATCTTGACTGGGACAAAGCGGATATTCCGTTAGGTGCCAGAAACAGAGACTTTACCATTGGAGCATATGGTGCATATATGGTTGAATCAGATTTTGGTAATATGATGATAAAAGCCAAGTTGACACCCAATTTCTTTAAGGACGAAATGGAATACATCGTCATGAATAACCTTGAAGTAAAATACAATTGGAGACATTAATACAAAATAAGATATGAATAGAAATAGAAGTGGCATTATTGGTGAAACAGCAGTTTTGCTGAAATTGTTGGAACAAGGATTTGATGCTATTAACCTCAATAGCGGAATAATAAACTATGAAGGGGCTGATTTGGTTTGCATCAACCCATTGAATGGGAAGATGTGTCAGATTCAAGTAAAGACATGTGGCACAAATTTAAAGAACCCTCTATTCCCCACAGGATTCACGTCGGATAAATATGGAACTTTCAATAAAGATCCTCGTAAAGAGATAAAAGGTCCGTGGGTATTTGTTCATACTCATGGTAGTTGTGTTGAAGATTATACATATTACATTTTAACTAAAAAAGAAGTAACCGATTTAATAATTGAAAGTAACTATTGGTATACAAATATTTACAACCATAAAAAAGAGCTGTGTGATAGAAACTACCCTGTATGTTTGTATCTATCATGGATTACTGGTACCGATTATGATGAAAATGCAAAAGATTACCATTCTTTCAAGAGCAAAATAAATAGGAACCCCATTGAATGGAATGTAATATGGGAGGATTGAAATAATGTTAAAGTGAGATAATCATTGTAGAAGAAGTAGTTAATTGGGAGTAAAAAATAGAGGGCTGCAGTGATGTAGCCCTCTATTTTTTAACTATTCTATAACAATTACAGCACCTTGATCAGCTCGACGATGAAGATCAGGGCGGCATAGGGCGGGATGGAACCGCCGGCGCCATGTTCGCCGTAGGCGAGGTTGTAGGGGATGTAGAACTTGTATTTGGCGCCTTCCTGCATGAGCTGCACACCCTCGGTCCAGCCGGCGATGACCTGGTTGAGGCCGAAGGCGGCGGGCTCGCCGCGACGGTAGCTGGAGTCGAAGACGGTGCCGTCGATGAGGGTGCCTTCGTAGTGGCAGCGCACGGTGTCGGTGGCGCGCGGACGGCGGCCATTGCCCTCGGCGAGCACCTCGTATTGCAGGCCGCTGGGGGTGGTGACAACGCCGGCGCGCTTCTTGTTCTCGGCCAGGAAGTGCTCACCCTCGCTGCGGGCAGCCTTGCCGCGTTCGGCGGCTTCGGCCTCCTGACGGCGCTCCAGGTCGTTGAAGAAGTCCTCGAGGATGCGGTGGGCCTCCTCGTGGCTCATCTGCGGCTGGCGGTCGCCGAGGACGTCGGCGATGGCGGCGGCATAGTCGTTGACGTTGAGGCTCTCTTTCAAGCCCATTCCAATCAGTTGGTGGCCGATGTTATGGCCTAATGCATAGCTGAGTTTATCCATGGTTGTTTTCTTTGGGGAGTTCGAGGAGTGCAAGGGAGTACGAAGGAGTGCAAGACAAATGTTCTGTTGTGGTATCGTCCTGCACTCCTTGCACTACATGCACTCCTTACACTCCTTCATAAATTATTGGTTCATTCGTTTTCTGAGGTAGAGGATGGCGTCGATGTTGCGGGGCACCTGCAGGTCGAAGGTGCCGCTCTCGATGCCGATAACATGGCCCTCACGCACGGCGCGCAGGCGGTTGTAGGGCTTCATGCCGCAGAAGGCGGCCGAGTCCTCGCGGCGCACGATGATGTAGTCGGGGTCTTCCTTGACGAGGGCCTCGAGGCTGTAGCTCCAGCCCTCTACATCTTCGGCGATGTTGCGCCCACCGGCCATGCGGATAATGTCGTTGATGAAGGTGTTGCCGCCAGCGGTGAAGTTGCCGCCCGCGCCGAATCCTACGACGTAATACACCGAAGGTGTGAATGAGGAATGTTGATTGTTGAATGTTGAATTATTTGACGAGTCAGCCAATTCCTCATTCCTCATTCCTAATTCCTCATTGCAACGCGCAGTAAGCGCGTTGCACAGCGAGTCGGCCTCCTGCTCTTTGCCCACCAACTTCCCGATGGCCGTAATGTTGTCGTAGAGGGCCTCGAAGCGCGGCTTCTCGATGACGCACACCATCGGGGTGCCCATGGCGTCCATCTGGTCGGTCACCTTCTTGCCCACCATCGAGCCGCTGATGACCAAGTCGGGGTTGAGCGACAGAATTTTCTCGATGTTGAGGTTGCTGATGCCGCCGATGCTGGGGATGTCCGCCACCTCGGGCGGGTAGGTGCAGAAGTCGGTGCGGCCCACAAGGAGCTCCTCGGCGCCGAGGGCATAGATAATCTCCGTCACGGCAGGCGAGAGGCTCACCACACGCGCAGGGTGGGAGGGGACCGCCACCGTGTGCCCATAGTCGTCGGTGACGGTATAGGACGCCTTGTGCCGCTCGATGCCTGCGGTGGCATTCATCATCACGCCCACGAGAATGGAGACCGCGACGATGAATACCGCCAGCACGGCGGCAATGATAACAATGCGCTTAATTGGCTTCATGGGCGAGGCTTTCACTTTTTATTTCTTACTTTTCACTTTTCAGGCGTCCTCCATGCCTCCGCAGACGGGCAGCACCACGCTGGTGATGTAGGGGCACATGTCGCTGGCCAGGAATACGCAGGCCTGCGCCACCTCGTCGGTGGTGCCGGGGCGCTTCATGGGGATGCGGCTGCACCAGGTGTCCATCAGCTCCTTCGGTATGTCGGCGGTCATCTCGGTCTGCACGAAGCCCGGAGCCACCACATTGACGCGGATGTTGCGGGCGGCGAACTCCTTGGCGCAGCTCTTGCTGAAGCCGATGATGCCGGCCTTCGAGGCGGCATAGTTGGCCTGGTTGTAGTTGCCCGCGATGCCCACCACCGAACCGATATTGACTATCGAACCGTGTCCCTGCTTCCACATGCAGGGTTGGATGGCCTTGGTCATGCAGAAGACGCTCTTGAGGTTCACGCCCATCACCTGGTCGAACTGCTCCTCGGTCATGCGCTTGACGGCGGCGTCGTTGGTGATGCCGGCGTTGTTGACCAGGATGTCCACTGACCCGAAGTCGGCGAGCACCTCCTTGACAAAGTCCTGCGCCTGCTGGTAGTCGGACACATTGAAGGCGTAGCCCTTGGCTTTCACGCCGAGGGCCAGCAGCTCCTGCTCCACGCTCTCCATGGCGGCGTTGCGTGTGCGGCCGCAGAAGGCCACGTTGCAGCCCTCCTTGGCGAACCGTATAGCAATGGCGTGACCGATGCCACGGGTGGCACCGGTCACGATTGCGGTCTTATTTTCCAAGATCATATTAGAGCAGCTTGGCGAGTTTGGCGGCGAGGTCGCCCACGCGGGTGCTGTAGCCCTTCTCATTGTCATACCAGCTGACAATCTTCACGAAGTTGCCGTCCATGACCTGGGTCAGCAGGGCGTCGAAGATGCTGCTGTGGGTGTTGTCGATGATGTCGATGCTCACGATGGGCTCCTCGACATACTGCAGCACACCCTTCATGGGGCCTTCGGCGGCCTCCTTGATGGCGGCGTTGATCTCTTCCTTGGTGACGTTGGTGTTCAGCTCGGCGGTCAGGTCAACAACACTGCCGTCGGGAGTGGGCACGCGCATGGCGAAGCCGTCCAGCTTGCCTTTCAGCTCGGGGATCACCAGACCCACGGCCTTGGCGGCGCCGGAGGAGGTGGGGATGATGCTGACGGCGGCGGCACGGGCACGACGGAGGTCGCTGTGCGGCTGGTCGAGAATCTTCTGGTCG
>JAGCOF010000051.1 GCA_017645585.1 Bacteroidales bacterium
AATGAAACTGACCCATTCTTGGCGGGTTCGCACATCAAGCTTACGCCTCCAGGCTGTTTTTGTCGGACAGAAAATGCATTAGACCCATCGTGACAATACCATTTTCATCGTGTCTGATATTCTGGTGGTCCATCGTGAGCAAAATCTTCTTGAAAGAGTCGTTAATATGCAGCAAGGACCGCTTCTCCTGTATTATTTTTTCATCTGATAGCATCTGGTATGCCGACTGGACATAGTAGCGTTGTCCCCCTTTGTTAGCCACAAAATCCACTTCCAAAGTCTGTCGAGGCTCTCCCTGTGGCCTGACAATCACGTTGCCCACATCCACGCTGAACCCCCTTGCACGTAGCTCATTATACACTACGTTTTCCATTACGTGTCCGTCATCGCTTTGGCGAAACGAGAGCGTCGCATTTCTGATTCCAATATCCTGATAATAGTATTTTGCTTGGGCACCAATATATTGTTTGCCCCTGATATCGTATCGGACGCAGCGTTCCAACAGGAATGATTCTTCGAGATACTTGATATATTTACCAATTGTATTGTCAGACAAAGAGAGTCGTTTCTTGCTTTTGAACGTATTGGCGATGTTGGTGGCGTTTGTCAATGACCCCACCGACGAGGCAAGAACGCGCATCAGTTCTCTCATCTCGGCAGTATTTTCAACATTGTAGCGTTCCACAATGTCACGCAGGTACACCGTGGAGGCAAGTTGCCTAAGGTAAGATTCCCTCTCCTCGTCGGTCATCGGTATCAAAGCGGGCAATCCTCCATAAATTTTGTAATAAGCCCAGGCTTCGGCCGATCCACCCTTGAATGCCGATAGGCATTCGGCAAACGACAATGGCCATAGGTGTATCTCGAAGCTTCGCCCTCGGAATTCTGTGGCTATGTCGGTTGACAAAAACTTGGAGTTGCTGCCAGTCACATAAACATCCAGATTCGGAATATGCAACAGGCTGTTCAATAGTTCAACGAAATCGTCCACCATCTGTACCTCGTCGATGATGACATAGTGCATCGTGTTTGACCGTTGGCAAAACGACTCAACAGCATCCAACAGGGTCTCTGGGTTGCGGTATTTGCGACTTCGGATGTTGTCCATATTGACAAACATAATGTTGTCCTCTCCGGTTCCTGCTTTCTTCAGTTCGTCGACAAAAAGTGTACTCAACAGAAAAGACTTTCCACAACGCCTGATGCCTGTGACAATCTTCACCAATCCATTGCCACGTGCATTCATCAGCTGTTCAATATATTTCGGACGTTCAACGGTCATTGTGTTTCGATTTTGTGGTTATACATCCATTTTTTCGAAATGCAAAAATACAACTATTTTTGAAATTGGAAAAATATTTTTATAAAGACCCCGTCAGCCAGATTGCCGTCACCCCACGGCGAAGTCTCGTTAGCGTTTCGAAAAGAGACTAACACGTTAACGCATTTACGCATTTTTTAAAGCATTCACACATTCAAGCTTATTGTTTCTTCGGTGATCCTTCGGCGATCTCTCGGCGATGCTGGCTCGCTGTCCCTTCTTTGTGGGTTATACGATCCTTCTTTGTGCCTTTTTTAGAATTAACAAATGTGTTGATAAATATGGTGTATTCGTTTCACTACTTTTTTGTATCTTTGCAAAAAATAAACTTAAACAAGTATCAAAATGAAAACAAATCAAATAACAAAAATATTTGTATACATTTTTTTATTGCTGTTACTATGTTTTACATCCGATATGCAAAACGAATGGGTGTTTGTGCATTGGGGGAAAACTATATCTAATATTAGCAACTATCTAAATGAAAATGGTGATGTGAACACATTACTATCATTAGCAACCATATTTATAATGTTTTATTTCTCCTACATAAACCTTACTGATTATTCTAAAAGGTATTTTAGGCTATATATTGTAATAGTTTTAGATTGCATACTATTGTTTTCAACTAACTATTGGGTATGGAACAGTTCCTTATTTGGAATAAAATGGTGGCTTTTATTGTCGTTGTCAATTACAGTTCCTGTCATTGTATCATTGGTTTTCACAAAGAAAAGCAAAGGACGTTTTATAAAATGGTCTGAGCAAGGCATTCGGAATATTCAATCAAAAGCAAATGGCAAAATAAAAAAAATCTCTAAGAAATCCAATATAGACTCCATAGAGGGAGATGACATTTCGGGATTCTGCATAGATAATGTTGAAGAAAATACAACAGACCCACATATTCGTCAACCTTATGCGGATTTAATTATTAAGAAAGTCCTTGCGACCAAACAAAAAGATTCTTTGGCAATTGGGATTTCTGGAGATTGGGGGTCTGGGAAAACGCTTTTCCTTAAGCATATAGAAAACTCCATTGTACAACAGCAGAAGAACAATAGCAATATTCTAATAGTCAATTTCTGTCCATGGGAAAGTTCTGATAGTAGACAAATAATTGTGGATTTTTTTAACACATTATGCGAAAAGATTGCGCCACATTATTCTGCAGCGAAAAAGCCAATGTTGAAATATGCTGAATTACTCACGATGGTGGATGCTCCTAATTGGCTTATTTCAGCATCAGAAATACTTGAAAAGAAAAAACAACCATCCATTAACAAACTTAAAGAAATCATTTCTTCCCTTCTTTCCAAATTGGATGGAAGAATTTTCGTTCTCATTGACGATATGGATCGGTTAAATGAGCATGAAATATATGAAACATTAAAATTAATCCGTAATACAGCTGATTTCGCTAATGTTGTTTATGTTGTTTCATATGATAAAGGGTATGTCTGTGAGCAATTGACTGATTTTGGAATCAAATCATCAAATTTGTATATTGAAAAGATATTCCCCGTAGAAATAAAGCTTCAAAGCCCAGAACCACACTTCCAATCAAGATGTCTTGTTGCATCTTTTCTGTTGATGACAAAAGACGATGAATTAAAAGAAACTGCAGCGAGCGTGATTAAATATTATGATAATCTAATAAGTGGTATTCTTACTACATATCGACAAGTAAAGCGGTTTGCCAGACAGCTTGCATTAAACATTGAAGCAATAAAGGAGAATAAACTATATTATGAAATAAACTTTGAAGACTTTTTCTTACTCGAACTTCTTTACTATCATAACGTGGAACTGTATAATACGTTAAGGAACAATCCGACGAAGATTTTAGTTGCAAAAAAAGATTTGAAATACAATATAAACATTTTTACGCTTCGCGCAGGATTTGATGGGTCTCCTGTTAATTCTGCAGAAATATTCCCCTACAAAGGAATTCCTGTGGATGAACAAAGTGCTGTAATACTTAAACAAATATTTAATAAACATACCAAATATAGAAAAGTCACACAATTGGCATATACAGAATCATACCATAAATACTTTTCCTTTGGGATAAGCTTTGACCAAATATCACAAACGGAGTTTTATGGCTTCGTTAACGGGACAAAAGACATTGACCCACAAGTTGAAGAATGGTGTTTGAATCACAAGCACAATTCCCTTTATAGGTTACTAATATCTTATGTTCTAAATGATGATGTTTTTGTATGCAAAAGATATATAACTGTAGTTTTGTCATTTGTCGCACATTATCCTTCAAGTAAAATGGAGGTTGAAAGATTTCTTTCTGTGACGTTAAGGGCAAAAAAATATGATGAAAAGAAAATACAGGAATTACAACAATTCACGATTTCGGAACTAAAAAGATTCATTTATGGATTTGCTCATATTCAAGAATATGTACTTTTTTCTAAAGGACTCGCACGAATATTTCGTGATGAATATGAAGAATCTCAACGTACCGGAAATGAAGGATATTCACTTGTGGGCAGCTGCGACAATGCCAAATCTTTGATAATAGAGAATGTTGAGACTTTCCTGTCAAAAAATCCAAATTCAGCAGATAATCTGTTTGATGACACTTGTGCAATTAACGCATTGGTGAAGGCTTCTGCTATTTCTTTGGACACAGACGGTGCGGAAGACTACCATATGTCTGTGCTTTTTGACACTTTGCTCAGATACTTCTCTGTCCATAAAGGGCATAATAAACATAGAGCCGAAATGTATTTTGAAGTTAACATTTCGGATTCTCCGTCGGAAGAAGAATTGGAAGATAGACAATTGGAAAGCAATAGACTGCTGGATCAAATGTTCACGAAACGGGAGAATTATATAAAGATATTAAAAGAATGTTTTGATGCCGGAACTGACAAAGTCATGTCATAAGCTCTTCTTTTAGTAAAACCATGAGCATGATTTCGGGAAACCATGCTCATGATTGGTGTATAATTATGCTCATGTTTTTCTGAAATCATGAGCATGTTTAAAAAAAATCAAAACGGTAGGTCATCGTAGTCTTGCTTGTCTTTAATCTCGTCCGTATTCACTCCCTTTTGCATCTCCAATATTCTTTTATAAATGTGTGCCTTCAGATTCCGTACTTTATCATTTTGTGTCGGACACTCGTTTAGATATGCATAGGCCTTAAGCAGGTCTGCAAATTCATCCTTCAAGCTATAGAATAAACCCAAATCGTGCCTTTTGTATTCTCCATAGTCTCGAAAGTATAACAACCCTAAATTATATAGCGCATATTGCAGAACCATATTGCAATAGCTATCCTTTTCTTTCTGGTTCTCGTTTTCATCTTCTATCTGCTTGTAACATTCATCAATTGTTTTTTTGTATAGCTCCTCTGCTTTGTCAATCAATGGTGCTCCACTAAAAACGACGGAATGATATGTCACAGCATCATTGTATAATCCAACGAGATGTCCAGATATTGCTGCCTGATGAGTGTAGTTAAGAAAACGAGAGTTTTCACCTTCTGAGTAGTACCATAATGACAGGTTCAGCATGGCATTTGCAACACCATGGTTTGCGGCTATCGTGAAGTAATCGATGGCTTTTTCGATATCTTTGTTAAGCAGTTTCACTGCAAGATTGTTATATGCTTCATATACTCTATTGTTTGCGGCATTCAACAGTTTTTCTTCTATCGTTCCTTCTATAGGATTATCGCATTGTTTCAATACATCCCATATTGTCTCCAAATAGACCTGACCATGAATACCCATCGGTTCTGGGTCTTTCAACTCCACAAGGCCATCTTCTGAACTCAATGCATTTTCGATGTACTCATTATTACCTATTTTTGGGGAGCGATACCCCGGTGCAACAGAATAGTGAATGTCACGATAGTGCTCCACAATATCTTCGCAATGGGGACAGAATGATACTTTGCCGCAGAGCGGTAAACTGTCATAGCCGAACCATAAGAGTTTCGAAGACTCTAATCCGCATTTTGGACAAGGGAGATGCTTTCCAATGTCAAAACCAGTCATCACTGGGTCAGGTACCAATGATTCCAATGTGGATAACAAATCTTGTTTTTCCACAAGGAAATGAGTGTACCCGATATTTGTACCTGTGAAAATAATCTGATGTATCTTTTCTTGAGCATCAAAAGAAAACAGCACAAGCAATGCACCGCAATAACGCTTCTCCTTATTGTATAATCCAATTTGCAAGGCGGCAGTCTGGAAGTATTTAGCCCTTATGATTTTGTATTTATGTGTCATTCCATTCTCGGATTGTTGGATCAACCATCCGTTCCAATATCCTTCAATATCTGACTTGCCTTTGATTTTTTCAAACGTTTTTTTATTATTTCTTTCATCGTATACTGTTTGGAGTACATTGTCATCCACTAAGGACAAGAATATAGAGAGGTTTTTGTCAAGAAGACCTCTTGCTAACAACCAAGATGCATTTTTATGTAATGATTCCTCTAAGCCATCTTCGAAATCCACCTTGTCAACATTCAATTCCTTATATTCTTTTTCAAGATCATACTCCGTCTTTAGATACTTCTTTACATTTCTTCTGCGACGCTCTTGGGGGTCAAAAGCCTGTATCAAAACATAAAATATGCCGACGATAGGATATATGGGTAATGGCAAGATTATTTTCCAAAGAGGTTTCTTCTCTATTAAATCACTCCAAGGCCTAGGGTCATGTTGTCTACGGTATATGACAATAGACATTATGGCAATCGCCACAACGAAATAGACGATTAAGATAATACCAAGAGTACTCATTGTTTCAATGTATTATAATGTTTATAATTAAGGTCTGCGTATTGGCTCCGGCGCGTACTCTTCCATTTCTTCTTTGCAGCAGTCGCAGAATTCCAGGCCTTTGTCTCTAAGCTCATAACCTTTGGCAACATAGGTAGAAGAACTCATCCTCTCGCATTTATTGTTCCAATGATAAATGCCATTTGGCTCGTCCACATACCATTCGGCACATTCAAACCTGTATTGTTTTTTGTGATTATTGGTTAAAATGCACGCGCCAATTCCTGCCAATATCAAAGCAATACCCCAAATTACTGTTGCCAAGTATTTGGGAGGTTTATGCTTGAAAACTTGATACAGGAATAATCTGTCAATAATGAATATTACCGAAATAATGTAAGCAAGGAACAGAATGGAAAAACCACTGGCAATAGAGAACAAGTTGCAAACAATACTCCAATGACAGACAAAAGTAAGCCCCAGTAGTACAAAGAACACAGGAGTACCAATGCGAACTATTGGTATTGCAAAATCAGAAACGAAATCGTAGAAATCGCCCATTATACGCATAAAGAATGATTCGCGCTGTACGATACTGTTTTTATGGTCCATTGTGAGTGTTGTTCTATAAAATGAGTTGTCAACCAATTAATATAGAAATAACAGAGCATACCAGCCCTAGGAACACCCATACCATTAATTTGGCTTCGGAATAACCTTCCGAAGCATATCTGCACATATTGTCAATCGCCCATTGCGAATGAGTTCTGCTAATTACAGCCGCTACTAACATTGGTATTAAAATGGCACATGGAAGCGCTATGATGACAGCCCAGTACCAAGCCAATCCGATGGAAATAATCGCCAATACGAATGTTAAAATGGACAACAATAATGCGACACCTCTTCTTGGACGATTGGACTCAGCAATGGAAGCTGCCTCTCCTTGTGATAATCCAATTATACAAAAAGCAAGTGCCGCAATAGCAAATAGTATTTTCATGTTATATAGGCCCTTATTATGTGTCGGGCGCAACTTTTGGTCGCCATACAGAACCCTCAATGGCGGGTATACAAAAAGAAGCGTGGGCCTGTATGTCTCACATTGTACTTGAAGGTCGTAGGAAAACCCGAATGGATAATGTAATAACAGTCCACGCTAAAAGCGTTGAACCGTTATACATCCTCATCCATGGCTTGAAAATTTCCTACGTTCTCAAGTACAAGGAAGCATAACGCTTCTAATTAACTTTCGGTCTTGAGTTTTTTGCCCTCAAAAACCGACTGCAAAAATACACATTATTTCCAACATGGCAAAATAAATTTCAATTTAGCGCACAGAAACACCCCTCTGAACATTTAAGTCTGGTCAGAGGGGCTTGTTAAAATAAAAAACACGTAACTATCCCTATTTTTTTATGGAAGTGTCTTTTGTTTTTTTCCCTTTATTTGTTACAATTTCTTTGTAGGCATTTGCATATTCGGCTTTCTTGAAAAGGGTTGATGACTTTATTTTATTTCGCATCCAAAGAAATTTTACCCGGATACTCATATCTTTGTTTTCGACAGACGTAGCCACAAGTCTACACAATTGTTTGAAATACTCTAGTTGGTCATCAGCGGCAATAATATCTTCTGTCTCAGAAAAGTTAAAGTAGTCAATATACGATGTGTCGTCAGAATCTTTGTGAATAACGGTTGTGTCTTCCCATACTTTATCTTCTTTGCATTTTTTAAGTATCTTATTGTATCTGAATGCCACTTTGGGATCAATTATTATGCGAGGGCTAAATGCACATTTTGATTCCAACATATAGGCATCAATCATTGCTGGTCCTACAAGCAGTTTGTCATTATGTATTACATCTCCGATTACTATTCCACCGCGCAACAAGATATTATACTCTTTTATTAAAATCACCTGCATGTATTTTATTATGGTAAAAGCAACTATAATGCTTCTGTCATTCTCTCTCCACGGGAAACTGATGACTATTGAATCGCTAAATTGTGTTGTTTGAATGTTCTCTAAGTGTTTTTTATTGTTAATCTTCTCAATGATATGTCGAAAATCATTTATTCGGTTTAAAGCATTGCAAACTTTGAGTAATTCCCCATTTCCATTTATGACATTTGTTGTGTTCCTTATTATATTGGAGAACCCCAATATATCAATAAAACATACTATTCGACGCTCATATGAATACTGTTCCATTTTTTATTCTATTTAAAACCCATGCAAAGATACGAATCTTTTCTTGTTTGGCAAAATTATTTATTTGTGGTCAGTGACTAGTGGTTAGTGGTCAGTGGTAACCTTTATTTTGCAATTATTCTTCAGGGCAATTCTCCCAGCGCTGGCGTGCGGCCTCCAGAAAGTATTCTGCAAACTGCATCATCCTACGTATGCTTCTAACGCCAAATCCTTTTTTGCCAAACTCCGCCTGCAATTGTGTCGCGACTTGCGACACAATCTGCTGCCCATAGGCAGCCCTCTTGTTTCCAAGGACTTCACGATTAATCCGTTCCCCGATTTCCCAGAACATCAGAATTAATTCTGCATTGGCTTTTAGGGCAACATTTGCTCTTGCACGGTTGATTATTCTTCTTAAGTCATCAATCAGCATTGGATGTACTGGTATTATTTTTGTGGTCTCATCCATATTCGAGGGTGTTAGTGAACTGGCGTCGCCTTTTTTAAGATGAATTTCATTTTCAAGTTGCAAAGATACGAATAATATCTAAATCAACCAAATCTTATTCCGAAATTGTCTTTTTCAATCGATAGGTGCGGTTGCGGTTACCGCCGTGAGACTCTAGATAGCCGTATTCGGTGAGTTGGCGCAGATAACGCTTGGCGGTGGTGGCAGTGAAGCCAAACTGGCGGACGATGGTCTCCGTGGTGAATTCCTCTGTATCGGCCACAAAAACCAGAATATCGACCAATTTCTCGGCCAAAGTGGGTTTTATCGACCATTTATCGACCAATTTCTGCCGTAATGCCTGTTTATCGACCATTTTCTCCGAAGCGGTGTTCAGATATTGGTCGATATCACTCTTCAGGTGTTGAATGTGCAGACGTGTCATACAATTCTGGAAGATGGTGATGTCTTCAGCTTCACGGGTGTCGATAAGAGCCTGGATGTAGGTGGCTTTGTCTTCTATAAGCACCTTGGTGGGCAATACTCCAAACTCCATCTGCAGAAGGTTCATCAACAGACGGCTGGTGCGTCCGTTACCATCGGCCCACGGGTGGATGGTAACCAGTTCATAATGCGCCCAGAAACTGAGGTTGTAGACGGCACAGATGTCCGTGGGGTCGACAGTTTTGCGGCGACGGTCAAGTTCCTCACAGAAGGCAGCCAGGCGTTCCGGAACTTTGAGATAGGACATATAGGACTTGCCGCCGATTCCTGCGGAGACATTCAACTTACGCAGTTCGCCTTTGGCAGCGGAGAAGTTACCTCCAATGGCGCTGTACTCGCTGCCAGTACGTGCCATTACTTTTGAGGCCAGTGTGATAAGCCAGTCGACGGTGATGGGCTCGTGCCGCTTGATCCACTCGCGACCATATTCGTATGCCGCCTTCAGGTCAAGGTTCATCTGTTGCTCCGCCATGGTGCGCTTGCTGCTAGTGATGCCCTCGTCGAAGAGCAGTTGAGCCTCCACCTCGGTCACCGTACTGCCCTCGATGGCGGTGGAATGCACGATGATAGAATACAGATAGAACTTGTCGTAGTCTATCTGCTCGGAGATGCCCAACGCGCGGTGCCGGTCAAGCAGTTGCAATAATATGTCCCTATTCTCCGGTGTCATCTTTTTTTCAGTTATCACACATTTTCACGCTGCAAAGATACTCATATTCCCACACATGGCAAAATATATTTTCACAATCCAGGAAAAAAGTGTATTTTTGCAAAGTGTAAAATGAATTGCTTATGAAACGTATTCTTATGATAACGATGTTTGCAGCGATGGCTGTGGGGTGCGGCAGCGCACAGAATAAGGTGGCATCGGTTAAGACCGTCGGCGTGGATGAATTCGCCCAAATAATAGTGCAGAAGAATGTGCGCCTCATCGATGTGCGGACACCCAAAGAGTATGCCGAGGGGCACATCTTGGGGGCGGAGATGATTGATGTAAAAGCGGCCGACTTCGCAGAGCGCACCAAGGGTATCAATGGAACAGTAGCTGTCTACTGCCGCAGCGGCAGACGCAGCCTCGATGCCGCCAACCGCCTCGCCGCACAGGGCTGCACAGTCTATAACCTCGACGGCGGCATCCTCGCCTGGCAGAAGGCCGGCAAGCCGACGACAACCATAGAGACAGATATCTTCAGCACCAAGAAAGGCAAATTGGTGAAGATGCATGCGTTGATGCATGCCAGCATCTGCATAGAGTATGACGGCAAGACAATTTACGTCGACCCCTGTTCGAAGCTTGGCGACCGCACGGTGGACTACTCGACGATGCCCAAGGCCGATATTATACTTGTGACTCATGAGCATTTCGACCATTACGACACCTCTGCGCTCCGTCAGCTCATTACCGACAGGACGCAACTCATCATGAACCCGCGCTGCGTGGAACTCTACGGCAGCGGCAAAGTAATGAAGAATGGCGACAAACAGCGGCTGTCTGGCATCGGCTCCCTTGTGGCTGTACCGGCCTATAATATCACCAAGGGACATGAGAAATTCCATCCCAAGGGACGCGACAACGGCTATATCCTCACCCTCGACGACCTAAACATCTACATTGCCGGCGACACCGAGGACATCCCCGAGATGGCCACCCTCAAAGACAGAGACATTGACATCGCCCTCCTACCTTGCAACCAGCCCTACACCATGACGCCTGAGCAGCTCATACGAGCCGCCAAGATGGTGCAGCCCAAGGTGCTCTTCCCCTACCACTACGGCGAGACCGACGTCAGAGGCATTCCTGCTCAGCTGCCGGGCATCGACGTCAGGATACGGCACTACGAATGAACAACATTTACATCGCCTTTGCGCCGCTGCAGGGTTATACCGATGCGGCCTACCGGCGGGCACACCACGAGTGTGTCGGCGGAGTGGATGAATATTACACGCCTTTTGTGCGGATTGAGAAAGGCGAAGTGCGCAAGAAAGACTTACGGGACACCGACCCTGTTGTCAACGCCGGCGTACCCACGGTGCCACAGGTGATTGCCAAAGATGCGGACGAGTTCGCAAAGCTCTGCGATGCGCTGCAAGGGCAAGGATGGCGACGTATCGACCTCAATATGGGTTGTCCGTTCCCCATGCAGGTCAAAGCCGGACGCGGAAGCGGACTGCTGCAGCACCCCGACAGGATAGAAGAGATAGCCCGCGAGATGCTGCGACGGCCCGAAATAATCTTCTCCGTCAAGATGCGGCTGGGGCAAGAGAGCGTGGACGAGGGACTAACTGTGATGCCTATTGTCAACGATATGCCGTTGGTGCATGTCACGCTGCATCCTCGCTTAGGAAAGCAGCAATACAAAGGAGTGGTGGATATGAATGCCTTCGGAATGTTTATGGAGGGATGCAGGCATCCAATGGTCTTAAATGGTGATATCATCGACCTTCTACCTCTCACCTCTCACATTTCACCTCTCAAGGGTGTGATGATTGGTCGGGGATTGCTGGCGAGACCGTGGATGCTGAGTGAGAAGGAGCCGCGTGAGGTGATACAGCAGATGCACGACATTGTCTATCGATACGCGGTGGAGAATCTCTGTGGCGACAGACAAATACTCTCACGCCTGCATGCCTTCTGGGAATACATGGATATCGACAGGAAGCAGAAGAAGGCCATCATGAAGAGCACCACCCTACCCCGTTACCGTGAGGCGATGGCTATGTGTCTGCGCTAGAGTATCTGCGCCGTGTGGTTCTTGGTGTCGACTTTGCCGATAGCGTCGACGATGATGCCCTGCTCGTCGATGACATAGGTGGTGCGCAGGGTGCCCATCGTCACCTTACCGTAGTTCTTCTTCTCGCCCCAGGCCTCGTAGGCTTTCAATATCGTCATCTCGGTGTCAGCAATGAGGTGGAACGGGAGCTCATACTTGGCTATGAACTTCTGGTGGCTGGCGGCGCTGTCGCGGCTGACGCCCAGCACATTGTAGCCGAGGGCGAGGAAGTGCTCGTAGTTGTCCCTGAGGTCGCAAGCCTCGGCGGTGCAGCCGGGGGTGCTATCCTTGGGATAGAAATAAAGAACCAACTTCTTGCCGGCGAAATCGGCAAGCGAAACACGCTCGCCCGTCTCTATTGTACCCTCGAAATGCGGGGCCTTGGTTCCAATCTGTAGCATATCTTTGAATGTATTAATGCTTTAGTCTTTTATCAGAGCACAGTCTATATTACCATAAACCATGTGGTTGCCGTCCTCGTGGCGTTTGATGTGGAAGTTTTCGAAGGCTATCAGTATCCGACCGTCGGCCGAGCGGTAGGTGCAGAGCTGCCTGCTGTTTCTGTCCAGTTTGTCACTGTCGAGGTTGCTTTCCAGCGTGTAGCCAATCTTGCCCAGCTGCACGGCGAGCACCGAGTCGGCATCGAGGGTCGTGTTGCCGATGCTGATCTTTCCGTCGCCGAACCATAAGTTGGTGTACATCTTGCCGTATCCCTCAATGCCGGTGGTTTCAATGGCTCTGTCGGCACGGACATCGTAGGTGTTTATCTCCACCACATCGTTGTCGATATCCTCCTCGTCGAGGTTTACCCAATAGGCTTTGGCGTAGTCGGCTGTCCTCTTCGACAGGTGGTCAAGGTATTCCTCCTTGGTGATGCCGAAACGTTGCTGCACGGCGGCGGAGTCGGCGAGGTCGCTCTCGATATATTTTATGGCCTGATATGCGGCGCGATGCTCCCGGCGGTAAGCGGTGTCGGCCTCGTTGCGCGGAGCAAGTGCAAGCCTACCGTCGTCGGTCAGGATATTCAGTTTCTCGGCATATTGGCGCACCACCTTGGTCTGTGAGCGCAGCGACACCGAGCGTGCCGACAGCGGACCGCCCACGGCCAATATCAACACAACGGCGGCGTAACCGGCCAGGAACCAGTAGCCCCCGCGGGTGGTTTTGAAGAGCGACAGCACGGCAAAGACCGACATCAGCACGCCGGTGGCTACCAGGATGCAGCGGTCGATGGTGAATCCGTACTGGCCTATGCGATAGCATGTGGCCACCCAGAACAGTGCCACCAGCGGCAGCGCTATCAGACCAAACCAGCGGAAGTACCACCCCAGCGGCTGTTTCTGCAGCACCGGCCGCAGCCAGCGCACCGCCACGGCTACGCCGATGAACATCGACACCATGGTTGCCACCGACCCTTTGGGCAGGTCCCAGCGGACAACAATCAGCGCCAGATAGACATACAGCACCACGTTGTATATCAGCAGTGCAGGTGTGAGCACCCAGTTCACCAGCACCTCCTCGAGGCGGCTGGCCGTAGGCCGCTCGTCGCTGCTCTCCATGCCTATGAACAGCATCGGAGTGAGCAGCACGAAGCAGAAGATTGCAATATACTCTTCGACATTGCGCCAAAATACCGAGAATAGTGTCTGTATGGAAGCGTCGATAAGCAGGAGCAGGACGAATGTCAGCCCGCCGATGCCCATGGCCACCACTACCGAGCGCACCATGCTGAAAAAACGGCCGTTGAAGTCCTTATGTCCGCGCGCCAGCAGATACACCGCCGGCAGCAGTGCCGTGAGTATTCCGTATTCGGTCGTCGAGTGCCACTCCACGGGCAGCAGAGCCGTCAGCGCATATAGCGGCAACATGGCCCAGTAGGCTACCGCCGTCCACACATTCTTGCGATAGAACGACAGGCACAGCGCTGCCACCGTGGCAAAAGAGGCATAGTAGGCCGGCAGCTGCCACCATGTTGTTCCATGCACCATGGCCGACACCGTGGCATGCAGCAGCACAAGCAGTTCTACAGGGTGGCTCGTAAGCCCCTGCAACAGTCGTGTCGCCCAGGCGGCGGCACGCTCCGTTAGTTTCCCTTTCTTCATCTCTTTATTGTTTTTTCAGACTGCAAAGATACGGTTTTTTTCGTTAATATCAACTTTTTTTGTAATTTTGCACTTTCAAATCGACAACACTATGAATTGGCTGACTTCGGCTATAGAGACCGTCAACAGCTGGGTGTGGAGCCCGGCGCTGGTGGGTCTTTGCCTGCTGGCGGGCTTGTATTTCTCTCTGCGTACGCGTTTTGTGCAGGTGCGGCGTTTCGGCGAGATGTTCCGTCTGCTGTTCGGCAGCACCAAGCGCGACGGCAAGAAGGTTGGCATCTCGTCGTTTCAGGCCTTTGCCATGGCCCTCTCGGGCCGTGTGGGCACGGGCAATATTGTGGGTGTGGCCACCGCCATCGGCTTCGGTGGTCCGGGAGCCATCGTATGGATGTGGATTATCGCCTTCTTCGGAGCCGGCAGCGCCTTTGTGGAGGCCACGCTGGCTCAGATATACAAGGAGAACCACAATGGGCAGTTTCGCGGCGGTCCGGCCTACTACATCGAGCAGGGCTTGCGCTCGCCCTTCTTCGGCTGCGTCTTCGCGGTGCTGGCGGCGGTGGCCTGCGGCATCTTCCTGCCGCCGGTGCAGTGTAACGGAATCGCGCTAAGCTGCTCGCGCTCCTTCGGCTTACCTGTGTGGGTCATCGGACTCCTTGTGGCCACGCTCATCGCGCTGGTCATCATCGGCGGCGTGAAACGCATCGCCAACGTGGCGCAGATTGTGGCGCCCTTCATGGCCGTCATCTATATCATCCTTTCCCTCGTGGTGTTGGCCGTCAACTACCAGATTGTCCCCGACGTCTTCATGCAGATGCTGCGCGGGGCCGTAGGTGTGAACGAGGTGGGCGGCGCCCTGCTGGGCACCACCATCGCCTGGGGCGTGAAACGCGGCATCTACAGCAACGAAGCCGGCCAGGGCACCGGCCCTATCGTGGCGGCGGCAGCCAAGGTGAGCCACCCCGTAAAGCAGGGATTGGTGCAAGCCTTCTCGGTCTACATCGACACCCTGTTGGTCTGTACCGCCACAGCCATGATGATACTTGCCTGCAAGACCTATAACATCATCGACACCGTGCAGCAGACTACCGACGGTGCCGTGGTCACCTACCTGCAACAGAATCCCTTGGCCCCCGAAGGCGAACCGGGAGTCTTCTACACCACCGGCGCTCTGGGCACTGTGGTGGGGCCACATGCAGGCGATATGATTATCTCTATCGCTCTCTTCTTCTTCGCCTTCACCACCATCATGACCTACTACTACTATGCCGAGACCAACCTGGTCTACCTTTTCAACCGCTGGCGTCGGCGCATCTACAAGAAGCACCCCGAGCGGCTGGCACAGCTGGAAAAAGACGACGAGGTCTTTGGCGACGACCGCGGCGAAAAAGTGGCTATCTGGCTGCTACGCATCGGCACCATCAGCGCCGTCTTCATCGGCTCGCTGCAGGGCAGCGGCATCGTGTGGATGGTAGGCGACATCGGCGTGGGCGCCATGGCCTGGATCAACGTCGTGGCCATCCTGCTGCTCTCGCACAAGGCCCTGCGCGCCCTCAAAGACTACGAACGGCAAAAGAAACAGGGCCTGGAGCCTAAGTTCGACCCGCAATCGCTCAAGATACAGCACGCCGACTTCTGGGAAGAAAAATAAAAAAAAGACCTCTCTTGTAGTGATTTGTCAAAAAGGCGGTTATTATATTTATAGAGAGGCCTACATAGCATGACGGAGCACACCGAGCGATATACCGACTTTGACAAGCTGATGTTGCGGCACAAGACGCTGATACGGCGGCTGTGCTGGTGGCATTCGGGGGGCGAGAGTGCCCTCTGTGCCGACCTGATGCAGGAGGTAGCCATCGACCTTTGGCACTATCGGCACACCCTGCGGCCCGACGCCACCGAGCAGCAGGAACGGCTCTGGGTGAAGTACCACTGCCGCAGCGTCTTCTCGCACCGGCGCCGACGCAAAACCATCGACACAGAGTCCCTCGCCGAAAAGCACGACATCGCCGAACCCGCCGAGGACCTGCGCGAAACCATCGAGGAGCTGGCCACCGACCTCAACCCGCACGAACGCAAGATGCTGGACCTGCTGCTCAACGGCTACAGCATTGCCGAGATAGCCGCCCAGCTGCAAATCAAGGCCACCAGCGCCAGCCAGCTGCGCTTCCGCGTCATAGAGAAAATGAAACAAGCCTATAATACCATACAACAATGACCGAAAACGACATAGAAAGAATGATAGCCGCCGAGGCCCGGACACTGAGGGACGAGGACAGCAGGCACATCGAAGGCCTGATGTCGGACCTCAACGCCGACCTGCAGCCGTGGTGTGCCCGTCAACGCAGGCTGCACACCCTGCTGGCCATCGGCCTGCTCGTCGCCGTCACCACCAGCTACGGACTCTTGTTGCCCACAGACCAACGGCCCCAAGTAGTGTGCAACCAAATTGGCGGCAACGAGGCTGTCATGCAATGTGCCACTCAAATACTGACAATCTCATGAAACGCATCTGGATTATCACAGCAGTGCTGCTGATGCTTGCCCTGGGAGCCGTCACCGCCTGCCATTTCCTCTGTCAGGGAAAGCCCGAGGTGAGCGAGCTCTACAGCCGCTACGAGCACCAGGAAGGCGTGCGTGTGGGCTTTGTGCACCACTTCCCCTTTGACGACAGCACACGGGTCGACGTGACCACCATCGAGGCACTCGACAGTGCCGGCTGGGCGTGGATGCAGGAGGAATTCAACTTCCCTGCCCTCACCGAACGCCAGCACCAATTAGTAAACGACGGTGAAGACGTGCTGCAGACCTGGAGACTCGGCACCGACAATACTCAATTCGTCTTCCTCTCCTACGGCCACCGCTCACTCTGTGTGGTGCAGGTCGACAACGAACAACAACTGAACAGCGTAATCAACTACCAACTCAAACAATTAGAACAATGAACAAACACCGACTCAAAACCACCGCCCTCATTGCCGCATGCCTGATGGCCACAGGCTGCTCCTCGCTATACAACACGAGAAACTCCCGTGCCGATTTGAAAAAAGACTACACCACCGTGCAACCCGGACAGTCTTCCAATCCCATTTCCTCGGGACTGTATCCCTCCACACCCAAATACACTCCCCAAACCACCGGCAACCCACAAGAAAGCGCCACCACCCAAAAGGAGCAGAAAGCCTCCTCGGTGGACTATATCATCAACGGCGAGCTGTTCTCCGCCAACGTATACTCCGACGAAGAGGCCATGACACTCTGCAACACACTGATGGACTATGCCGAGAGCGGACGGCATGTGGCTGTGGGATGCACCTCGGAAAGCGACACCCTGGCGAAGAACGTCCTCATCACCTTCTCCTCGACCAGCAAGGTAGAGGTAACCTATTGGGTGAGCAATATGATACGCCGTGGCTATGCGGTAACCATCGACTACGACAAAAAAACAGGGGTATATAACTGCACCGCCTACCGCAAGGTCACCCTATAAAAAAAAGCAGGACAACAAGTCCTGCTTTTTTCTTTAGCATTAGCTTTTTATAGAATGATGCCGAACTTGATGGGAAACAGGTCCTGGCAGCCATTCTTGAAGGCGCTGAGGGTAGACACTTGCAGGTAGACACCCATACAATTGTACTGCACCGCGGCACGCACATCGAGCATATAGGGGTTGAGGTAGCGGTTGACGCTGCGGTCCTTGTCCGTGTGCTCGTTCATAACAGCTTCCACTTCATTGTAACGGCGTCGCAGACCGCTGTTCTTGCCGGTCCAATTCAAGCCGGGCAAAGCCGTGAGGCTGAAGTGCCACTTGTCGGGGTTGCCAAATTCCAACTTGACGGGTACCGTAACATGGCAAGTCTTGAGGTACGAGTTGGCCACACCTGCGCCCCAGGTACCGGCGACAAAAGCCATTGGGTCGACGGTGGGATCGAAAAGCACTTCGGGGGTGTTGAACACAAAGCGGTTCCATTCCAAACCGACACCCGCCTTGAGGGCAAATCCCGATACATTGATGACCGGAACGTTGATAGCCAGCTGTATGTTGTGGAAGGTGGTGTTGACTCCTGCCGCTCCGTCGACACTGCTAAAGCCGCTGCCAATCTGGTCGCCCCAGTTGTTCCAGCCCCAGGCAAAGTCAATCTCCGTGTCCCAAGGATGGCGGTTACGTTTTCCTGTGGTTGTTTTCAATGCGCTGGCCATGTCGCGGGCCAAGTCGACGGCACGGTCGGTGGCATCGACCTCTACGCGCGAAGCAATGTCGTCGTCCTTGGGATTATCGGTCTTTAACAGTATGCCGCCACAGGTCATGCGTCCACGGTAAACCTTGCCTTTGTCGTTGATATGGGTGGAGAGCATGAGTTCACCCCAATTGTTGGCCTCCGAACTCTCCATCAGGTCCATACCTGTCAGCACAATACGGGAGAAGTCGCTGGCAGACAGCTCGTAATTGTAATGTTTGAGAATAACATCGCTGGTGATGCGGGAGAAGTCATCGGCACGAAGCACGAGCGTGACGGCACGGACGGTGTCGGTGGTGTCGCCCACAAATGTGGCCTGAGCATAGTCTTCGGTCTCGACGGTCAGGTTGTCTCTGTTGGCGAAACTGCCGTTGAACTCAATAACGGCGTAGTCCTCAACACGGAAGGTCATGCTGCGACCTGGAGCAAGACGCAAGACGATATCGCCTGCATCGTTTCCAATGTTCATGCGACCGTTGCGCACTCTGGCAATGTTGTCTTTGTCGCTATTGGTTTCGATGCGGTTCTCGTCGCCACTGACGACGCGGAGACTCTGACGGCCTTCGATGCGGATTTCAGTCACCTCGTCCGGTAGAGGCTGCACGCGCTGTGCCTGTACGGCGGCGGGGCTGAGCAGCGCAAGGGCTGCAATGGCATAAAAAATGTTGTGTTTCATAATATTGTTGGTTTATCTGTTTGCCTTGATGAATGTGCTGATGAAATGCCCAATGGGATTGATGCTGTTTTCGGTGTTGGTATATGTCACCTCATTGATGGTGGCATACTCGGTTGTGGGTTCCGGTTCATCCTCATAGACAATCAGGTTGTCGACATAGATGAGGCTGGAAGGCTGTTCCTCTTGAAGCACCTCCATAGTTTCCACTTCTTCTGTATCATCTGGTTTCTCGGTGCTTTCTGTTGCCTCGTCGGCAATGGCTACCAAAGGTTCGGGGGCTGATGCTTGCGGCCTTGCCGTTGCAGCCTTGATTGGTGCTTTCTTAATTACCTGTGCCACAGCCTCATTATTACTCTCAGGCGTGGTAGCTTCAACGTCCAAAATGCTGTCTGCCACCGTGGAGGTTGCTTCCGGCAGTGTGGTCTGTGCCACCTGCACCGGCTGGTCGGTGCCGCGGAAAAGGTGCAGCGCCACCGGCGTGAAGAGGAGCAGCAGCACCGCGGCGGCAGCCACCCAGCGCCATCCCATGCTCCACAAGGTCTGTGGACGTTGCTGTATCGCACCGGCATAGTGCACACTTTCGTCGCTCTGCAGGCGCGGCGCCTCTTGGTAGAGGGCCAGCTCTTCTGCGGCGTCGGGGTGACCTTCGAGCCACTGCTCCACAGCCTGGCGCTCGGCGTCGGTCAGGTCGCCTTCGGCATAGCGCACGAGCCACAGTTCGTAGTTCTTATCATTAATTGCTTCCATAACCCATAGATTTCAATTGTTTACGCATGGCCACGCGGGCGCGGAAGAGGTAGACCTGCACACGGTCGACATCAATACTCAGGGCCTCCCCTATCTCGGCGTAGCTGTAGCCCTCCACGTCGCGCAGCTGCAAGATGGCCCGCTGCACCTCGGGCAAGGTGCCGAGGCTGTATTCGACGGCCTCGCGCACATCGAAACGCTCGTCGGGCTGCACTGCATTGTCGGCGATAGCCTGAGTGGCTTCGGCGTGCATGCGCACCACGCGGCGGTGACGGAAAAGACTCATCAGACTGCGGTAGACGGCGCCCATCAGATAGCGCTTGCCGTTAGCAAAGTCCACCGCCTCGTGGCGGTGCCACAACGAGACCAGCGCCTCCTGTACAGCGTCCTGACTGTCGGCGTGCGAGCCGCCGCAACGCACCGCGAAACGCATCGCGTCGTCGGCCCACAGGCGCACTTCGTCATTATATTCTTTTGCCGTCATCTACAGTATAGTTGCGCGAAGACGGCAAAAACTTACAACTTGATGATTATTTTTTTGCTGCCGGCAGTGCCAAGGAGGTAGGTGCCGGAAGGCAAACCACTGACATCGAGGGTGATTGCCTGATTGTCTGATTGCTTGATTGCTTGAATGAGCACGCGCCCGTTGAGGTCGAGCAGCTCGACGCGGTCGCCGGCGTTGAGGCCGTCGAGGGTCACTCGGTCGCTCGCGGGGTTGGGATAGACGGAAAGGTCGGAGGTCTGGGAGCGGAGGTCCGAGATGCCGTTATAGCCCTCGGGCAGCGAATGTATCTCGGCAATGTAGTTGACCAGCGAGTGCTGCAGGAAGCGCCAATACTCAGGCAGTTTGTCGGTGGAGAGCGTCTTGGAGGTAGAAAGCTCCATCGTCACCTCGAGGCAGTTGTGGTAGTAGTTCATATAATCCTGGCGGCCGCCGTGGATGACGTACCAATCGCCGCCGGCAATGACGCCCGAGTTGGTGACGTCGCGAAAGTGGGTGCTGCTATAGGTGCGCGAGGTGTCCACAAAGCGGTGGCACACCTCCTGCCACCATTCAGCCGCGGGATGTGGGTTGGTGGTGGAGGTAAAGCAGTCCCAGGGGTAATTCATTACCTCGCTGCCGCCGTGCAGGTTGGCGCTGAGCTTGAAGTGGTGGGCCGTAACGTAGGCAATCATCAGCTCATTCTCCTGCTGCAAGGGTTCCTTGGTAGCGCCAAAGGGGTCGGGGTAGTTGCGGTTGAGGTCCACACCGTTGGCATTGTAGCGCTGCGAGCCCTGCACCGTGTGGTTGCCGCGGTGGTAGGTGCCGTCGGGGTTGGCCAGCGGATTGATACTGATGCGCGTGCGGTTGATGAGGTCGGTGTATTGCGGATTGGTGCCGTAGCCATGCAGTAGCGTGTCGATGAGGCGCAGCATCATGACGTAGCCCGTCACCTCGTCGCCGTGGATGGTCGAGCTGTAGAAAAACTCGGGCCGATAGAGGTCATCGTCGGTCTGCGGCTCGATATACATGCTCAGTATCAGGCGTCCCTCCAGGCTGGTGCCTATGGTGTCCACATGGCACAGCGCGGGGAACTCCTGAGCCCAACGGCTCATCATGGCCAGGTAGGTCTCGTAGGTCGGGTAGCGGTCCCACGAGGCCATCTGCTCCAGCGAGGAGGCCATATTGAGCACCTTGGGAGCCGGCTCGTCGACCGGCGGGAAAGCGTCGGGACGCGGCTTCAACACTCCTTGGGCCACAGCCGAAAGCGAACAGAACGAGGCGGACAACAGCAAGCCAATGCCGGCAAAAAGTATCTTTTTTCTCATAATATACCTTATTAATACATCAATAACGTCCCAACGGCCCGTTTATTGCACAGCCGCCCCAACATTTCATCATCGCCGCCCTGAGTCCGCCTGTTCGACAACAATTCTTCAGCAGTTCTTCAACAGTTCTTCAACATTTTCTTGAAGAACTGTTGAAGAACTGCCGTTGTACGGTTGTTGAAAGGCCGTTCTTTGGAAAAAAGCAAAGAACGACCAAAGAACGGCCGAACAACGGACGAAGAATGGCAGTTCAACGGTAGTTCAACGCTTTTTTCCGTCGAAATACCGTTGAACTACCGTTAAGCTACCGTTGAAATGTCGGAGCATATATGGTCGGACACAATAAAAGGGCGGCGATGTCGTTATATGACATAAATTCTTAAATACTGATGAATAACCTTAAATACTATCTGTCGCTGGTGGAGCGCATTTTCGAGGAGGAGAGCTTCGTGGCCGAGCCGCGCGAGCTGTACGAGCCCATCGACTATACGCTGCGCCTCGGCGGCAAGCGCATACGCCCCACCCTGCTGCTGGCGGCCAACGCCCTCTTCGGCGGCAACACGGACGAGGTCCGCGGCGCCGCCCTCGGCATCGAAACCTTCCACAATTTCACCCTGCTGCATGACGACCTGATGGACCGCTCGCCCCTGCGGCGCGGCCAGCCCACCGTGTACCAGAAATGGGACGAAAACACCGCCGTGCTCAGCGGCGACACCATGTATGCGCTGGCCTGGCGCTACTTCCTGCGCCAACCGTCGCCTCGCCTGCAGGAGATCCTGCGGTGCTTCTGCGAGACCGGTATCGAGGTGTGCGAAGGACAGCAGAAAGACATGAACTTCGAGCGCCTGACGCTGGAGGAGGTGACGCTGGACGACTATATGGACATGATACGCCAGAAGACCGCCGTGCTGCTGGCCGGCGCGCTGAAAATCGGCGCCCTCTACGCCACTTCCCGCGACGGCGACATCGAGAGGCTCTATGAGTTCGGATTGCATCTGGGCCTGGCCTTCCAGCTGCAGGACGACCTGCTCGACGGCTATGGCGACACCGCCGTCTTCGGCAAGAAGACCGGACAGGACATCCGCGACAACAAGAAGAGCTACCTGCCCCTGTTAGCCATGCAGATCGGCAACGACAGTCAGCGGGAGGAGCTGCTGGCCCTCTTTGCCGCCAAGGACAACCTGGACGAGGAGGAGAAAGTGCGCCGCGTGATGGCCCTCTACGAGACGATGAACCTCAAGAGCGCCGTAGAAGAGGCCATCGAAAAGGAGTTCAGGACAGCCGAGCAATGCCTCGACACCATCCCTGCCGACGAGGCCCTGAAACTGCCCCTGCGCGAACTGATGGAGACCCTCGCGGGAAGAAAAAAATGATATTTTTTGTTGGTATAAGAAAAAAAGTGTATATTTGCAGTACAAATCAAAATAGGTAAACAATAAACAATAAATTAATAATCAACACACTAACAACACCATGAAAAAAGTATTTGCTTTGATGTCAATAGTAGGATTGTTGACATTTGCCAATTTCAACGACGTGAAGGCACAGGATGCCCCCAACGCTGAAGGCACCGAACAGATTGAGGCCACCGACTCGGCCGTTGCCGAGGAGGCTGTTGCAGTTGAAGAAACTGTTGCCGCTCCCGCTGACGACACCAAGTCGTTCCACCAGATGCTGAAAGAGAAGTACATCCAGGGCGGTGCCGGTTGGATGACCCCCGTGCTCCTCTGCTTGATTTTCGGCATGGCCCTCATCATCGAGCGCATCCTCTATCTGAACATGGCTTCCACCAACGTCAAGAAGCTCCTCGAGGGCATCGAAGACAACGTGAAGGGTGGCAACTATGAAGGCGCCAAGGAACTCTGCCGCAACACCCGTGGCCCCGTGGCCAGCATCTTCTACCAGGGTCTCGACCGCGTCGACCAGGGTCTGGAGAACGTCGAGAAAGCCGTCACCAGCTATGGTGGTGTGCAGATGGCCCGCCTGGAGAACAACCTGACTTGGATCGGCCTGTTCATCGCCCTGGCCCCCTCGTTCGGATTCCTCGGCACTGTGGTCGGTATGGTCCAGGCCTTCGACGACATCGAGACTGCCGGTGACATCAGCCCGACCGTTGTGGCTGGTGGTATGAAAGTGGCTCTGTTGACGACCATCTTCGGTCTTATCACCGCTATCATCCTGCAGATTTTCTACAACTACATCCTCACCAAGATTGAGAGCCTGGTTGACCAGATGGAAGACGGTTCGATCTCCCTCATGGACATCCTCGTAAAATACCACAAATAATTGCTTTCTCTTTTGAACGGGAAACGTTGAACGTTAAACAATAAATATTAAAGAGAAAACAATCATGAAAGAGAAAACCGATAAACTCATCACCCTGTTGGGTCTTGGCATTGCCGTGGTCTGCACCCTGCTGACCATCCTCTTTGCCGTGAACAACGGTGGCGTGAAAGAGCTCTCGGCAGTGAAGGCCAACGGGTTGTTCGATGCAACCTATTGGATCCTGGTCTGCTTTGTGGTCGTCTCCATCGCCGCCATCATCTTCTTCCTCGTCGTCAAACTTGCCAACCGCTTCAAAGAGGACCCGGGCTACCTGAAGAAGTTCCTCATGCTGGTGGGCATTGTCATCGTCGTGCTGGTTGTCAGCTACCTGCTGTCGAAAGGCGACGACGTCACCCTGGCTCTGAGAGAGAAGAACAATATTTCGCTGGGCACCTCGAAGCTCATCGGCGCCGCCTGCTGGATGGTCTACATCCTTGTCATCGGCAGCGCTGTGGCTATCATCTACTCCGAGGTTGCCAAACTTATTAAAAAGAAATAATAACTATGGCAAGAAAAACTCCCGGACTGAACACAAGCTCGATGTCCGACATCTCGTTCCTGTTGCTGGCCTTCTTCCTGATGGTCTCCAACATCAACTCGGACATGGGCATTGCCCGTCGCCTTCCGCCACCCCTGCCGGAAGACGTCGAGCCGCCAGAGGTTCGTGAGCGCAATATCTTTGTCGTGATGGTCAACAAGGACGACCGGTTGCTTTTCAACCGCGAGTACGGCCGCATAGATGATTTGAAGGATCGTGCCAAGGAATTCCTCGGCAACCCCGAGAACCGTCCCAACCTGCCCGAAAAAATCCCCACCGAGATACCGCTGCTCGGCACCTACGATGTGTCGAAGGGTGTTATCTCCCTGCGCAACGACCGCGGTACATCCTACGACATGTACCTGCAAGTGCAGAACGAGTTGACCGCCGCCATCAACGAGATGCGTGACGAACTTTCCACCACCCGCTTCGGTAAGAAATATACCGATCTGAACGAAGAACAACGCAAAGCCGTCGACACAGCCATCCCCGTGGCTATCTCGGAGGCCGAACCCACAAAGATAGGAGGTAAATAAGCTATGGCACGTTTCACAGGTAAAAAAGCAAAAGAGACGCCCGCCCTCAATATGGGCTCCATGAGCGATATTATCTTCATGTTGCTGTTCTTCTTCATGGTGATTACCACCATGCGCGAGAGCTCCCTCTACGTGAAGATCATCCCTCCCCAGGGTTCCGAAGTAGTCAAGCTGGAAAAGAAAAGCCTCGTGAGCTACATCAACGTCGGTGTTCCTCTGCCCGACCAGCAGAAGAAATACGGCACCGAGCCCCGTATACAGCTCAACGACATGATTTCTGAAGTCAGCGACATCGTCACCTTCGTCGAACTCGAGCGCAACCAGCGCATCGAAGCCGACCGCCCCTACATCACCACGGCCATCAAAGCCGACAAACAGGTGCGCATGGGTATGATTAGCGACATCAAGCAGGAGCTCCGCAAGAGCGGCGCCCTCAAGATTTTCTACAACGCCAGCAAAGGCGCCCGCAAGAAATAAGCGAGCGTATCACTCTACAAAAAGAAAAGCCGTACTCTGTTGGGTGCGGCTTTTTTTTATAACAGATGTTCCAGAAGGATCTTCACGCCCAGCCCGATAAGCACAAGGCCGGCGATGATGGTGGCGGTGCGCTCAGGCACAGGCACCTTGCGCTTGCCCAGATAGACACCCAGCAGCGAGACACACAGGGTGACAAGGCCGATAATCAGCACTATCCAAAGCACCTGGGTTAGCGTTTCCTGCAGGCCGAGACCGATGCCTACAGCAAAAGCGTCGATGCTGGTGGCCACTCCCAGCAGGAAAAAAGTGCCGAGAGTCAGGCCCGACTTTGTCGCTTTGTCGTTGTCGTTACCGCCTTTTATACCCTCCAACAGCATCCTGCCGCCGACAAAGGCCAGCAGGCCGAAGGCAACCCAATGGTCGACTGCTTCGATGAAAGAGCGCGCCACATCGCCGATAAGGGCGCCCAACAACGGAAACGCCCCCTGGCAGAGGCCGAAGATTATGGCCATCAACACGCCCTGACGCCAAGGCATCTTCTCACGGAAAGCGGTGGTGGTCGACACCACCAAAGAGTCGACACACAAGGCAAGGGCCAATAACAATGCTTCTACAAAACCCATAACTCTTAACTCATAATTCTAAACTTCTCATGCGCCACCATCCCCATCGTGTGGCGGAAGTTGATTTCGGAGACATGGACGTTACCGTCGGCGCAGGCCATCAGGTCTACGCCCAGAGGCCCACGGTAGCGCGGCCATACGTTCGCCTCAAGCCACCGCTCTATAGTCTCGCGAACAGGCAACAAAGCGAACGTCGTCTCAATCTGCCCGTCAGACCATGCAATGTTCTCCTTGTATACGCCGCTGCCGGTTTTAAAGTAGGAATAGCCCATAAAAGCGCCATCCAAATACTCCAGCGCCAGGTCGGCAACAGGATGTGGGCTGGCTCCTCTCTGGTCGCCGACCCACATTCTGTTGGGTTCCGCAATGACGCAACGCTGCTTCTCTACGGTCTTCAGCAGCCAATCGCGGTCGATGGCGGTCAGCGCGCCATGCACCCAGCGCAGGCCCCTACCCGCCCCCGACCACGGGGCCTTCATCACCCAATGCTCCCGTTCACGCAGCAGCCTCTCCATCTCCTCAATCAAGCGCACCTCGTGGCAGTCGGGTTGCAGCGGCAACACGGTGGAGCGGTGCTGCAGCTCGCGGATGGTGTCAATCTCCTCGTCCGAAGGCAGCAAGTCGGCAGGGACACCCCGCTTGAGAAGCTCGTGCTTCACTACGGCGTCCCACCCCCAAGCCACTACTGAGGTGAAAGGTGAAAAGTGAGCGGTGAGAGGATTGTTCATCTCACGTCTCACTTCATATACCGAGCAGCAGTAGGCGTCGGGATAGAGCACCTGCATGATGTTCGCGTCGCGGTGGGCGAAGTCGACAGCCGACCGCGGCGGTACATAATGAGCACGACCTTTGGCGAGGCAAAGGTCGTGCTCGGGGTTGAAAATGCAGAGTCGCATAAGTAATTTGTTGACACCCTACGGTCGTCGACAATTACTTGTTGACCTGGAATTTCTTGTTACCGGTCTTGAAGAAGTCGGCAATCTGGTTGGCGGCGGCGATACCGGCGTTGATGTTGGCCTCTTCGGTCTGGGCACCCATCTTCTTGGGGGTGGCGAAGTAGCGGCCTTCAAATGCCTTGAAGTCGGCATCGGCATCGGGCATGATGTCGGTGATGTACTTGATATCGGTGCGCTCGGCCATCAGCTTGAGCAGGCCGGCCTCGTCGATGACTTCCTTACGGGCGCTGTTCACGAGGATACCGCCCTTGTGCATCTTGCCAACGAGGTTGTAGTTGATGCTCTGCTTGGTCTCCGCGGTGGCGGGGATGTGGAGGCTGACGATGTCGCAGGTCTCGAACAGGGCGTCCTGATTGGCGACGGCGGTAGCCATACCGGTGGCGTTGATCTGCTCGGCGGTCATGAAGGCGTCGTAAGCGTAGACCTCCATGCCGAAGCCCTTGGCGATGCGGGCCACATTGCGTCCCACGTTACCGAAGGCGAGGATACCGAGTTTCTTGCCCATGAGCTCACTGCCGCTCTTGCCGTTGTAGAAGTTACGGACGGCATAGACGAGCATACCCATGACGAGCTCGGCAACGGCGTTGCTGTTCTGGCCGGGGGTATTCATGGCAACAATCTTGTGGGCGGTGCAAGCCTCGAGGTCGAGGTTGTCGAAACCGGCGCCGGCACGCACGACAATCTTCAGGTTCTTGGCGTGGTCGATCACCTCTTTGGTCACCTTGTCGCTGCGCACGATGAGGGCGTCAGCATCCTCGACGGCCTTGTACAGGTCGTTCACGTCGGTGTATTTCTCGAGAAGGGCCAGCTGGTAGCCGTTCTTCTCCACCACTTCGCGGATGCCGTCGACGGCCACTTTGGCGAAGGGTTTCTCTGTTGCAACTAAAACTTTCATCTTTGGATAAATCTTTATTTCATCAGAGAAGACGCAAGTAGGCTCCTTGCGAAGCTTCTTCTCGAAACCTTCCCTTACGTCGTCTCTGATTTCCATTTTTTATCTTATTTATGTGCTTTCTCGAAGTCCTGCATGCACTGCACGAGAGCCTCGACGGCCTCGATGGGGCAAGCATTGTAGAGGCTGGCGCGGAAGCCACCGACCGAGCGGTGACCCTTGATGCCGACCATACCGCGCTCCTTGGCAAAGGCCATGAAGTCGGCCTCGAGGTTCTCGCGGCCCTCGGCCATGATCCAGCAGTGGTTCATGATCGAGCGGTCTTCCTTCTCCACAGTGCCACGGAACATGCTGTTGCGGTCGATCTCCTCATAGAGCAGGGCGCTCTTCTTGACGTTGATCTTGTTCATGTTCTCGACACCGCCGATGGTGTTCTTAACCCACTTCAGGGTCTCGTGCATCACGAAGATGGCGCTCACCGGAGGCGTGTTGAACATGCTGATGTTCTTGGCTTCTTCGGCAGCGTGGGTGCGGAAGTCCACCATGGTGGGCAGCGGGTTCATATACTGACGGTCGGTAATCTTGCCGAGGATATCCTTGCGGACGATGTAGAAGGTGACACCGGCAGGGCCGACGTTCTTCTGGGCACCACCGTAGATGAGGCCGTACTTCTTCACGTCGACGGGACGGCTCATGATGTCGGAGCTCATATCGGCGACCAGCATCACGTTGTTGATCTCGTTGGCGGCGAAGTCCTTGCGGATCTCGGTGCCGTAGATGGTGTTGTTGGTGGTGATGTGGAAGTAGTCGGCGTCGGCGGGGACGGTCCAACCCTTCGGGATGTAGCTGTAGGTCTTGTCTTCGCTGCTGGCCACGATCACGGTCTCGCCGAAGTTCTTGGCCTCTTTGGCGGCCTTCTTGGCCCACACGCCGGTCTGCAGGTAGGCAGCTTTCTTGTTGAGCAGGTTGGCGGGAACATCCATAAAGCCGGTGCTGGCACCACCACCGAGGAAGAGAATCTCATACTCAGCGGGAATGTTCAGCAGGTCGCGCCACAGCTGGCGGGTTTCTTCCATGGTGCGCTCCCAACCGGGGGTACGGTGAGAGATTTCGAGCAGGCCGATACCGGTGTTGTCAAAGTCGCGGATGGCGGCGATGGTGGACTCGATGGCCTCTTTGGGCAGGACGCAAGGACCTGCATTGAAATTATAAGCGGTTTTCATTGTTTAGTTTTGTTTTAAATTGTTTATATTTAATTAATTACACTTTTTCCCAACATATTATTGGTTTCTGCAAAGATACTCTTTAAAATTGATTATACAAAATTATTTTTAAAATATATAAAAAGGACTGCCTGACGCCGTCTTTTCATCAACCATTTTGCAACAGTTCTACAACAGTTCTTCAAGAAATTATTGAAGAACTGTTGTAGAACTGTTGTAAAAGTTATGTAGATATAACGGAGTCAGGCAAGTGTCAACGACAACTGACTGCTACTTGTCCATCGTGTAGAGGAATTCCTCGTTGTTGCGGGTGTTGGCCATCTGCTTCTTGAGGAATTCCATGGCCTCGATGGGCGTCAGGTCGGTCAAGTGGTTGCGGAGCACAACGCTGCGCGACAGCAGGTCGGGCTTGACCAGCAGGTCGTCGCGGCGGGTACTCGAAGCCACCAGGTCGATGGCGGGATAGATGCGCTTGTTGCTGAGCTTGCGGTCAAGCTGGAGCTCCATGTTGCCGGTACCCTTGAACTCCTCGAAAATAACGTCGTCCATCTTGGACCCCGTCTCGGTGAGGGCGGTGGCGATGATGGTCAGCGAGCCACCGTTCTCAATATTACGGGCTGCACCGAAGAAGCGCTTGGGTTTCTGCAGGGCATTGGCCTCGACACCGCCGCTGAGCACCTTGCCGCTGGCGGGCTGCACGGTGTTGTAGGCGCGAGCCAGACGGGTAATCGAGTCGAGTACTATCATCACGTCATGGCCACATTCGGTGAGGCGTTTGGCCTTCTCCAGCACAATGTTGGCAATGCGCACATGGCGGTCGGCGGGTTCATCGAAGGTAGAGGCAATCACCTCGGCCTTGACCGAACGCTGCATGTCGGTCACCTCCTCGGGGCGCTCGTCGATGAGCAGCACCATCAGGTGCACCTCGGGG
This sequence comes from Bacteroidales bacterium, assembly GCA_017645585.1. Classification (GTDB taxonomy): domain Bacteria; phylum Bacteroidota; class Bacteroidia; order Bacteroidales; family P3; genus Colimorpha. The sequence continues at coordinate 30,069 of JAGCOF010000051.1, forward strand.
TGGTTGAAGGCAATGGCGTTGGCCACCTCCTTCAGCAGGGTGGTCTTACCGGTCTTGGGCTGAGCCACGATGAGGCCGCGCTGTCCTTTTCCGATGGGCGTAAAGAGGTCGATAATACGGGTCGAGAGGGTCTCCTGCGGGTGACCCGTGAGCTTGAACTTCTGGTCAGGGAAGAGCGGCGTGAGGCTCTCGAAGGGGATGCGGTCGCGCACGCGGTCGGGGCTGAGGCCGTTGATTTCAAGTATCTTCACCATGGGGAAGAACTTGTCGCCCTCGCGCGGCGGGCGCACGGTACCACGCAGCGTGTCGCCGGTCTTGAGACCATAGTTGCGTATCTGCTGCGGGCTGATGTAGATATCGTCGGGCGAGGAAAGGTAGTTGTAGTCGCTCGAACGCAGGAATCCATAGCCGTCGGGCACCATTTCCAGCACGCCCTCGGCCTCGATGACACCTTCATACTCGAAGGCGAAGTGCTTCTTCTTCGGTTGCAGCTGGGCCTCCACTTTCTCGGGAGCGGCGGCTTCGGGCTGCGGAGCGGGCACCTCGGCGGGCTTCACCGGTTCGGCCTCCCTGAAGGGTTCGGGCTTCGCGGGTTCGACGGGTTTCTCGGCCTCTACCGGCTGCTGGGCGGGTTGCTGGGCAGGCTGCTGCTGGGCTTTCTCCTCGGGGTTCTTGCGGGGACGGCCGCGCTTGCGTTTGGGTTGTGCCTGAGTGTCTGCCGGCTTGGCTTCAGCCTCGACGGGGGCCGCTGCCTCGGGGGCGGCAGGGACTTCGGCGGGCACCTCGGCCGGTGTCTCGACGACGGGCTTGCGCTCGTTGTTTTCGCGACGGAAACGGAGCCAGCTGTCGGGCGACTTCATCTCGGGCACCTCGGGCACCGTAGGCATCTCGAGGTCACCAATATTCAGGTCGAGGCTCTTCTGCTGACGCTCCTCGTTTTTCGGCTGACGGTCCACACGTTTGTGCACCTCGGGGTTCTTCACCGACGACTCGGCCAACAACTGCGGTTTCATGTGCTGGCGGCGGCTACGGCCTTCGGCGGGCTTTGCGTCGGCAGGTTCCTGGCGGCGTGCCTGGGGCTCGGCGGTGGGGTTGGCGGCCTGGTGGTCGAGAATACGGTAAATAAGTTCTTGCGGTTCAAGGCGCGTAGCCTTCGGGAGACCCATCTGTTTGGCAATATCGATCAACTCGATGTGGGCCTTGCTTTCTAACTCTGATTTGCTGTACATATAGTTATATAGCGATATAGCTGTTAAGCTGTTGTAATGTTATTCCAATAATAAACTTCTGGATTTCAAGGCTCTCACACTCGCTTACACTTTTTGTAGCCTTGACTTTCGACGATGCAAAAATACTAATTTTCTTTGAATTGGAAAACTTTTTTTCCCCATAATAAAAAAAAGATGTATCTTTGCATCGTCAAAAAAGGAAAAATTCAATCACATAATAACATAAGAATATGAACATTCCTGCAAATCTGAAGTACACCCAGGACGACGAATGGGTGCGTGTAGAAGGCGAATTCGCTTTCGTTGGTATCACCGACTATGCCCAGCATGAGCTTGGCGACATCGTGTTTGTCGACGTCACCTGCGAGGGCGACACCGTCGAGGCCGGCGAGGCCTTCGGTAGCGTCGAGGCCGTGAAGACTGTGGCCGACCTGCTGATGCCCGTCAAAGGCGAGGTGGTGGAGTTCAACACCGCCCTCGAGGATGCCAGCGCCATCAACGCCGACCCCTACGGCAATGGCTGGATCATCAAAATCAAACCCGAGAACATGGCCGACATCGACGCCCTCATGGACGCCGCTGCCTACACCGCCAAAATCGGTGCCTAAAGAAAACGCGTGAACAAAAAGAAAGCCGCTCAACCGAGCGGCTTTCTTTATTTATAGACCTTTGTTTAGTCCATGATGGTGTTCCAATTGTGCTTGTCTTCGGCCTCGCCGAGCTGGATGGCACGGAGGGCGTTGTAGAGCTTGGTGCTGTAGGGGCCGGGCTCCTTGCCAAAGACGTAGCTCTTGCCGGTCTCGGGGTCGTCAAGGCGCTCGATGGGGCTGATAACGGCGGCGGTACCACAGGCACCGGCCTCCTGGAAGGTGCTCAGTTCCTCGACGTCGATGGGACGACGCTCGACCTTCATGCCCATATCCTCGGCCAACTGCATGAGGCTCTTGTTGGTGATGGAGGGCAGGATGCTGGTGCTCTTCGGGGTGATGTAGGCACCGTCCTTGATGCCGAAGAAGTTGGCAGCGCCGGCTTCGTCGACATATTTCTTCTCCTTGGCGTCCAGATAGAACTCGCAGGCATACTGACCACCGTGGCAAGCCTCGACATGGGCCTTCAGGCTGGCTGCATAGTTGCCACCGACCTTGTAGATACCGGTGCCGAGGGGGGCGCTGCGGTCATACTTGCGGGTGATGACGTAGGGGTTGGCCTTGAAGCCGCCCTTAAAGTAGGGTCCCACGGGGGTGACGAAGATGAGGAACAGGTACTCGTCGGCGGGCTTCACACCCACGGTGATGCCGGTGCCGATGAGCAGCGGGCGCAGGTAGAGGCTGGCGCCGGTGCCGTAGGGCGGAATGAACTTCTCGTTCATCTTGATGACCTTCTTGCACATCTCGACAAACTTCTCGGTGGGGAGTTCGGGCATCATAATGCCGCGGCAGGTGCTCTGCAGGCGCTCGGCGTTGGCCTCGGGGCGGAAGATGCGGATCTTGCCGTCCTTGCAACGGTAGGCTTTCAGGCCCTCGAAAGCTTCCTGGCCATAGTGGAGGCTCGAGGCAGCCATGTGCATCTCGATGTGCTCGGAGCTGGAGACCTCAATCTCGCCCCACTCGCCGTTGCGGAAGTAGCAACGCACATTGTAATCCGTTTTCACGTAACCAAACGGAAGGTTTTGCCAATCTATGTTCATGTGTGTTAGTTTATTATGTAATAAATTAATATACTTCAAACGGGACAAAGATACAAAATAAATCCAAATGGCGCAATATTTTTTTCACACTCCGGCCTCCCGTTCTCTTTTCTTCGACTGTTTAACGGCTGTTTAACGGTTGTTTAATGGAGAAAAGCGTCAAACAACCGTTAAACAGCCATAGAACACCCATCGAACAGCAATCGTTGTCCCGCTGTTTAACTACTGTTTAACTACAAATCCTAGTTAAAAAGTAGTTAAACAACCCTTGTCCGCTTGTTAAAAAACGGTACCCAACATGATTTAACGGCGAATTACGCGAATTATGCGAAGGCTTGCGCAGTATGATATTTCAAACGAGTTACTCGAATTGAAGTGGCCCGTCAATTCGAGTAATTCGTTTTTTATTGACCTGCGTAGCTTCGAGTAATTCGCTCAATTCGCCGTTACAAGTAGGCCCCAACACCTACTTTTCGCCTGCTGTTCTTTTACTGTTCTTTTACTGTTCTTTTACAAATCTAAAAGAAATGTAAAAGAAATGCGGTTAAACACCTGAAAAACAGTAGGTGTTGACACCTACCTGCTGCAGCGGTAAAAAGACGGGTTCCTGTACAATAAAATGAGATTTGCCCCGTTATCTTTTTGAGGATTCATTGCCCCGTTATTCTGCTAACCAAGGATACGGCGGGTTTGACTCTGATGCACCGCTTTTTTGGGGGACGAGGCCATGTAGTAAACCTACCCTTAAAGAGCCATTAAACAAATAATAAGAAGAATGTTATGTTTGTGAAGAAAAAAATTATTATTCTTTGGTCAACTTTTGTAGTTTGTTGCTGCGTGTCAGTACAGGCGCAGATTGACGACCCGTCACGGGTGTATGATATAGTGACGGATAGTGATACCTTCTATCTTTTCTCTACCCCAAAACCCTGTTTTGATAAAGGTGTTTTTTATTATGCATTTGCACCAACCAATAGATTGTTGCAGGAATATATTACTCCGGATACGGTGACCGTTTATGGCGTAGCCATCACGTTTGAGAATTACTACGGTTCGCTCCCAATAAATGACACGAGTCTTCATATTTGCCTCTATAAGAGCAACGGTCCCTCCTTTGCCACCTCCACTACACAGTATTACGAATTTACGCTTATTGACACAGTCACGCTCAATCGCTCCCATCCGCGTTTTTGCCAATTTCTCTATGAGGATCGGTGCGACAAAACAAATGCTTTCTTGTCTCCCTGCTATGAGTTTTACTTTGATACACCACAACAGATTAACCGTATGACGGATACCTTTTATGTCGGGCGTAGGCAGGTATGGTCCCCTGGTCTCTCTTTCGGGCTGCGTGAGTATGGCGCGAGATATGACAATTCGTTGCCTGCCCATATTTATATGGACGCTAGTTTGGATCAGGTAGACAATCGTTATGTGCTCCAGGATTGGTATGACGACAAGCGGTGGGGATGGGCTTTCCCGATTGTCGGCTTCAGGTGCGGGCCGATACAGTGGGACACTCTGGACTCATACACAGGCGACAATGCTGTGGTGCGTTGGCGCAGTGTCGAGGAGGGCACAGTCTATAATGTGCGGCTGGTGGGCGAAGACGGAAGCGACACCACATATATCACCTCCGATACCACCTTTACTTTCACACAGCTCTCGGACAGTGTCCGCTACAATGTGATGCTTCGCAAGCAGTGCCACTATGCCACCTCGAACTACGACACGACGGTCTACGGGCAATGGCGGTCGAACATTTACTTCGGCACAACCATCCTTCCCGACACCACAGGAGGCGACACCGTGGGTATCGTACTGCCTGATGGCGAACCATTCTCGCTGGCACCCAATCCTGCGCAGGGAAGTGTGCAGGTCGTGTTGCCGAAATCGGCCACGGGCGGCCAGCTGTCGCTCTGCGACCTGACGGGCCGTGAGCTGATGGTGCGCACCGTGGTGAGGACTGAAATGGAATTGGATATCAGTACACTGCCGACAGGTACCTACCTTGTCAAGCTGACCACCCCCATGGGCATCAGCACCAAGCGCCTTATTGTGACACGGTAAACTATCCAGCTTTATTCTCTTTCCATATTAGAAAGGATTGGCTGAGCACAGCGAGGTCAGAGATGTGTGTGATAGGGCCAGATAAGGAAGAATATAGCCTGTGGATAAATTTATTTTTGCCATGTCGAAAAAAAGCTGTATCTTTGCAACCGATTTTAATGGATGTTTGTAGCCGATATAAAAGGCTATGGCCCCTTAGCTCAGTTGGTTAGAGCAGCTGACTCATAATCAGCGGGTCCTTGGTTCGAACCCGAGAGGGGCCACAAAAAGAAAAAAAGTGGAAAGTGGAAAGTGCAAAGAGGCTTTCAACTTTCCACTTTCAACTTTCAACTCATGTCATGGGACGCATAATGGCCATAGATTACGGACGGGTGCGCACAGGGTTGGCGGTGACCGACCCCATGCGTATTATTGCCACCGCCCTGACGACGGTGGAGACCCCTGCCCTGCTGCCCTACCTCAAGGACTACTGCGCGCGCGAGGAGGTGGACCTTTTCGTGGTGGGCGAAGCCAAGCGGATGGACGGCAGCCCCAGCGAGTCGATGCAGTATATCGAGCCCTTTGTGGCCGAACTGCGCCAGACGTTCCCTGACAAGGAGGTGGCCCGGGTGGATGAGCGCTTCACGTCGAAGATGGCCTTCCAGACGATGATCGACAGCGGCCTGAAGAAGAAAGACCGCCGCAACAAAGGCATGATTGACCAGATTGCAGCCACCATCATGCTGCAAGACTATATGAGAGGTGAGAGGTGAAAGGTGAGAGGTAAAAAGTGGACACGCTGGCCACTTATAAGGAAAAAACTTAAAACTAAAAACCAAGAAAAAAGAACAATGATACTTCCGATTATTGGCTACGGCCATCCGACCCTGCGCAAGATTGCGCAACCCATCAATAAAGACTACCCGAACTTGAAGGAGCTGGTGGCCAACATGTATGAGACCATGTATGCCGCCGACGGCGTGGGCTTGGCAGCGCCGCAGGTGGACCTGCCGATAAGGGTGGTGGTGATTGGCTTCCACCCCTACGACGAGAAGACCGACAGCTATGGCGAGGTGACCGAGCAGCACACGCTCATCAACCCCGAGATATTGGAGTTCAAGGGCGAGAAGCAGTTCTTCAACGAAGGCTGTCTGAGCGTGCCCGACATCCACGAGGACGTGCTGCGTCCCGAGAGCGTGGTGGTGCGCTACTACGACGAGAATTGGGTGGAGCACACCGACGAGGCCACAGGGCTCTATGCACGTGTGGTGCAGCATGAGGTGGACCACCTGGACGGCAAGGTGTTCACCGACCGTCTGAGCAACCTGCGTCGCACGATGCTCAAGCGTCGCCTGAACGACATTGCCGCCGGCCGCATACAGACGAAATACAAAATGAAACGAAACAAATAATACCGAACATGAAACGCATATTGATTTGCCTTCTGGGCATCGGCCTATTGGCCTCCTGCGGTCCCAACCGCGAGAAACAACTGAAAGCCATCGCCGAACACGAGCAGCAGCTCTCGATGCTGGAGATGAGCACCGAGGATACCGAGTTCCACGAGATGATAGACCTCTACCGCACCTTTGCCCACGACTTCCCCAACGACAGCCTGGCACCCGTCTACATGATGCGTGCCGCCGACGCAAGCATCAGCGTGGGCCTGCCCGAACAGGCGGTGCAACTATTGGACAGCGTCATCACACTCTATCCCGGCTTCGAGGATGTGGGCGGCTGCTGGTTCCTGAAGGGCTACGCCTACGAGACGGCTGAGCAGTTCGAGCAGGCTCGCGAGGCCTACACCTACTTCGTGGACAACTATCCCGAGCACTACCTGGCCCCCGACACGCGCAAGACGCTGCCCTATATCGGCATGACCGCCGAGGAGATGTTTGAGGCCATCATGAACAACGCCGCCCAAGAGCAGTAAATGAAGGTCAGCAGTTTCCGCATCCGCGCCAGCTATCCGAACTTCTTCATGGTGAACCTCTTTGCCCGCGAGGGTGAGGAGGTGTTCAACCACGACAGCGAAGACCCCGAGAACCGGCTGGAGGGCAACAAGCCCGGCACCGTCATCTACCGTCTGGAAGGCGACAGCAAGGAGACCGTGCGCGAGTTCCCACCGCGTTGGTACGATATGTACTGCCTGCTGCGCTCGACGGTGCGCGAACGTCAGCACTACATCGAGATGCTGCTGCGCGAGCATGAGGGCGAGGTCATTGCCGAGCTGGTCGCCATTCGCGAGGCGTTCCGCGAGGAGTGCCGCCAATACGCCGAGGCGCATCCGCTGGTGGAGAACGAATACCTCATCACCACCCTCTCAGAGGGCGACTTCACCGACGAAGGCATCAGCTACAAAGGGCGCATGCTGCTGGACCTGACCAAGAACTGCTACCCTGTTCCCGACTTCTGCATCCTCACCTCGAAGTTGTTCAACCATCCCGAGATGATGCCCGAGGTGGTGGAAGCGGCCATCAGCAACCTGGAGACCATGACCAACTGTCGCTTGGGCGACAGCCACAACCCGCTGGTCTTTGCCATCCGCTGCGCTATGCCGCAGTATATCCCCGGCCTGATGCCCACATTGCTGAACATCGGCGTCACACGCACCGCCTACGAGGCCCTGCGACAAATGTATGCTGCCAGCATGGCCAATCGTGTCTACCTCAGCACCCTGCACTCCATTGCAGAGATGCTGGGCATCGAGCACCGCTACCAAAACTCGGACGTCAGCCTGACCGCCGAAGCACAAAGTGAACGCATACACGACCTGGAGCATCGCATCAGGAACGTGGATGCACGCCTGCTGGAGGACGCCCACTACCAGGCGCTGCAGCTGATACTGCATGTGCGCCGCTTCTATGAAGACAACTCAGACCTGATACTCACCTTCATGCAGGGCAAGCAGGCCTACCCGAGCTTCATCCTGCAACGCATGGTGTGGACCATCGGCAACAACGAGAGCTACCCGGGTGTGCTCTACAGCCGCCACTCGCGCACCGGCACAGGCAAGCAGGTGGAGAGTTACCGCAATATCTTCGGCGAGGAGATTATGACCGGCGACGTGACCACCGAAGACCTGGCCTACCGCGACCGCAACGAGATACGCCGTCAGTTCCCCGCCGTCTACCACTTCGACCCCCTGCTGAAGAAACTTGAAGGACGCTACAAGACGCCCGTTACCATCGAGTTCGCGGTGGAGACCCGTCCGCACGAGGTCAGCCTCTTTTCGGTGCTGCAGCTTAACTCGTCGGAGATGACGGGCCGTGCTGCGCTGGTGTCGGCCACCGCGCTGCGTAACGAAGGGCTGATAGAGGACGAGCAGGTGATGGACCTGATCAAACCCTACCACCTGCGCCAGATCGTCTCCTCCTCCATCGACGACCGTTCCATCTCCAAGCTGCAGTTCTTTGCCCACGGCCTCAGCGTGCTGCCCCGCACCGCCATCTCGGCCCGCCTCTGCTTCTCGGTGGCCAAAGCGCGTGAATGGAAAGCGAAGGGGCAGAACGTATGCCTCTGCCAGCAGCATTTCGTGCCCGAGGACACCATCACCCTCAACGAGGTGGACGCCATCCTCTCCATCATGCCTGCCGCCATCCATGTGGTTACCGCCTGTCGCGGCTACGGCATCCCCGCCTTTATGGACCTCAAGTCCTACGGCGTGCAGATTGACGACCGCAGCATCGTCAACGACGACGGAGTCCGCATTGCGGAAGACGAGATGATTACCGTCAGCTCGCGCCGCCAAAGCCTTTACAAGGGACAGGCCGCCTTCCGTCCGGCACGCTTCACAAAGTACTTGCAAGGGCTCAACGTGGAGCTGACCGACGAAGAGAAGAAATTCTTCGAGGAGATGAAAGAGGCCTATCAGCAGTACCAGAGCATCGTCAGCGAGCAGCAGGCCACCTACATCACCGACATCAACAAGCTGGCGCGACTCATCCGCTGCGACATGAAGGACGAGCCCAAGAAGGCTGCCAGCATCGTGAACAATTGGTTTGAATCGCACCCCGACGACTATGTCGACGGCGTGCTGCAGAGCCGCATGGGCGACCACAACGACCAAAGCCGCCTGTTCAACCTGCTGCGAACCAACAACAAAGTGGAGTTCTTCCGCCGCATCCATGCCACCTGCATCCATCGCGGCATCTCGGGACTCACGGCCGGCAGCTTCATGATTGGACGCTTCATCGCACGCCCCCTCCCTGTGGCCATGTGGAACAGCATCTCCGACGCAATGGTAGCGTTCCTGCTCAACGAATATGTGCTCTACGAAAAATACATACAGGTGCTGCAAGAAGTGGGCGAAATCAAGCTGGCTCGCGCACACTCACGCATCGAGACCGACGGCATCGACAACATGGTGCTACGCAACTTCGACCTCACCAACTTCATCCCCTTGCTGCGTTCCACACACGATTGGAAGCTGATAACCACCCACCTGGAAGCCATCGAGCACCAGGACAACACACACCTGCTGATTGAAATGCTCAGCCGACCGTTCAACGAACTGTTCGACACGAGCAGCCCGTGGAAACAGGCCATCGTGGACCAAGTACTGAAAGAGGCTGGCGATTAAACGCCGGCCTTTTTTCGTCCCAGAGGAATACGGTAGCCGTAGCTCCACTCGATGAATTCAATGATGCCCGAGTGCGCATTGATGCCAACACCGATATAGTGCTGTCCCATATTGTAGTACAGGCCCACACGCTCATAGTAACGTATCTTGACCAGCGGCGAGGCGATGAGCACCGGCCCCACTCCCACCCTCAGGCTCAGCGGTCCCCAATTGCCCTCATAGATGGGCATTGCGCTGAGATATACAGGCGTCGAGTAATCAACCCCCATACGCTTCAGCTGCTCGGTGTGCGAGTCGTTGTACCACATGTCCACCGTAGCGCCGAAGGAGAACACGCTGTTGAGGTGGTAGAGGTAGTTGAGCGATAAATCGTAGCAGAAATAATAGCCCTCCTGCCATTGCTTTTGCGACATTACGGCCCCAGGGGACAGCGTGAAGCCTACTTCGTGGCGGGATAGAATTGCGTCCAGGGAGGTGGTCCCTCTTCTCACGCACGTGTCAACACCACCAAAACAATAAGCCACTCCCGCCTGAAAGAAATTCAGTCCCATGTTGGGACGGTGGAGCGAGCCATTGGACGAATGGGTCAACGCAGCCGTGAGGTAGAGGCAGTTGCCGACACGATAATCAAAACCGATATCAATCAGGCAGTTGAGCACCGAACTGATGTAAAGATTATTCGGGTCGTGAGTGAGGCTTTGCGGACGCGTGAAGGTGGACAACCCCACCCCAAGATGGTAATCCAGACGGGAGGCAAGGGGCGCCCGCACAATACCTTCAAGACCGAAGCGATGACCTGCAATACCAAAAGGCATATAAGAGAACGACGCCCGTGCACCATAGGAGAAGACATTCGATACTCCGGGGGCTCGCAACTGCCGAGAAGAGAACCATGTGACATCCACATCGGCCGAACCGGTAGCCACCAGCGACAGGTCATCGAAATTATGCATCACATAACTGCCTCGCAGCCCCAACTCCCAATGTGGACTTTGAGCCGCCACTCCGAAAGTAAGAAACAGGCAGGCTAAATATGCGACGCAGCGTCTCATCTCACCATCTCCATATATTCTTCCTCGCTGATAATCCTCACTTCAAGTTTCTCAGCTTTCTTCAGCTTCTCGGGGCCCATCTTCTCGCCCGCCACCAACAGCGACGTCTTGCCGCTGATGGAGCCCGACACCTTGCCTCCGTGACTCTCAATATCGGCCTTGATTTCGTCGCGCGAGAAATGCTGGAAGGTGCCGCTGACCACCAGCGTCAAGCCCTCCAACTTGCCACTCCCCACCGACCACTGTCCGCTGAACTGCAGGCCTGCCTCACGTAGCCGCTCCACGATGGCGCGGTGTTCTGCGTCGGAAAACCACTCGCTGACAGCTTTGGCGGTCACCTCGCCCACATCTTCCACCTGTGCCAACTCCTCCTCGGTGGCAGCCATCAGGGCATCCATATTCTTGAAGTAGCGGGCCAGCTTCTTGGCGCCCACCTCGCCCACATAGCGTATGCCGAGGGCGAAGACCACGCGCTCGAAAGGCACCTGCTTGGAAGCCTCCAAGGCAGCCAACAGGTTGTCGGCCCCTTTGTCCTGGATGGTGGCATCGGTGCCAAGCCCGACAAGTTGCTCGCGCCTAAGGTCGTAGAGGTCGGCCACATTGCGCGCCAAACCAGCCTCATAGAGCATCTCCAGGCGCTCAGGACCCAGCGTATCAATATTCATAGCCTTGCGGCTGACAAAATGCTCCAAGCGGCCGATAATCTGCGGATGGCAGCCGTCGCTGTTGGGACAGTAGTGGCCTGCCTCGCCCTCGACACGCACCAGCGGTGTGCCGCATTCGGGGCAGCGCACAATATACTGTATCGGCATCGCTCCCGCCTGCCGTTTCTCCAGATCCACACCCACCACCTTGGGAATAATTTCGCCGCCCTTCTCGATGAAGAGGTAGTCGTCCCCACAGATGTCCATCTTGGCGATGAAATCAGCATTGACCAGCGTAGCGCGCTTGACGGTGGTGCCGCCCAGCCACACAGGGGCAAGGTTGGCCACCGGCGTAATCACACCCGTGCGCCCCACCTGATAGGAGATGCTCTCCAGGTGGGTGCTCACGCGCTCGGCCTTGAACTTGAAGGCGATGGCCCATCGAGGACTCTTGGCCGTGAGGCCCAGCTGATCCCACAGGGGTGTCTGGTTGACCTTGATGACAATGCCGTCGATGCCGAAAGGCAGCTCCCAACGGGCATGGTCCCAATATTCGATAAAGTCTTTGATTTCGTTGATATCCTTGCACTCCTTGATGTAGGGCTGCACCTTGAAGCCCATCTGCCGCGCATAATCGAGGCGGCCGAAGTGGGTGTCGGGCAGCGCCACACCATCGGGCGCCATCATGAAGTACATGCAGAACATCAGCTTGCGCTTGGCGCACTCGGCCGAGTCCTGCAGCTTGAGGCTTCCGCTGGCGGCATTGCGGGGATTGGCAAAGGGTTCGTCGCCGTCAGCCTCGCGCTGCGCGTTCATGGCGTTGAAGGCATCGAAGGGATACACCACCTCGCCGCGAGCCTCGAAGTCGTCGGGATAGTCGCCACGCAACTGCAGAGGGATGGTAGGGATGGTTTTGGCGTTGGTGGTGATGTCGTCGCCCGTCGTGCCGTTGCCACGCGTCACCGCCTGCACCAGCCGTCCGTGACGGTAGGTGAGCCCGATGGCCACACCGTCGTACTTCAACTCGCAGGTATAAGTGAAGGGCACGCCGTCGAGCAACTTGCGCGTGCGGGCCTCAAACTCCTCTATCTCGGCAATGCTGTAGGTATTGCCCAGCGACAGCATGGGGAAGCGGTGCTGCACCGAGCGGAAGCTCTTGTTGACCTCCCCTCCCACCCTCTTGGTGGGCGACAGGGGGCTGGCCAACTCGGGATACTGCCGCTCAAGGTCCTGCAACTCGCGCATCATAGCATCGAACTCCTCGTCGCTCACCAACGAGCGGTCGTTCATGTAGTACTCATAGTTGAGCCGGTCAAGTTCGCCGGCCAGCTCATCCATGCGCCGCTGCACAGGCTCGGTATCTATTGCGCTGAAAAGGTCCATGTGCCTGTGAAATTAAGTGATACGGGACCCACCAGCCACACCTGCTCGTAGGCACTTCCGGTAGCGATGAAGTCCACACGGAAATCACCGCCGCGTGCCACCAGGCGGTGGTTGCCGCTGACGATGGCGCTGGCCGTCACACCGGTGCCGCAAGCCCAGGTCTCATCCTCGACGCCGCGCTCGTAGGTGCGCACCGCCAACCGCCTGTCGGGCAGGTCCTCAATGAAGTCGATATTGGCCCCTTCGGGGAAGAGTTCCGTGCGGTGGCGCAGGCGGCGCCCCTCGCCCACCACATCATAATGCTCCAGGTCTTCCACCCGCTGCACATAATGCGGCGAACCCGTATCCAGGAACCATCCGTCGGCCACACGCTTCACCTCGTCGGCAGCCACGCTGCGCATACCGAGGCGCACAATGCCCACATGCCCGTCCCACATCAGTATCTCGGCCTCGTGAGGCCCGTCGTAACCGAGGAAACGCAGCTTGTCGCCCAAACCCAACACGCGTGCGAAAGCGGCGATGCAGCGACCGCCGTTGCCACACATCGACCCCAGGCGTCCGTCGCTGTTGTAGTAGTGCATCTCGAAGTCATAGCCCTCGGGAGCGGCATCCAGCGTCATCAAGCCGTCGGCACCCACACCGAAACGGCGGTGACACAGCAGAGCTATCTGCTCCTGTGTGAGATTGTAGCGTCCCTCGCGGTTGTCAATCACCACAAAGTCGTTGCCGGCGCCGTCGAATTTATAGAAAGGTATCTCCATCAGTAATCAATTGTGGGAAACAGTTTGCGCAATTCCATCAACTTGGGGTTGATTTTCAGCATCGCATTGTATTTGTCATTGGGCGAATATATCACCTCCCCGCTCTCCACGAACTTGGGGTTCACCTTGGCGTCGAGCATCGGCATAGAGCTCTTCTTGCGCAGCAGCTCGATGACGTCTATCTTGTGGGGCTTGAAGTCGTCGTGGAAGTAGGTCGTCTGCGCGTCAATCTCGATGCGGCCCACCTGCTCGCCCATACGCACGGTAGCCTTGGACAGCAACATGGCCAGGTCCAGCTCCTCGCCCACCTCGCGCCAATAGCGCTCCAGGTCCTCCTGCGTCAACGGCTTCACCTCGGCCTGCACCTTCGGGACTTCCACCTGCACCGGCTTGACCGAGCCGATGCTCAGCGAACCCGACAGGAAGGATGTCGGGGGCCGGTGGTCGGTAGCCGGCGGCTGGGGAGCGGCGGTCGGTGTTGGTTGTGCTGTGGAGGCAACAGCAGGCGTGGGCGCAGGGGTATCCTTCGATGCCGTTTCCGCCACCCTACTTTCGACTTCCGACTTCTTATCCGTGCCTGCCCTTGCGGGACGTCTTGCTATCTAACCCACCTGCATCGTGGTGGAGGCCATTTTCATCAGGCCTATCTCCACAAAGAGGCGCTTGTTGTTGGCCTCGCGGAAACGGTATTCATAGTCGCCCGCGGTGCCCAGGTAGTTGAGCAGCAGCGGCAAACCGCACTGCTGGGCCTGCTGGCCGTAGCGGGCGCGCAACTTGTCGCCGCCCTCCACCAGCGTGAGCGTCTGCGGGTCGAGGCTGACCATCAGGTTGCGTAGGTGCTCGCAGAGGCCTGTGAGGAAATGCTGCCCGCCGAAGCCGCGCGTGGTAATCTCCTGATAGAGCAACAGCGCACCACTGAGGTCGCCGGCACGCAGCTGATCCACCAGACGGAAGTAGTAGTCGGTGTCGAGCACATTGAGGTTCTCCAGGCAGCCCTGATAGGTCAGGTTGCCCTGCGTGAAGTTGACCAGCTGGTCGAAGGTGCTCAATGCGTCGCGCATGCCGCCCTCGGCCTTGGTGGCTATGAGTTCCAGCGCCTCGGGCTCGTACTTCACCCCCTCGTTGCCGGCCACATACTCGAGATGATGCACAATGTCGGGCACCTCGATGCGCTTGAAGTCAAACACCTGGCAGCGGCTCAGGATGGTGGGTATCACCTTATTCTTCTCTGTCGTGGCGAGGATGAACTTGGCGTAGGCGGGCGGCTCCTCCAGCGTCTTGAGGAAGGCATTGAAAGCGCCGGTGCTCAGCATGTGCACCTCGTCGATGATATAGACCTTGTACTTGCCCGTCTGCGGCGGGATATAGACCTGCTGCGTCAGCTCGCGCATATTGTCCACGCCGTTGTTGCTGGCGGCGTCGAGCTCGAAAATATTCATCGAGGCACCCTCGTTGAACGAGCGGCAGCTCTCGCACTCGTTGCAGGCCTCGCCGTCGGCCGTGCGGTGCTCGCAGTTGATGGTCTTGGCCAGGATGCGGGCGCAGGTGGTCTTGCCCACTCCGCGGCTGCCGCAGAAGAGGAACGCCTGGGGCAGCTGACCCGTCAGGATGGCGTTCTTCAGCGTCCTGGTGATATGCTCCTGCCCCACGACGGTGGCGAAAGTCGAGGGACGGTATTTTCTGGCCGATACTACAAAATTATCCATCTGTTTAGTTTTCAAACGTTAATCATCCTCACCCCCACAAAATCAACCTTGCAAATATACGAAGATAATCCGACATACGCAAAAATATTTTCTCCCGCGTGTGTTCTCCCCGCCTGACGGCGGTAATCCGTTTGTTCTCCCGCCTGTCGGCGTAATCCAGAAATCCTGTTTTTTTATGCTCCCCGCCTGTCGGCGGTAATCCTGTAAATCTTATAACACACTCCTCAGTCACTGCTTTTCACACAAGGCCCTGCCCGAAATGCCACAGGCATTTCGGGCAGGGCCTTGTGTGGGGCTGGGGACCAGAGCTTGCTCTGGTGGAGGAGTGTGTCTCGGTGTGTTTTACCGCGTCACCACGAGGCGCTTGGCGGAGGTGCCCATCGGCGTCTGCACGTGGAGGATGTAGGTGCCGGCGGGCCAGCGGCTGACGTCGAGCGTGGTTTGGAGGCCCGAGGCCTCCTGCCGGTACACCTGCTTGCCGGCCGCGTCGTAGGCCGTCAGGCGCTCCATGCCGCACGAGGACACCACCTTCACCCTCTCTGTGGCGGGGTTGGGCTGCACCGCCACCAGGCGGTCCACCAACTGCACCTGCTGCACCGCCAGCGAGTCATCGTCGCCCTCCCCCGTACCGGTGCCGCTACTTGTGGTGTCGGGTGCTATAATCGGGAACAAAAGAAAGTAGGTCTGTGGAAAGTTTACATGGCTCCAATGTGCGTAAGGACCATTATCATCCTCGCCATAGCTACAAAGATAACGGACAATTTGTGTGAATTTATGATGCATCGCCAACCCCACTCCAAGTGGACGATATTGATAGTAATAATGTGTACTGTCTTCATCGTAATAGTTGTGCTTGTTCGGGGGATAATACAAACCTACAGCAAAAGAGTCAATCACAGTTATGGCTGAGTCGAAGTAAAGTTCATACATAGGGGAAATAAGTTTGGCGCGCGGGGGAACCATTGTGTCTAAATTGACATAATAGGCTATCGGGGTGGTGTGTAGTTGTACCTTTTTCTGGGCTATCCAGCGCAAGGAGTCTCCGTCGAGGAGGTACAAACGCAGAAACCGATACGCCTTGTCACAGGAAGTATCGTAGACATAGTTGGGACGATTCATTGTAGATTCGAACACACTGGCTGCCAGGCCGTACACCTTCAAACTGTCGGTGGA
>JAGCOF010000052.1 GCA_017645585.1 Bacteroidales bacterium
GTATCAACGCCCTTGCCGGCTATGCCGAGATTTTCGAGCGCAATATTTTGGCCAGCGGTGTGGTGCCCCAGATCAGCGCCATCTTCGGCCCCTGCGCCGGTGGTGCTGTGTACAGCCCCGCTTTGACCGACTTCATCATGATGACCAAGGAGAACAGCTACATGTTCCTGACCGGTCCGAAGGTTGTAAAGACCGTGACGGGCGAGGATGTCACCGTCGACAAACTCGGCGGCGCTATGGTGCATGCCACCAAGAGCGGCGTGGCCCACTTTGTCGGCGAGACCGAGGAGAGCACTATCAACACTATCCGCGAGTTGGTGGGCTACATTCCCAGCAACAACTTTGAGGAGGCTCCTATGGTGGCCACCGGCGACCCCATCGACCGTCTGGAGGACACCCTCAATAGCATCATCCCCGAGAATCCCAACGAGGCCTACGATGTGAAGGATGTGATTCACGCCATTGTTGACGATGGTCAATTCCTTGAGGTGCATGAGAATTTCGCCAAGAACCTCGTGGTCGGCTTTGCTCACATGGGCGGCATGAGCGTGGGTATCGTTGCCAACCAGCCCAAGGCTATGGCCGGCGTGCTCGACTGCAACGCCTCGCGTAAGGGCGCCCGCTTCGTGCGCTTCTGCGACGCTTTCAATATCCCGCTGGTGACCCTCGTCGACGTGCCCGGCTTCCTGCCCGGCACCGGCCAGGAGTACAACGGTGTCATCAACCACGGTGCCAAGATGCTCTTCGCCTTCGGTGAGGCCACGGTGCCCAAGGTTACCGTCACCCTCCGCAAGAGCTACGGTGGCGCCCACATCGTGATGAGCTGCAAGCAGCTGCGTAGCGATATCAACTATGCTTGGCCCACGGCTCAGATTGCCGTCATGGGTGCCAGCGGCGCCACCGAGGTGCTGCACGGCCGCGCCCTGAAGGAGATCACCGACCCCGAGGAGAAGGCCAAGTTCATCGCCGAGAAGGAGAAGGAATACAACGACCTGTTCGCCAACCCCTACAACGCTGCCAAGTACGGCTACATCGACGACGTCATCGAGCCGCGCAACACGCGCTTCCGCGTCATCCGTGCCCTCCAGGCCCTGCAGACCAAGAAGGACACCCTGCCGATGAAGAAGCACTGCAACTTGCCTCTGTAAACAATTCATTCAAACAATAATTAATTTATTAACCAAACAAAAACATCAAAACAATGAAGAAAGTTCTGTTTACCGCAATGGCCGCCGTTGCCGTGTTCGCTCTGGTTGCCTGCAACAACAAGAAAGTTGAAGAGCCCGTCGCCGAAGAGTGCGCCGCCGTCGAGGCATGTGAGCACCACTGCGCTATGGATTCCACCTGCTGCGCCGACCAGTGCATGTGCAGCGAGGAGTGCAAAGCCGCCAACTGCGAGGCTTGCCCCAACCACGGCACCGAGAATTGCTGCAAAGCCAAAGCCGCTGTTGAAGGCCAGGCCTGCGAGAAAGCTTGCGAGCACAAGTGCGAGAAAGCTGAAGCCAAAGAGTGTGAGAAGGCTTGCGAGAAGAAATGCGACAAGCCCTGCGAGAAAAAGTGCGAGAAAGCTCAGTAAAGTTTAAGCTGTGAGTTTTAAGTTTTAAGTTTTAAGTGGGCTGATGCCGACTGCACAAGCAACTTAAAACTTAAAGCTTAAAACTTAAAGCCAAACATGTTTTGATGTTACAATTAACTAAAGAAGAATGAAGACCATTTATAAAATGCTATTGGCAGGGTTGCTCAGCTGCACGATGCTGACGGCCGTGGCGCAGGAGCAGCCGGAGCCCCGTCCCGAGGGATGCCCGATGAACCTGATGGCCCCGACGGTCGACTTCGTGAGCGTGAAGACCTGCTACGTGCCCCAAATGGGTGCGTTTGTGGCGGTGGACAGCGTGGAATGTTCTGTGCACCTGGTGGCCGTGGTGGACGACCAAAGGCTCGACACCGTCGGCTGCTTCAAGACCGACAACACGCACAAGCGCCACGACCTGAAGAACATCCTGCGCCCCGTGAGCGTCAGTGCCCTGGGCGACTACATCATTGTGCTGGCGTCGGCAGTGAACGACACGGCCTATGTGGCCATCCTCGACCGTGACATGAACGAGTTGGCTCGCCGCTCGTTCAACAGCCCGATGTATGCCATGCACATCGCCCCCGGCAAGATTTTCATTGTCGGACGAAACCCCTATGGCTACGACATCAACATCATTCCCATCGAGGATTGCCCCGTCAAGGCTTTTGCCGAAGGTGAGATGCTGAGTCACCACTACCGTGTGGCCAAGCAGGCCGAGAAGATCAAACACAGCGACCCCGCCGGTATCGGCCTTGCCGCCGTGGCCGTGGCCGTAGTGTTCCTGGCTCTCGTCTGCATCTTCCTGCTCATCAGCGGCTCCGGCAAACTGATTACGAGCACCGAAGAGCGTCGCAAGAAGAAAGAGGCCCAGCCGAAGAGCGGCAAAGGCATCAAGCCTGTGTCGGAAGGCAGCAGCACGCAGAATATGGAGGTCTATGCCGCCATTGCCGCTGCCATCCACCTGTACAACGACGAACTGCACGACGAGGAGAACACCGTCATCACCATACAGAAGGTGGAGCGCGAGTGGACCCCCTGGAACGCCAAGTACTACAATATGAATCATTATTTTAACAACAGAAGATAAGCCATGAAAAACTATAAACTCAAGATAAACGGCAATGACTACACCGTGGACATCAACGAGGTAGAAGGCCAGGATGTAAAACTCAGCGTGAACGGCACTCCTTATGTCGTCACCGTGGACCAGGAAATCAAACAGCAGAAGAAAGCCGTCGTCAGCAGCCCGCGCCCGCAGGCCGCCGCTGCACCGAAGGCCGGCCCCGCCCCCGCCGCTGCAGGCGCCAAGGTGACCACCCCCCTGCCCGGCACCATCCTCGACGTGTTCGGCAATGTGGGCGATACCGTCCAGGCCGGCCAGACCGTTGTGCTGCTTGAGGCCATGAAGATGGAGAACAACATCGAGGCCGACACCGCCGGCACCGTCAAGGAAGTCAAGGTCCGCAAGGGCGACAGCGTCCTCGAGGGCGATGTATTGGTTGTAATCGGATAAAAAGAAAAGAACCATGATTAGTTTAGCGACAGGCGGCTTCATGGAATTCATGTCGACCCAGCTGGTGCAATTCCTCGAATACACCGGCTTCGCCAACGTGACCTGGGGCCATATAGCCATGATTTTAATAGGCTTGGTGTTCATCTTCCTGGGCATCAAGTTCGAGTTCGAACCGTTGCTGCTGGTGCCCATCGGATTTGGCATGCTCATCGGCAACATTCCCTTCTACCCGGGCCTGAAAATAGGCATCTATGAGCACGGCTCGGTGCTCAACATCCTATACCATGGCGTGCAGAACGGCTGGTATCCACCCTTGATATTCCTGGGCATCGGAGCCATGACCGACTTCTCGGCCCTGCTCTCCAATCCCAAGCTGATGCTCATCGGCGCCGCCGCCCAAGTCGGCATCTTTGCTGCCTACATGGGCGCCCTGGCCCTGGGCTTCATGCCCAACGAGGCAGGTGCCATCGGTATCATCGGCGGTGCCGACGGTCCCACGGCCATCTTTATCTCTTCGCAGTTGGCTCCCGACCTGATGGGTGCCATCGCCGTGTCGGCCTACTCCTACATGGCCCTTGTGCCCGTCATCCAGCCGCCCATCATGCGACTGCTGACCACGCCCAAGGAGCGCACCATCCGCATGAAGCCGCCACGTCAGGTCTCCAAGCTGGAGAAGATCACCTTCCCCATCATCGGTCTCCTCTTCTGCGCATTCATCGTGCCGAGCGGCCTGCCCCTGCTGGGTATGCTCTTCTTCGGCAACCTGCTGAAAGAGTGCGGCGTCACCAAGCGCCTCAGCGAAGTGGCCTCCAATGCGGTGGTCAACATCTGCACCCTGCTCATCGGCATCACCGTGGGCGCCTCCACACAGGCCTCTGTGTTCCTCACCGGCAAGTCGGTGATGATCTTCGGCCTCGGCGCCGGCTCGTTCATCGTGGCCACCTTCTGCGGTGTGCTCTTCGTCAAGGGCATGAACCTCTTCCTCAAGGAGGGCAACAAAATCAACCCCCTCATCGGCAACAGCGGTGTCAGCGCCGTGCCCGACGCCGCCCGTGTGTCGAACAACGTGGGTCTCGAGTATGACAAGACCAACTACCTGCTGCAGCACGCCATGGGTCCCAATGTGGCCGGCGTGGTCGGCTCGGCAGTAGCCGCCGGTATCCTGCTCGCCTTCCTGCACTAAATCGGTTATTTACAAGTCAAAAAAGAGGACGCCTCAACGGTGCCCTCTTTTTTTATTCACCATATCAGAAATTTTTCGTATCTTTGCACTTTAATTTGTAAACAAATAAATCATCAACTATGAAACAATATATTGAACAGAACAAGGATCGCTTCCTGGAGGAGCTTTTTTCGTTAATCCGTATACCCTCAATCAGTTCCGAACAGGAGCACAAGCCCGACATGGTGCGCTGCGCCGAGCGTTGGAAAGAGCTGCTGCTTGAGGCCGGTGCCGACCGTGCCGAAGTGATGCCCACCGACGGCAACCCCGTGGTCTATGGCGAGAAAACCATCGACCCCAGCAAGCCCACCGTGCTGGTTTACGGCCACTACGACGTGATGCCTGTGGCGCCGCTCGAGCTCTGGCGCACCCAGCCCTTCGAACCCGTGGTCAAAGACGGCTACATCTGGGCCCGTGGCGCTGACGACGACAAAGGCCAAAGCTTCATGCACGCCAAAGCATTTGAATACATGGTGCGCTCCGGCAACCTGCCCTGCAACGTGAAGTTTATGCTCGAGGGCGAGGAGGAGATTGGCAGCGGCAGCCTCTACGGTTTCTGCGAGAAGAACAAGGAGCTGCTGAAGGCCGACATCATCCTGGTGAGCGACACCTCGATGATTGCCCCCGATGTACCCAGCATCACCAGCGGTCTGCGTGGCCTCTGCTACTGGGAGGTCGAGGTCACCGGCGCCAACCACGACCTGCACAGCGGCATCTTCGGTGGCGCCGTGGCCAACCCCATCAACGTGCTCTGCAAGATGATTGCCGACCTGCACGACGCCGACGGCCACATCACCATCCCCGGTTTCTACGACGATGTGCTGGTGCTCAGCGACGAGGAGCGCGCACTCATGGCACAGGCTCCCTTCGACGAAGAGCAATACAAGAAAGACCTCGGCGTGCGTGCGCTGAAGGGCGAGAAAGGCTACTCCACCAAGGAGCGCACCGGCATTCGTCCCTGCCTGGATGTATGCGGAATCTGGGGCGGCCACACTGGCGAGGGCACCAAGACCGTGCTGCCCAGCAAGGCCTACGCCAAGATCAGCACCCGTCTGGTGGCCAATCAGGACTTCGAGAATATAAGCAAGATGTTCCAGGAATACTTCGAGAGCGTGGCACCCGACTATGTCACCGTCAAGGTCACTCCCTGCCACGGTGGTGCCGCCTACGTCAGTCCGCTGGAGCTGAAGGCCTACAAGGCCGCCGAGAAGGCCATGACCGACACCTTCGGCAAACGCCCCATCCCCACCCGCAGCGGCGGCAGCATCCCCATCGTTGCCGGCTTCGAGAAAATCCTCGGCCTGAAGAGCATCCTCATGGGCTTTGGCCTCGCCAGCGACGACATCCACGCCCCCAACGAAAACTACCCCCTGCAGCAGTTCTTCAAAGGCATTGAGACAATTCCTCTCTTCTATAAATATTTCGCAGAATAAACCATGTACGAGATCATCAGCAAGCGGCTGCTCAACAGCCACGAGATTTACCAGATGGAGGTCCACGCGCCGTGGATTTCGCTCAGCGGCAAACCCGGACAGTTCGTCATCGTCATCCCCCACCCCAACGGCGAGCGCATACCGCTCACGATAAGCGACATCGTATATCAGCGACAGTCTATCGTGCTGGTGTTCCAAGTGGTGGGCGACACCACGCGCCAGCTGGCACAGATGAACATCGGCGATGACCTCTACACCATCGTGGGCCCTCTGGGTCGTCCCAGCGAACTCATCGAGAAGTACGAGCGCGGCGAACTGAAGCGCCTGCTCTTCGTGGCTGGCGGCGTCGGCATTGCGCCGGTGTTCCCGCAGGTGAAGTGGGCCTTCCGCAACGGTATCCCGACTGACGTCATCATCGGTGCCCGCTCAAAGGACCTACTCTTCTATGAGGACGAGTTGCGCGCTGTGTGCCACAACCTGCATATCATGACCGACGACGGCACCTACGGCGAGCAGGGCCTGGTGACGGCCAAGGTGGACGAGCTCTGCACCAAGGGTGTGGAATACAGCCACTGCGTGGCCATCGGGCCGCTGCCGATGATGAAATTCGTCAGCCTCACCACCAAGAAATACAGCCTGCCCACCATCGTGAGTCTCAACTGCATGATGGTCGACGGCACCGGCATGTGCGGCGCTTGCCGCGTCCGTGTCGGCGACGAGGTGAAGTTCTGCTGCGTCGACGGCCCCGAATTCGACGGCCACCTGGTAGACTTCGACGAGGCAGCCCGCAAACTGAAGACTCCCGACGCGCGCCGCTATCGCATCGCCACCGCCGAGAGCGGCCACAACTGCAATCTGGCACCCGCGGTAGAGACTGCTTTGACCGAGGCCAAAAAGCGCCAGAAGCCACAGGAGCAGGACCCCAAGGTGCGCGCCAAGAACTTCGACGAGGTGAGCTTCGGCTTCACCGAGCACCAGGCCCTCGTCGAGGCCAACCGCTGTCTGCAGTGCAAGAAGCCACGCTGCGTCGAGGCCTGCCCCGTGGGCATCAACATTCCGCGCTTCATTCAGGACATCAAGGAGGAGAACCTCAACCAAGCTTATATCACCATCAGCCACGACTCGGCGCTGCCCGCCGTCTGCGGCCGTGTGTGCCCGCAGGAGACCCAGTGCGAAGGCTCGTGCGTGATGGGTGTTAAAGGTGAGCCTATCGCTATCGGCGCCTTGGAGCGCTTCGTGGCCGACAACCACCGTGCCGTCAGCAAGCCGCAGAGCCAGTGCTACCCCGCAGGCCGCAAGGTGGCGGTGGTCGGCAGCGGTCCCAGCGGCCTCACCTGCGCCGGCGACCTGGCCAAGCACGGCTACCAGGTCACCGTCTTTGAGGCTTTGCACCATGCCGGCGGCGTGCTGGTCTACGGCATCCCCGAGTTCCGTCTGCCCAAGCAGAAGGTAGTGGAGCCCGAAATCGACAATCTGCGCCGCCTCGGCGTCGAAATACGCACCAACGTCATTATCGGCAAGAGCATCACCATCGACCAGCTGATGAACGACATGGAATACGACGCTGTCTATATCGCTTCGGGCGCCGGCCTGCCCAAGTTCATGGGCGTGAAGGGAGAGACTCTCATCGGTGTCATCAGTGCCAACGAGCTGCTCACCCGTACCAACCTCATGCACGGCTACGATGAGCATTACGACACTCCCATCTACCTCGGCCGCAAGGTCATCGTGGTAGGTGGCGGCAACGTAGCCATGGATGCCGCCCGCACCGCCCTGCGCCTCGGCAGCGAGGTGACGGTAGTCTATCGTCGTGGCGAACAGGACATGCCTGCCCGCCGCGAAGAAGTGCACCACGCCATGGAAGAGGGCGTGCAGTTCATGTTCCAGACGGCCCCTGTCGAGGTGCTCGGCACTGAGGACGGCTATGTCCGCGCTCTGCGTTGCGTCAAGATGGAGATGGGCGAGCCCGATGCCAAGGGACGCCGCTCGTTCAAGGCCATCGAAGGCAGCGAGGTGGACGTAGAGGCCGACACCGTGGTCGCCGCCCTCGGCACCAGTCCCAACCCCCTCATCCGCACCAGCACGCCTGGTCTGGACTGCGAGACATGGGGTGGCATCAAAGCCGACGACAACGGGCAGACCAGCCGTAAGTATATCTTTGCCGGCGGCGACGCCGTCAGCGGTGCCGCTACGGTCATCCTCGCCATGGGAGCCGGCCGCAAAGCCGCCAAAGCCATCATGGAAGTGCTCGGATAACAATGGACAAATTCACACTTGAAACAGCGCCGCAGTATGAGCGGCACTACAACGAGGACAGCTTCTGGAAGAAGGTCACACGCGAAGCGTCACAAGTGGGCGCCAAGGTGCTCTACCCTGCCCTGCAGCTCTATTTCCTGCTGCAGTCCAAAGAGGTGCCTGTGAAGGCCAAGACATTCATCATCGGTGCCCTGGGCTACCTCATCCTGCCAACCGACCTCATTCCCGACTTCATCCCCGCCATGGGCTTTACCGACGACCTGACGGCCATCTTTCTGACCCTCCGCACCGTCAGCAAGCACCTCACTCCCGAAATCAACCGTCAGGCCAAAGAACAGACCGACAAACTGCTGAACAAGAAGAATGGCTGACGCGCTGCTGACCGTTGAGAACCTCACCAAGAGCTTCGGCGACAAGCTGCTCTTCGAAGACATCTCCTTTGGCATCAACGCCGGACAGAAGTCCGCGCTGATTGCCCGCAACGGCTACGGCAAATCCACTCTGCTGAATATAATCATGACTGCCGCCGGCCAGCGCGGCTACAACACCTTGCAGGACAGCGGCAAGATAACCTTCCGCGGCGACCTCAAGCTGGCCTACCTGCCCCAGAGCCCCGAAGCCTACCCGAAGCAGCCGGTGCGCGACTTCGTCTACGACGTGCAACGTCCCGAGACCGAGGACTCCTGGACCTTCGAGCAACGCATGGAGGAGATACTCAGCCGCATGCGCGTCGACACCCTGCTCGACCGCCCCATGGAGACACTCAGTGGCGGCGAGCAGAAGAAGGTGGCCCTCTGCCGCCTGCTGATGGACGACTGCAACCTGCTCATCCTCGACGAGCCCACCAACCACCTCGACATCGACATGATCGAGTGGCTCGAAGAGTTCCTCTCGCGCCAACGCCTCGCCATCCTCATGGTCACCCACGACCGCTACTTCCTCGACAATGTCTGCGACAACATCTACGAGCTCGACAACGCCCGTCTATATCACTACAAAGGCCACTACGACTACTACCTCGAGAAGAAGGCCGAGCGCGAGGCCAACGAGCGCGCCGAGGTGGCGAAGGCACGCAGCCTCTACCGCACCGAGCTGGAGTGGATGCGTCGCATGCCGCAGGCACGCGGCACCAAGGCGCAGGCCCGCATCGACGCCTTCTACGAGCTGGAAGCCAAAGCACACACCCGCTTCGACGACAGCCGTCCGCAACTCACCGTCAAGACCGAGCGCATCGGTGGCAAGATACTCGAACTCTACAACATCTGCTACCGCGACCTCATCAACGATTATTCTTACGTTTTTAAAAAGGGCGAGAAAACCGGCATCGTGGGCCCCAACGGCGTGGGCAAAAGCACCTTCCTCAATATCATCACCGAAAAGCTGAAGCCCACCAGCGGCCGCGTGGTCGTGGGACAGACCATACAGTTCGGCTACTACACCCAGGCCGGCATGACGGCCCCCGACGACCGCCGCGTCATCGACCTCGTCAAAGATATTGCCGAAGAGATAGAACTCGACAACGGCAAGAGCATGACGGCACACCAATTCCTCACCTACTTCGGCTTCGACGGCACCACGCAGTACAACTACTTCGGCAACCTCAGCGGCGGCGAGAAACGGCGCCTCTACCTGCTGCAGGTGCTCATGGCCAACCCCAACTTCCTCATCCTCGACGAGCCCACCAACGACCTCGACATCTACACCCTGCAGATACTCGAGCAGTTCCTCCAGACCTACAAAGGCTGCCTCATCATCGTCAGCCACGACCGCTCCTTCATGGACCACATCGTCGACCACCTGCTCGTCTTCGAGGGCAACGGCAAGATCCGCGACTACCACAGCAACTACACGCGCTACCGATTAGAGAAGGTGAAAGGTGAAAGGTTAAAGGTGAAAGAGGAAAAGCAACGCAAAGTCTCAGAGCAGACAAAAAACGTTTCACCTCTCACCTCTCACCTTTCACCTAAAAAGAAGGCCACCTACAAGGAACAGAAGGAATACGAAGCCTTGACCGCCGAGATTGAGGCCCTCACCACCGAGAAGGCCTCCTTGGAGCAGTGCCTCAGTGACGGCAGCCTGACTGACCCTGCCGAAATAACGAAGGCCAGCACCCGCATCGGCGAACTGCTGACCCTCCTGGACGAGAAAGAGCTCCGCTGGCTCGAACTCGATGAATTAATCAACTAAAAATATATCGTGCACGATATAAATAGGTGCCCGGTAGCCGTTGGTCGGTAGCTGGTAGGCGGACTGCAGGAGGCAAATAATGTCCAAAAACCGCCCTTTCTCGGACAAAAACAGGCTTCTGTGTGTTTTCAACACACTAAAATACACTATATCAGAGCACAACACCCCATTCAGACATTATATTGCCGCCGCACCCCCTCCGACTGTGGTCCGACTCAAGTCCGAGTCAACTCCGACTGATGTCCGACCGCAGTCGGAGAAAAGGCGGTGTTGATACGGTGCATGTGCGGGGGTGGTACGAATAGGTCGTGCACGATGTAAATAGGTAGTCGGTGGTCGGTAGTCGGTAATCGGTGAGGGGTATAAAAAAAGCCTCCGCAGGGTTGCGGAGGCTTTGAAGGTTACATCCTTTTTATTCAGCGCTGCTGATGAAGGGATACTTATAGTCGCTGGCGGGGTCGAAGGTCTCCTTGACGGCCTGGGGCGAAGTCCAGCGGATAAGGTTGAGGTAGCTGCCGGCCTTGTCGTTGGTGCCGCTGGCGCGGGCACCGCCGAAGGGCTGCTGACCAACGACGGCTCCGGTGGGCTTGTCGTTGAAGTAGATGTTGCCGGCGGCATTCTTCAGCAGGTCGTAGCCTGCGCGCAGGGCCTTGCGGTCGCTGGCGAAGATGGCACCCGTGAGGGCATAGGGCGACGTGGTGTCGCACAGCTGGCAGGTCTTCTCGTAGTCCTTGTCGTCGTAGACATAGATGGTGATGATGGGTCCGAAGATTTCCTCGCACATACTCTTGTAGTTGGGCTTCTTGGCCAGGATGACGGTGGGCTCGACGAACCAGCCTTTACGCTTGTCGCACTTGCCGCCGAAAATCACCTCGGCGTCTTTGCTCTTCTTGGCGTGGTCGATATAGTTCTTGCAATTGTCGAACGAAGCCTCGTCGATGACGGCGTTGACGAAGGCGCTGAAGTCGCGCACATCGCCCATTTTGATCTCCTTCAACATACGGCCGATAATCTTCTCGACCTTGGGCCACATGGAGGCGGGCACGTAGGCGCGGCTGGCGGCCGAGCACTTCTGGCCCTGGAACTCGAAGGCGCCACGCACAATGGCGGTAGCCACCTGGTCGGGGTCGGCGCTCTTATGGACCATGATAAAGTCCTTGCCGCCGGTCTCGCCGACAATCTTGGGATAGCTCTTGTACTTGTCGATGTTCTGGCCGATGGCTTTCCAGAAGCCCTTGAAGGTGGCGGTGGATCCGGTGAAGTGGACACCCGCGAGGTTCTCGTCAGCGAAGGCCACCTTGCCGATGAGGGCGCCGCTGCCGGGGAGGAAGTTGACCACGCCGTCGGGCAGGCCAGCCTCTTTGTAGATCTTCATCAGCAGGTAGTTGCTCAGCATGGCGGTGGTGCTGGGCTTCCAGATGCAGACATTACCCATCAGCACGGGGCTGAGGCAAAGGTTGCTGGCGATGGAAGTGAAGTTGAAGGGGGTGATGGCGAAGACGAAGCCTTCCATGGGGCGATAGGTCACGTAGTTGAGCGTGCCCTTGTCGCTGCAGGGCTGGTCGCTGTATATCTGGCTGGCATAGTGTGCATTGTAGCGCAGGAAGTCGCAGAGCTCGCAGGCGCTGTCGATTTCGGCCTGCATGGTGGTCTTGCCCTGGCCGAGCATGGTGGCAGCATTGATGAGGTAGCGATACTTGCCGCTGATAAGGGTGGCAATCTTCATCATGACGCTGGCGCGGTCGATCCAGGGGGTCTCGGCCCATTCCTTCTGCGCCTTCATGGCGGCGGCGATGGCGGCCTGCACCTCTTTCTCGCCCACCTTGTGGTAGCGGGCCAGCACGTGGTGGTTCTCGGTGGGCATCACTATCTCGCCCATGTTCTTGGTCTTGACCTCTTTGCCACCGATAATGGCGGGAATTTCGGTCACTTTCTTGTAGAGCTCGTCGAGGGCTTTACGGATTTCTTTTCTTTCGGGACTGCCGGGGGCGTAGCCTTTCACGGGCTCGTTCTCGGGCTTGGGGAACATGAAAATGCTGTTGTTCATGATGTTATTGTTTAAAAAGTTACCAATTTTCACTTGTCGTCTGCAACTGTCGGAGGGCCTGCTGGTAGCCGTCGTCCACCTCCTTCATCACCTTGTAGTAATATTCGGAGCCGAAGAGGTCCTTGGCCACCTGGGCCTTGAGCAGCAGGCGCATATATTGTTCGGTGTGGGCGGTGCGTTGGGGCTCGGCGGCCTCCTTCTCCAGGTCGCGCACCACCCCTTTCTCGATGCCTTCGGCGGCCAGCAGGCTGTCGAGGCCAAAGGAGTCGTAGTTCTGCAGAAACAGCTCGAATGTCTTCACCTCGGGGCTCTTGCGGTGCGCGTCGGCCCACTGCAGCGGCAGGCTGTTGAACAGCCCCTTGCCGCGCAGCGAAATGAAGTAGTCGGTCAGGCGCATGGTGTCCATCGGCACAAAGACGTCGGGCATGATGCCGCCACCACCGTAGACGGTGCGGCCGTGGGCGGTCTTGTATTTCAGCGAGTCGGCGAAGTGGATGGAGTCGGCGCTGACCAGCTCGCCGTTCTTGTAGCGATTGTTGACATCCTGGCGGTAGGCGTCGGAACCCTCCTCATAGGAGCGCTGGATGCAGCGGCCCGAGGGGGTGTAATAGCGTGCTGTGGTGAGGCGCACCTGACCGCCATCTTTCAGCTGGAACATGCGCTGCACCAATCCTTTGCCATAGGAACGGCGTCCCACGATGGTGCCACGGTCCCAATCCTGCACGGCGCCCGACACTATCTCGGCGGCCGAAGCTGACCCTTCGTCGATGAGCACCACCAAGCGGCCACCGATGATGTTGCCCTTGGCGTCGCGCTCGGCGCGCCAATTGCCGCGACCATTGGCGGCATAGTTCTGTCGCGGGGTGCGGCGACCCTCCTGGTAAACAATCAGTTGTCCACGGTCGAGCAGCTCGTTGCCCAGCTGGCAGGCAATATCCAGATAGCCACCCGAGTTGCCACGCAGGTCAAGTATCAAGGACTGCATCCCCTGCTTCTTCAGCGCTTTCAGGGCTTTGCGGAACTCGTCGGCCGAACTGCGGGCGAAGCGTATCAGGCGGATATAACCGATGCTGTCGTCGGCCATAAAGTAAGAGTCGATGCTGTAGATAGGTATCTTGTCGCGCACGATATGGAAGGAATATACCGTCCCTTGACGGTCGATGTCCACCTCCACCGTAGTGCCTTTCTTGCCACGCAAATGACGGAAAACAAAGTCGTTGGTAGCGCTGTCACCCGTAGCCTCGATGCCGTCGATGCGGACAATCTTGTCGCCAATCATGATACCGACTTTCTCGCTGGGGCCACCCTCGATGACCGTCTGCACAACGATGGTCTTGTCCACAATCTGGAACGAGATGCCCACACCCTCGAAGTTGCCCTGTAGCTGCTCGTTGGCGCGCTGCACGTCCTTGGCGGCAATGTAGACGCTGTGGGGGTCCAAAGCCTTGAACATGGCATTGATGGCCACCTCGCTCATCTTGTCCATGTCGGGCGACTCGGTATAGTTGCCGTCAATCAGGCGCATCACCTCGTCCACGCGCAACTGTCCGGCGGTGGCGGTATCGGGAATAAAAGGTTTCTGGGCATTAGCCCCAAGGGCCATCAGCAGCAGGCCTGCTAATAATAACTTCTTCATAATGCGGGCATTTGCTGGCTGAGGCAGTGGAAGGAGCCGAGGCCCCAGATGATGTCGGTGCTGTCGATGCCAATCACTTCGCGGTCGGGGAAACAGGCCTCGAGGATATAGGCCGCCTCATTGTCGGTCAGGCAGCGATAGGTGGGGAAGATGACCTTGCCGTTGGCCAGGTAGAAGTTGGCATAGGAGGCCGGCAGACGCTGGTTGTCGTAGAACACCACGTCGGGCATCGGCAGCTCCACCACGGTGGGCTGCTTACCGTTGGCCAGGCGGCAACGGTTGAGCATCTTGAGGTTCTTCTGCAGGGGTTCGTAATTCTCGTCCCACAGCTCCTCTTCGACGGCCGTGATGATGGTGTCTTCCGACACGAAGCGCGTCAGGTCGTCAACGTGTCCGTCGGTGTCGTCACCCACAATTCCGTCGCCCAACCAAATGATATTCTCCACACCGTAATAGTCTCGCAGATAGCCTTCTATCTGGTCTTGGTTCAAGTGGGGGTTGCGGTTCTTGTTGAGCAGGCACGAGGTGGTGGTAATCAGGTCGCCGCAGCCGTTGACCTCGATGGAACCGCCCTCCATGACGATGTTCGGGCTGAACATCTCCATGCCGAGATACTTGGCAATATGCACAGGCACCTCGGTATCAAGCTCGTAGGGATACTTGCCGCCCCAGGCGTTGTGGTTCCAATTCACCAAGGCACGCTTGCCGGGGTCCTTCCTGTTGAGCAGGAAAGCGGGGCCGTGATCGCGGCACCAGGCATCGTTTGTAGGTATAATATGCAGCATGATATTCTGCATATTACAATCTATTGCTTCAAGTTCTGCTTTCACATATTGCAGCATCGCCTCATCGTCCACATTAATGTGCACCTGCTCGCCCTCGGCGAGGGTCTTGACAAAGAGGTGATACGAGGGATAGATGGTCTCTATCTTGCCGGGCCACGAGTCGGGGTTCTTGGGGTAGCTGAGCCAGGTGGCCTCATGCCTCACCCATTCCGCGGGCATATAATATCCTTGTTCTTTGGGAGTCATTCGTCTATATAGCGTTTGGTGATGTCGCCGTAGCTGTCTATGCGCCTGTCGCGCAGGTAGGGCCAATGGCGACGATAGTGGTCAGTCTCGTCAAGGTCGAGGGTGGAGATGTGTGTGGCCTCGTCATAGTGCGGCGCCTGGTAGAGCACACGCCCGAAGGCGTTGGTAATGAAGCTGCCGCCCCAGAACTGCATACCTCCTTCCAGGCCCGTGCGGTTCACGCTCACCACCGGCACCCCGTTGGCCACCGCGTGGCTGCGCTGGATGGTCTGCCAGGCGGCATACTGCTCGCGGTTGTCGTGCTCCTTCTGGCGCACGTCCCAGCCGATGGCCGTGGGGAAGAAGAGTATCTGCGCCCCTTTGAGGGCCGTGATGCGGGCCGCCTCGGGATACCATTGGTCCCAGCAAATCAGCACGCCGATGGTGGCGAACTTGGTCTTGAACACCTTGTAGCCCAGGTCGCCCGGGGTGAAGTAGAACTTCTCGTAGTAGCCCGGGTCGTCGGGTATATGCATCTTGCGATACTTGCCCAAGTAGCTGCCGTCGGCGTCGAAGACGGCCGTCGTGTTGTGGTAGAGACCCTCGGCGCGCTTCTCGAACATCGAGCACACCAGCACCACCCCCAGCTCCTTGGCCAGCGCCATGAAGTGCTGCGACGTGGGCCCCTCGGGGATGGGCTCGGCCAGCTTGAAGTTCTCGTAGCGCTCCTCGTCGCAGAAATAGAGCGACGCAAACAGCTCCTGCAGGCAGATAATCTGCGCACCGCCGGCAGCCAGCTCGCGCACCTTCTCCGTGTAGCGCTTGATATTCTGCGTCTTGTCCTCCACGCAGCTCATCTGCGCAATACCTATCTTGACTTTATTCATATTTTAGTTGTCGGTTGTCAGTTGTCAGTTGTCAGTTTCTTGTCCTATGGCGGAAGAAGAGTATCAGCAGCGCCATCAGCAGCAGCATCGAGCCCAGGATAATCCAGAAGGCCGTGCGGTTCATCGCAAACGGGAATTCCACATTCATACCGAAGAAGCCCGTCACCACCGTCAGCGGCAGCATGATGGTCGAGAAATAGGTCAGCACGCGCATAATCTCGTTGGTGCGGTTGGTCAGCAACGAGTCGAAGGTGTGCGACAGGCCCTCGATCAACTCGCCGTAGTCCTCGATCGAGTCGAACATCTTCTGGTATTGGTCCAGGATGTTGCCCCAGTAGTCGTCCATCTCCACCACCTCGGGATCCACAAAGCCCTTGATGCCGCCGCTCTCGAACATGTGCAGCACGCGCAGCTGCGGCCGGAAGGTAGTGTTCAGCAGAATGATGTTGCGCCGCGTGATGGAAATCTGCTCGATAATCGAACGTGCGCGGCGAGCGAAGATGTCGTAGTTAATCAAGTCCACCTCGGCACCGATGCGCTGCACCAGCGTATTGGTCTCCAGCATCAGGCGGTTCAGGATATGATACAGCAGCTGGTCGCTCGACGCCATCATCTCCTGCGTCTCCTCGTCGCCCTCGGCCAGGTCCTCCTGTATTTCGTCGAAGAACTTCTTCACCACCCAATGGGCCTTGCCCACCGTGATGATATAGTCGCGCCCCCAGAAGAGCTTCATCTCGCGGATGCGGATATTCTTGTTGTCCTTGTCGAAATAGGGGAAATGGAGTATCAGGAAATAGTAGTCGTCGTACTCGTCGATTTTGGGTCGTTGGGTAGTTCCGCGACAGTCCTCGATGTCCAAGGGGTGGAACTGATAGTCGTCCAGCAACACGCGGTAGTCATCCTCGCTGGGATTGGTGATGTCGAGCCATTGCAGCGTCCGGTATTGGATTTTTTCTATCATAAATCACCTCCTTTCTTTAGAGAACATTCAGTTTTTCAGCGGTCTACATTGGAGTACGAATTACATTGTACAGATGCAAATATACATAAAATAATTGAAATACAAAAACAGACATGAAAAAAGTTGGTAGTTGTCAGTTGGTAGTTGTTTTTCGCTTTTCATTTTTCATTTTTCACTTTTCACTTTTCGCTTTTCCCTTTTCACTTTTCCCTTTCCACCTTTCACCTTCGCTTTAACGCCGCCCTAACACCCTCTGTTATCCCATTGTTGTCCCATTGTTGTCCCATTGTTGTCCCATTTAAAATGGGACAACA
>JAGCOF010000053.1 GCA_017645585.1 Bacteroidales bacterium
CCAACGAAACCGCCTTCAAGATTGCCGGCCGTACCGCCTTCCGCGAGGCCTTCAAGCAGGCTAACCCCAAGTTTAAGGAGCCTATCTACGACGTCGCCGTCACCGTCCCGACCGAGAGCCAGGGAGGCGTGATGACCGACCTGCAGGGTCGCCGCGCCATCGTCATGGGTATGGATGCCGAGGGTAAGTACACCACCCTGAAAGCCAAAGCCCCCTTGGCCGAGATGAACCGCTACTGCACCGCCCTGAGCTCGCTCACCAGCGGCCGCGGTACCTTCACCATGACCTTCAGCAGCTACGAGCTCGTCCCCGCCGACGTCCAGCAGGCCCTCCTCAAGGCCTACGAGGAAGCCGCTGCCGAGGAAGAGTAAGCGGAAACAGCAACAGAAACAGCAAGGGATGCCCCAAATGGAGCATCCCTTTTTCTTTTGCTCTGTTTGTTGGGTGTCTTTCGCTATGGGGAGCTGGCGCCCCGAGGGTATCCCGAGGTTGTCCCGAGGTTGTTCCGAAGGTTAACCGAGCTCGCCGTGGCCGATGTACTCGAAGGGGAGGCTCAGATTACCTGTGCGCTGTATTGTCCTTTTGTCATAGTGTTTTGGCTCTGATTTGCAGAGTGAAAAAAATGTCTATTCTTGGTTGAGAAGCCTAAGAAGGAAAGCCTCCTGCCAAGTGGCAGGGGGCTCTCTCTTATGCTTTCAGTTTCTTGTAGTGGATGCGGTGCGGGGTGTCGTCACCGAGGCGCTTCTTGCGGTTCTCCTCGTATTCGGTGTAGCCGCCCTCGAAGAAGTAGACCTGCGAGTCGCCCTCGAAGGCCAGGATATGGGTGCAGATACGGTCGAGGAACCAACGGTCGTGGCTGATGACCACAGCGCAGCCGGCGAAGTTCTCGAGGCCCTCCTCCAAGGCGCGCATGGTGTTGACGTCGATGTCGTTGGTGGGCTCATCGAGCAGCAGCACGTTGGCTTCGCTCTTGAGCGTCAGCGCCAGATGCAGGCGGTTGCGTTCGCCGCCGCTGAGCACGCCCACTTTCTTGCTTTGGTCGGTGCCGCTGAAGTTAAATCGGGAGATATATGCGCGTGAGTTGACCAGACGACCACCCACCTGCAGGTTCTCGTTGCCGCCGCTGATCATCTCGTAGACGCTCTTCTCGGGGTCAATCTCGGCGTGTTGCTGGTCGATGTAGCCAATCTTGACCGTCTCGCCCACCTCGAAGGTGCCGCTGTCGGGTTGTTCCAAGCCCATGATGAGACGGAAGAGGGTCGTTTTGCCGCATCCGTTGGGGCCTATGATGCCTACGATGCCGGCAGGCGGCAGCGAGAAGGTGAGGTTTTCGTAAAGCAGCTTGTCGCCATAGGCTTTGCTGACGCCGTTGACCTCCAGCACCTTGTTGCCCAAACGGGGGCCGTTGGGAATGAATATCTCGAGGTTCTGCTCCTTCTCCTTCACGTCTTCGTTGAGCAGGCGGTCGTAGGCGGCCAGACGGGCCTTTCCTTTGGCGTGACGGGCTTTGGGGGCCATGCGTACCCACTCCAACTCGCGTTGCAGCGTCTTGCGGCGCTTGCTCTCCTGCTTCTCCTCCATGGCCAGACGGGCGGTCTTCTGCTCAAGCCAACTGCTGTAGTTGCCTTTCCAGGGGATGCCCTCGCCCCTATCCAGCTCCAGTATCCAGCCGGCCACGTGGTCGAGGAAGTAGCGGTCATGAGTGACGGCGATGACGGTGCCCTTGTATTGCTGCAGGTGCTGTTCCAGCCAGTCGATGCTCTCGGCATCGAGGTGGTTGGTGGGCTCGTCGAGCAGCAGGATGTCGGGTTCCTGCAGGAGCAGACGACAGAGGGCCACACGGCGGCGTTCGCCGCCGCTGAGGTTCTTCACCAGCTGGTCTTCGTCGGGACAGCGCAGGGCGTCCATCGCCCTCTCCAGCTTCTGGTCGAGGTTCCAGGCGTCGTGGGCTTCCAGCAGCTCGGTCAGCTCGCCCTGACGGGCGATGAGCTTATCGAAGTCAGCATCGGGCTCGGCGAAGGCGTTGTTCACCTCGTCGTATTCTTTCAGCAGGTCGACTGTCTCCTGCACGGCCTCCTGCACCACCTCCTTGACGGTCTTGGTGTCGTCGAGCTGCGGTTCCTGCTCGAGGTAGCCGACGCTGTATCCCGGTGAGAAAACCACCTCGCCTTGGTAGTCCTTGTCCACGCCGGCGATAATCTTCATTAGGCTCGACTTACCCGAGCCGTTGAGGCCGATGATGCCGATTTTGGCTCCGTAGAAGAAGCTAAGGTATATGTCTTTCAGAATCTGGCGGCTGGGCGGTATCAGTTTGCCCACGCCCACCATCGAGAAGATAATCTTTTTGTCGTCTGCCATAAGTATCAATAATTTTGACCTATAACGTGAAATCCCGCAAAATATTGTCCAGCATCCGTGGTGGCAATATTCCGCCCAAGGGATGGTGGCTGCGAGGCAAAACAGGTGAACAAGTGAACAGGTGAATTCTTTGTTTTTGATGTCTGCTAAAATTATATATAAATATTATCCTTAATATTTATCTTGGTACCAAAATAGTTTACAAGCAATTCACTTGTTCGTTTTTGCTCCCCATCCCCTCGGGATAGCCTCGGGATGACCTCGAGACAGCATCGGGGGAGTCGCTCCACAACAGAAAAAAGCACAGGCGTCGTCGAGATGGGTTCCGGCGGCGCCTGTCAGGGGTGAGGGTATACTATTCTACGAATTTGATGTCTTTGACGTTGAGCTGTATCTCGGTCTTGCCGCGCCAATAGTTCTCCTCGAGTTGGTAGCAGAGGTCGAAGAGGTCCCCGTGGCGCATGCGCGTAAGGGCTTCGCCCTGCTGGAAGGCGATGGCGGGGTAGGGGGCGGTGCGCTCGGCGATGGGGATGGCGTAGAATTTGAGGTGGTTGCTGCCCACGATGCGGGCGCCGCCGGTGTCGACCAGCTCGCGGCTGACGAAGACGGGCACGTTGTTGTCAGGTCCGAAGGGGGCAAACTGTTTGAGGATGCGCAGGAACTTGGGGGTAATCTGCGAGAAGCCTAACTCGGCGTCGACCTCCACTTCAGGGATGACCTCCTCGGTGCCGATGTTCTCGCGCACCAATTGCTCGAAAC
This sequence comes from Bacteroidales bacterium, assembly GCA_017645585.1. Classification (GTDB taxonomy): domain Bacteria; phylum Bacteroidota; class Bacteroidia; order Bacteroidales; family P3; genus Colimorpha. The sequence continues at coordinate 3,118 of JAGCOF010000053.1, forward strand.
GGTCGAGGAAGGCGCGCATGTTCTCTTTGCGGAGGCTCACACCCGCAGCGCTCTTGTGGCCACCGAAGTGCTCCAGCAGATCGGCACATTTCTCGAGGGCCTCGTGCACGTCGAACTCCTTGAGCGAGCGTGCCGAGCCGGTGATGAGGCCGTCGCTGCCTTCGGTGAAGACGATGGCGGGCTTGTTGTAGGCCTCGACGATGCGGCTGGCCACGATGCCCACCACGCCGCGGTGCCACGAGGGGTCGTAGAGCACCAGCGACTGCCGTCCCTGGTAGAAGGGGTCGTTGTCGATGCGGCGCTTGGCTTCCTCGGTGGCGCTGGTGTCGAGATCTTTGCGCTCGAGGTTGTAGGTGTTGATGTCGTCGGCCAGCTGACGGGCGATGACGGGGTCGTCGGTGAGCATGAGGCGCACGCTGTCGAAGGCCGACCGGATACGGCCGGCGGCGTTGATGCGGGGCCCCACAAGGAATACCAGGTCGCTGATGGTGAGCTCTTTCTCGAAGTAGCCATTCTTGGTTTTGTCGGCCGGCTCGGTGGTGTCAGCCAGGTCTGCGTCGGCTTTGCGGCGGTCGACATGGCCGTATTTGAGGATGGCCTCGATACCGGGACGGGGTTTGGTGTTGAGCACACGGAGGCCGAAGAAGGCCAGCACACGGTTTTCGCCCATGATGGGCACGATGTCGCTAGCGATGGAGACGGCCACCAGATCGAGGTATTTCAGGAGCTTCAATTTCAGCTCCTCCTGCCGCTGGCGGCGTTGGTCGTCGAGTTGTTCGGGCATATCGCACAGGCGCACGCCGAGTTGCTGCTCGAGGTGGGCCTCCACGATTTTGAAGCCAATGCCGCAGCCGCTGAGTTCTTTGTAGGGGTAGGGGCAGTCGGCCTGTTTGGGATCGAGCACGGCGACGGCGGCGGGTACCACATCGCCCGGCAGATGATGGTCGCCGATGATGAAGCCGATGCCGTGTTGTGCGGCGTAGGCCATCTCGTCGACGGCCTTGATGCCGCAGTCGAGGGCGATAATGAGTTTCACGCCTGTTTCGCGCGCGTAGTCGATGCCTTGATAGGAGATGCCGTAACCTTCGCGTTCGCGATCGGGTATATAAAAGTCGATATTGCGGTTCAGCTCCTTGAGGTAGGAGTAAACCAGCGCTACGGCCGACGTGCCGTCGACGTCGTAGTCGCCGTAAACCATGATGCGCTCTCTGTTCTTGATGGCTTCGTTGATGCGGTCGATCGCCTGTTTCATTCCTTTCATGAGGAAGGGGTCGTGAATCTGGTCAAGCCCCGGACGGAAGAACCGGCGCGCCTCCTCAAACGTTTTAACTCCCCGCTCTACGAGCAGTGTGGCGATGATTCGGTCAACGCCAAGCGATGCAGCAAGATTTTCAACAGTCTCTAAATCATGGTCTTGTCTAATAATCCAACGTTTTTCTTTCATATTTTTCTGGGTGTAAAAATACGACTTTTTTCCGATATAGAGAGATTTTTTTTCAAAAAGTTTTTTATTGTCGAAGTTGAAAAATACTGTGAGCGAGAAATAGCACGGAGAAGATTGTTTTTCAACAGGTGAGGTTGAGAACTTTATTTGTGGGGTCGGCGGAAAGGGTGTATCTTTGCAGCGTCAAAACAACCGTGGTCCGCCTGGTGCGGACAATAGGGAACCGTGTGAAAATCACGGGCTGACGCGCAACTGTAACATCCGTAAAGGTATGCGCAATATGTCATTGGGGCCGTCGGAGCTCCGAGAAGGCGTGCATGCCGGTGGTGAAGCCAGGAGACCTGCCAGGGTTGGAGAGAGAAGCTTTCGCGAATCAAAGCACATAACATAATGGAAACAAGTACATTCTCAATCACAAAACGTGACGGTCAGGCCGAGCGCTTTTCGCTCGACAAGATTATGAACGCCATCCTGAAGGCCTTCGACTCGGTGCAGGAACCGGTCGACTTGGGGCGCCTGTCGAAGATCCTGGCGCACCTCGACATTCACAACGGCATCACCGTCGAGGAGATACAGAACCAGGTGGAAGTGGCGCTGATGCAGGAGGGTTACTATGCTGTGGCCAAGAGTTTTATGCTCTATCGCCAGCAGCACACCGAGGACCGCGAGACGTTGGAGAAGCTGCACTTCCTGTCCGACTATGTGGACGCCGCCAACGCCGCCACCGGCAGCAAGTACGACGCCAATGCCAATGTGGAGCACAAGAACATAGCCACGCTGATTGGCGAGTTGCCCAAGTCGAACTTTATCCGCCTCAACCGCCGTCTGCTGACCGACCGTATCAAGCAGATGTACGGCAAGGAGATGGCCAACCGCTATTTGGACCTGCTGACGCACCATTTCATCTATAAGAACGACGAGACTTCGCTGGCCAACTACTGTGCCTCTATCACCATGTATCCCTGGCTGCTGGGCGGCACCATGAGCATTGGTGGCAACAGCACGGCTCCCACCAACCTCAAGTCCTACTGCGGCGGTTTCATCAATATGGTCTTCATGGTCAGCAGTATGCTCAGCGGCGCCTGTGCAACGCCCGAGTTCCTGATGTATCTCAACTACTTCATCCAGAAGGACTACGGCAAGGACTATTGGAAGGAGCCCGACCGTGTGGTCGACCTCAGCCTGAAGCAGAAGACGATGGACAAGGTCATCACCGACTGCTTCGAGCAGATTGTCTACTCGCTCAACCAACCCACCGGTGCACGCAACTATCAATCGGTGTTCTGGAATATTGCCTACTACGACCAGCCCTATTTCGAGAGCCTCTTCGGCGAGTTCCGTTTCCCCGACGGCAGCGAGCCCGATTGGGAGGGCCTCAAGTGGTTGCAGAAGCGTTTCATGCGCTGGTTCAATATCGAGCGCACCAAGACAGTGCTCACCTTCCCCGTGGAGACGATGGCCTTGCTTTATGACAAGGACGGCCACTTCGTGGATCAGGAGATGGCCGAGTTCACCGCCGAGATGTATGCCGAAGGTCACTCGTTCTTCACCTATATCAGCGACAATGCCGACTCGCTCAGCAGCTGCTGCCGTCTGCGCAACGAAATCACCGACAACGGCTTCAGCTACACCCTCGGTGCCGGCGGCGTCAGCACGGGCAGCAAGAGCGTGCTCACCATCAACCTCAACCGCTGCATACAGTATGCCGTCAACAACGGCAAGGACTACAAGGAGTTTCTCACCGACATTATCGACCTCTGCCACAAGGTGCAGCTGGCCTACAACGAGAACCTCAAGGAGTTGCAGGCCCACGGGATGCTGCCGCTCTTCGATGCCGGCTATATCAACATCGCGCGACAGTACCTCACCATCGGCGTCAACGGCTTGGTCGAGGCGGCCGAGTTTATGGGCATCCCCATCAACGACAACCCGCAGTATCGCGAGTTCGTGCAGACAATCCTCGGCCTGGTGGAGAAGAAGAACAAAGAGTATCGCACCAAGGAGGTGATGTTCAACTGCGAGATGATACCGGCCGAGAATGTGGGCGTGAAGCACGCCAAGTGGGACCGTGAGGACGGCTACTTTGTGCCGCGCGACTGCTACAACAGCTACTTCTACATCGTCGAAGACACCAGCCTCACGGTGCTTGACAAGTTCCGTCTGCACGGAGCCCCCTACATCGAGCACCTCACTGGCGGTTCGGCGTTGCACTGCAACCTCGAGGAGCACCTCAGCCAGCAGCAATACATGCAGTTGCTCGAGGTGGCCGCCAAGGAGGGTTGCAACTACTTCACCTTCAATATCCCCAACACCATCTGCAACGAGTGTGGCCACATCGACAAGCGCTACCTCAAGGAGTGCCCCAAGTGCCACTCCAAGAATGTCGACTATCTGACCCGCGTCATCGGCTACCTGCGCCGCGTGTCCAACTTCAGCAAGCCGCGTCAGGAGGAAGCCAGCCGCAGATATTATGCAAAGGAGCTGTGAACTGTAAGTTTTAAGTTTTAAGTGAGCTGCCGCGGCCAGCGTAGCTACTTAAAACTTACAGCTTAAAACTTAAAACTAAAAATAATGCTGAGATACGTCGACACAGACATCGTCTTCCAGGAGATACCCGATGAGGTGACGCTGGCCGTCAACCTCTCGGGTTGTCCCTGCCGCTGTCCGGGGTGCCACTCGAAGCACCTCTGGGGCGATGTAGGCGAGCCATTGACTGCCGACGCGGTGGAGTGTATGCTCCGTCACAGCCCCAGCGGGGTCACCTGCCTCAGCCTCATGGGTGGCGACGCACAGCCCTCCGAGGTCAACGCGCTGGCCGGTAGCCTGCGCAGCCGTTTCCCACGGCTGCATCTGGCCTGGTGGAGTGGCCGCACGCTGCTCTCGCCGCAGGTGAGCCTCAGCAACTTCGACTATATCAAGCTTGGTCCCTACCTGTCGCACCTCGGCCCCCTGAAAAGTCCGCGCACCAACCAACGGCTCTACCGTGTGGACGGAGGCCACCTGAACGACATCACGTCGCGCTTCTGGAAAAACAATCCCGCTTCGCGAAATCATTGATTATTCTCCCGCCTGCGGCGTAATCTATATATCCTGTTATTATTGAGATTTATGGATTACGACGACAGTCGGGAAATAAAAAAAGAGACGCATTTTGGCGTCTCTTCCTGTGAGGTCGCTTCCGGATTTGAACCGGAGTAGCAGGTTTTGCAGACCTGTGCCTAGCCCCTCGGCCAAACGACCTTTTTGAACCGAAAAGTGTGCGAGCGTAGTCGAGCAACCTTTTCTGGTTTCGGAGTGCAAAAGTACGAACATTTTCCGAACCGACCAAATTATTTTGCAACAAAAAGCGCAACTGCCTGGTTCTTAGTTCCTATTTTGTAAATGTATGGGCTACTGTCCAAGGCGCAATCTACAAGCCTATGCCGTCGGTCCGACTGTTTTTCGACATTTCTACGGCTGTTCTTCGGTCGTTCTTTGGAAAAAAGCAAAGAACGACCGAAGAACGACCGAAGAACGGGCAATGAAAAGTAGTACCCAACACCGTCTTTTCGCCTACCGTTTACCATCAGTTCTTCAACAGTTCTTCAACTTTTTTTTGAAGAACTGTTGAAGAACTGATGTTCAATGTTTGATGAACGGTCGGGTTTACCCGCTATGCTTCAGGCGTGAAAATAAAAAAAATTAGGTGGTTTTAAATATTCTGTGTATCTTTGCACCATGAAATTCTATGTAAAAATGCTCCTTGTGGCGGCGCTTGTGCTGCTTGTGGCCTGCCAGAAACAGGACGAGGTGGACCCGCTGCAGCGCTCGCGCGTCGACCGACTGAACAAGGAGGCTTTCGTCAACCGCTACCGCGAGCCCGACAGCTGCATAGCACTGTCGCAGCGTGCGTTGCAGTATATACAGGATTCGCTGCCCGACTATGTGGACGGCACCCTGCGTGCGTTGAACAACATGGCTTTTGCCTACTACCAGATGAGCGACTACGCCAGCGCCAAGCTGATGCTTGACCGGCTGGACAAGACCGTCGGATTGAGGGTCAAGACGATGCGCAACGGGGATATCGAGTGGGTCATCCACGACCTGACGCTCGCCCGTCTGCTGCAGCGCGACTGCCGCATTGCCGACTCCTACCACCTGCTCTACGACATTGGGCGCAGCGGCGTGCTGGAGCGCAACCGCGACCACCTGCTCTACAACTACGCCCAGAGCGAGTATTACATCACCATGCTGGTGCTCAACTACCACTATCGCGACGGGCGCGAGGCCGATGTGCGCACGCTGCTCGAGGAGGTGGAGGCGCAGCGTGGACGGCTGAAGGTGGATTATGCGCAGGATATGGCGCTCAACTATGCGCTGGCCTACGGCTGGCAGAGCGCCGGCGAGAGCAACGTGGCCCTCGACTACTGCGACGAGAATTTCCGCCTGCTCGACTTGGGTCCTACGGTCTTCTGTCCCTACCACTACGCCAACACGTTGCAGATGATGGCGTCGGCGCTGAAGAGCCTCCCGGGGTCGGTGCCGCCCGACAGTGTGCTGGCCCTCTATGACGCTGCCCGCGAGGTGTTCTTCGACTACGGCGACCCCTACCAGATGCTGGGCGGCACTATATCGACAGCCCGCTATGCGCTGTTGATTAGCGACACGTTGCGTGCTCACGAGGTGCTGAACGATTGGCGCGCGCTGCGGGGCACCTGGAAGCCTTTTGCGGCCCCCAAGATGGAGTTGGGCTACTTCGACGTGCTGATACGCAGCCGCATGGCCAAGAGTGCCGACGAGAACAGGCGTTGGTATGAACACTATGTGGATTTGCAGGACCACATCAAGCAGAGCGAACAGGAGGACTTTGTGTTGCAGCAGACGCTCAGCGCCGCCCGCAACCGCAGCCGCTGGACGACGCGCACCGCCATGGTGATGAGTGTGCTGCTGGTGATACTGCTGGTGATGACGGTTCAGCTGGCGCTCAGTATCAGGCGCCTGCGGCGCGAGAAGCAGCAGCTCGAGGCCGCCAAGCGGCGCGATGTGGAGCGCATTGCCAACGTGGAGACCTGTTTGAGTGTGATGCGCCACGATGTGAGTCCCTTTATCGGCTACCTGCGCAGCCCCAACCTCAGCCCCGAATTGCGGAGCGAGGTGCTGGAGCAGCTGCTGCGCACCTTCGACAATATCAAGAATTGGACCAAGCTGTCTATCCCCTCGGGGTTGACTTTCAGCGCCTCGGTGTTCCCGTTGCAGGAGGTGCTGGACGAGGTGCGCGGCCAGGTCATCCGCCCGAGTGCCGGTGTCAGCCTGCACTTCGAGCCTACACGACTGAAGGTCTACGGCGACCGCCTGCTGACGACCATCCTGCTACGCAACCTGGTGACCAACGCTCTGCAGCACACCACCGAAGGGAGTGTGAGGGTGGAGAGCATGGAACGGAGAGAGGAAAACGGGGAAATGTTCGTGGAGATTACGGTCGGCGATACGGGATGCGGCCTGACCGCCGAGCAGCGTGAGAGCCTCTTCAGGGCCGACCGCGAGGTGCAGGGCGAGCACGGTTTCGGACTTATCCTTTGCCGCTACATCATCAAGAAGCACGACGACCTGACGCGACGCGGCTGCAAGCTGTGGGTCGAGAGCGAACCCGGCAAAGGCACCACGATGCACGTGTTGCTGGCAGCACCCCTTAAACCTTAAACTTTAAACCTTAAACCCAACCAATGGACAACATCAGGGTGATGATGGTCGACGACGAGCCACTGATAAGAAAAGTCGTCAAGATGGAGATGAATGAGCGAGGCTCGAACGCGACCGAAGGGAGCGAACGGTCCTTCGCTCAGGTGGAGAGCGGCAACGAGGACGGTAGCGTGATGCGCCGTGTGGAGATGGTGGAGACCTTCGCCGACGGTCCGTCGCTGACGGCGGCCCTCGAGAACACCCCGCCGCCCGACTACCTGCTGGTCGACATGGAGTTCCAGGGCGAGCCCACCGGAGGCTTGCTCGTCGCGCGCCGCATCCACGAACGCTACCCCGAGGTGAAGATTATCATCTTCTCGGGCCGTTTCGACGCGCCGTTGCCCGGCGAGGAGGACCGTCTGGGACGTCTGCACGACATCGGACGCGTGGTCATGGAGGCCCTCAGCCTTGGTGCTTCGGCCTTCGTCAGCAAGAATGCCGTGGGCGGTTTCAGCATCGAGAATATCCTGCGCGCCATCGCCTGCCTCGAGCGTGGCGAGCGTTTCTACTTCAACTACCCCGTCATGCTCACCCTCAAGGAGGCTGCCGAGCGCTATTTCAGCATCGTGGCCACCCACGACCTCGACTTCAACCTCAGCGACACCGAGCGCCGCCTGCTGCTGCTCGAGGCTGCCGGCTGCACCGCTGCCGAGATATCGAACCAGCTGGGCGAGAGCGACAAGGCCATCCAGGAGCGCCAGAAAGACCTCTCGCGCCGTCTGGATATCGTCAACAAGAGCGCCGCCCGTGTGGCCAAAGCCATCAGCCTCGGCCTCATCAGCCCCGCCGACGTACGCTTCCTGCCGCGAATGTAAAAAAAAGTGTATATTTGCACTTGTTATCCGCAGAAATCAGGTGTTTGCAAACGCCTGTGGATAAGTGTTATATAGGAAAACAAATATGATGGATATGATGAAAAAGAGTTTGTTGCTTTTGCTGTCGGTGTTGCTGACGCTGCCCGTGCTGGCAGGCAGCCGTTACGCGATGGCCGGCGACAGCAAAAGCGCTGACGACACCCTCAGCTACTGCGGTGACCAGCCTCACACCAACGATTGGGGCAACAACCACATCGTTGATTGGGGCGTCATGTTCCCGCAGGCGCAGGTGTCGGGACACAACTACCTGCAGGAGGTGATGCTCTATGTGGAGAACACCGGCGAATACACCCTCAACGTGTGGCAGGGTGGCACCACCGCCCCCGACACGCAGGTATATACCCAGACGGTTACCTTCGCCCCCGGGCAGACAGGTTGGCAGCACATACCACTCATCGATCCCGTGACCCTCGACGGCATGCAGAACCTCTGGGTCACCTTCTCGGCACCGCAACTGCTCTATCCGGCAGCTGCCTGTGCCTACACGGGCGACACCAACAGCGACTGGATTTCGCTCGACGACGGCCTCACCTGGGGCCATCTGTCCGACTACAACTACAGCAACTCGTGGATGATACGCTGCATCACTTCGCAGACACTGCCGCCGCCCGTCGTCCGCATCGACGGCTACGACCAGGTGGCTGTGGGCGAAGGCCTTCCCCTCACCGCCAGCGCTACCGCAGGCGCCATCGTCACATGGACGCTGCAGGGCATGACTACCTCTTCGGAAACAGGCTCCTCGGTGGTGGGTCTTTGGAATACCCCCGGCACCTACAACGTCATCGCCACAGCCACTACCACCAATGATGTGGCATACGACACGCTAACTGTGCATGTGGTTGACTATACCCAGGGCGACACCGTCTCCTACTGCCTCGACCGCCCTGTCGTCGGCAGCGTGGGCTACAACGAGACAGGCACCTACTGGGGCATCATGCTCCCGTCGGCCTACCTTCCTGGACGCCGCTATCTCAACAACGTGCTCCTCTATGTGATGGAGGGTGGTGAGTACACGATGAACCTCTACCAGGGCGGCACCCAGGCCCCCGGACAGCTTGTCTACACCCATACCTACACCTTCGACTCCACGCAAATCGGCTGGTTCGGCTGCACACCCGACAGCCTCTTCCACATCAACACCGCGCAGAACCTCTGGGTGGTCTTCTACCATCCCGACATCGTGTACCCCGCTATGGGATGCAACTACATGGGCGACCCCAACAGCGATTGGCTCTCGGCCGATGGCACCAATTGGGGACACCTGAACAGCATAGCTCCCACGTTGCCCTACTCGTGGCTCATACAGTGCGTCACCTCACAGGAGGTGCGCTACACCATTAACGCTTTCAGCGGCAACAGTTCGATGGGCACCGTCAGCGGCGGCGGCATCTATCCGCTCGGCACCACTGTCACCCTCGAGGCCCATCCCTACGACGGCTACCGCTTTGTGCGCTGGAGCGACGGAAGCGCTGCCAACCCGCGCACCATCACCGTCACCGGAAACGCTACCTATGTGGCCCACTTCGTATCGCTCACCGGCATCGACGAGCCCGACAGCGAGCCCCTCAACCTCTATCCCAACCCCGCCAGCGAGTGGGTGAATATCAGTGTTGCGGAGCCTGGCGAGGTGAGTGTCTTGGATGTGACGGGCCGCACCGTGTTTACTCAGGCAATCAAGCAATCAGGCAATCAGACAATCACCCTCGACGTCAGCACCCTGCCCGACGGCCTCTATTTCGTGAAGGTGGGCGCTCATCATTCATCACTCATCATTCATCATTAACATAATGCGCTACGAAGTTGATTTTCTTGTGGTAGGCTCCGGCATCGCCGGCCTCAGTTTCGCCCTCAAGGTGGCCCCCTACGGCAAGGTGTGCATCCTCACCAAGGGTGACGCCGCCGAGGGCTCCACACGCTACGCCCAGGGCGGCATCGCTGCGGTGATGTACGACAGCGACTCGTTCGACAAGCACATCCACGACACCCTCGTGGCGGGCGACGGCATCTGCGACCGCGAGGTGGTGGAGATGACTATCCGCGAGGCTCCCGACCGTATCCGCGAGCTGGTGCAATACGGTGTGAACTTCGACCTTGACCGCAAGGGCGACAAGTTCGACCTGCACCGCGAGGGCGGCCACTCCGAGTTCCGCATCCTGCACCACAAGGACAATACCGGCGAGGAGATTGAGCGCGGCCTGCTCGAGGCTGCACGTCGTCATCCCAATATTGAAATCAAGGAGCGGCAGTTCGCCATCGACATCATCACCCAGCACCACCTCGGCCAGCGTGTCACCAAGCACACGCCCGACATCGAGTGCTACGGTGTTTACGCCCTCGACTGCGACACCAACCGCATCGACACCTACCTGGCCAAGGTGACCCTGCTGGCCACCGGCGGCATGGGCAACGTCTACAGCACCACCACCACGCCGGTCATCAGCACCGGCGACGGTGTGGCCATGGTGCACCGTGCCCGCGGCGTGCTCAGCGACTTGGAGTTCATGCAGTTCCACCCCACCAGCCTCTACAACCCCGCCGAGAAACCCGCCTTCCTCATCACCGAGGCCATGCGCGGTGCCGGTGCCGTACTCAAAGACCGCGACGGGAAGGAATTTATGCAGAAATACGACGAGCGCCTCAGCCTCGCGCCGCGCGACATTGTGGCCCGCGCCATCGACAACGAGATGAAGCTCAGCGGCAAGGACTACCTCTACCTCGACGCCCGCGGCATCGGCAAGAAGCACCTCATCGAGGGCTTCCCCACCATCTATGCCAAGTGCCTCTCTATCGGCATCGACATCACGCGCGACATGATCCCCATCCGCCCCGCAGCCCACTACCAATGTGGCGGCATCAAGGTGGACCGCAATGGCGAAAGTTCCATCCACCACCTCTACGCAGCCGGCGAGTGCGCCTGTACCGGCCTCCATGGCGGCAACCGCCTGGCCAGCAACTCGCTGCTCGAAGCCGTTGTCTACGCCCACAACGCCGCGCAAGCGGCTATTCAGAGTATTCAGAATAATCGGAATACTCCAAATAATCAGATTCCCGATTGGAACGCCGAGGGCATGGTGCTCAACGAGGAGATGGTGCTCATCACGCAGACCAAGAAGGAGCTGCAGGAGATCATGTGGAACTATGTCGGCATCGTGCGTAGCGACCTGCGTCTGCAGCGCGCCTTCGACCGACTGAACCTCATCTTCCGCGAGACCGAGGACCTATACAACCGCAGCGTCCTCACCGAGCCCCTCAGCGAGCTGCGCAACCTCATCGCCTGCGCCTACCTCATTATCAAAATGGCCCGTGCCCGCCGCCAAAACGTCGGCCTCCACTACAGCCTCGACCTGCTGGAAAAATAGCCCCCCGACCAGCTACTGATTACTGACCGCCGACTACCAAATTATGTCGTGCGCGATATATCCGTGTCAACCACGTATCAACACCGCCTTTTGTCCGACTGCAGTCGGACATCAGTCGGAGTTGACTCGGACTTGAGTCGGACCACAGTCGGAGGGGGTCCGTAGTGATGCTGATGGCAAAATGGCATTTAATTAGCTTATAATATGATTATTAGCAACAGGAATTGCCGCTTTTGCCTGTTTTTGTCCGACAAAGAGCCGTTTTAGGGTCCATTCAAAGGTCGAACCGACCACCGACCACAGGTTACCGACTACCCATTTAGGTCGTGCACGACCTAATTTTTACCACCGTTTTTTTACCTCCCTGCCTCCGGCGGTAATCCTGTAAATCTTGTAAATTTTTTATCTGGATTTTTGGATTACGCGCAGCGGAATAAATAAAAAATTTTGCCGTATGAAATAATCTTCATATCTTTGCAGTCGCTTTCGAGAGCGAAAGCTGTAAGCAAGAAAAGCATTTGCTTATTCGGAGAACGTCCTTGAAGTTTGGCCACAGATAGACGTTACATATAGAATAAAGCAGATGTCCGCATATGTGGATATCTGAATTGTCTGTATGTAACGGGTTAGGCCAAACACCCAAGGACGTGGACAAGGAAGATGTCCACGTTTTTTGTTTGGGTGTTTGGGTTAGCTGTACGTTCGAAAAGAATAGCAGAACGTATAACTAACAACAACCCAATGGTTACACGAACATCACGGCTGCAAGGCAGCAAAAAGAAAAGAGACGACGAATACTACACGTTGTTCCAAGACATTGCAGATGAGGTTAGTCTTTATCTGCCGCAATTACGTGGGAAACGTATCCTGTGCCCCTGTGATTGGGACGAAAGTTACAACGAAGAAATTGTCTATAAGGAAGAGGGTTATGTTTTAGGCCGGGGACTATTTGCTGCAGAAGGAACAATTAAGAATATTGACATCGCTAAAACTCGTGAGAAGATAGAGAAACGCATGGACAGGGTGAAGTGTCAGTTTGTCTATTACCTGCTGAATCAGGCTGAAGAGTGGGGCATTAAGTCAATTAGTGTGAGTGGTTATAATCCGCAGACAAACGAAGGTGTCCGGTATGAGGATATTGATTATAGTTACTATGATGTTATCATTACAAACCCTCCGTTCAGTCAGTTCGATGAATTTATCGACCTGATGATAAAGAATGGGAAGGAGTTTTTGGTAATTGGGCCGCAAACCGCTCCGACGGAGAAAAAGGTTATGCGTTATTTCCAAGAGGGGAAAATACGCATTGGCTATCATTATCATTTGAGTGGATTTAAACGTCCCGACGGGACAACCCTACCCAAACAGCACAATACACCCCGTAGTTGTCTTTGGTACACTAACATGCAAGTGGACCCTCAAACTAAAGAATTAACCCTGACAGCATCCTACTATGAGAATCCAGAGAAATATCCAAAGTACGTGAATTATGATGCCATTTCAGTATTGTCAGTGGCGGATATTCCAAACGATTATTATGGTGAGATGGGTGTTCCCATTACTTTTATGCAGAAATACAATCCCAAGCAGTTTGAGATTATAGGGTCGAGCAGCCAATTAAGTAAGCCATTAAAGCCATTGGTTGAGGCCGATGCTGTTTACACAGGCGGTGGTCGCGGACGATTTTACCTTGCCGAAGAGAACAAACACTATCGCAGACTGTGGGACAGGATGGTTATCAAACGCAGAAAGGAGGAATAAATGATGACAGTAAAAGAACTATATGAAAAGGTTGTCAATGGTGTTATCATCAGCGACATAGAACTGCAACGGAATATTGTCTACGATGCAGAGAAACAGGCTTTGGTAATTGACAGCATCTACAATGGCATACCCCTGCCAGCGTTCTATCTTTGGCAGCGAGAAGATGGAATACTTGAGGTTCTCGATGGAAAGCAACGCATCGAAGCCATCAAGAAGTTCAAGCAGGGCAACCTTCAGTATGAGGGTAAGACATGGAAAGCCTACGCTTACGACTGCGACTTGCAGCAAGTGGTGGACAATACAGAACTCACTACTATTATATGTAGTGGCAACGAGAAAAAGAAACGCATGATATTCAAGCGCATCAACACGCTGGGTGTCCCGCTCTCAAAGTTCGAGGTGCTAAACGGATTATATCATGGGGATTATCTTGAAGGACTAAACGACTACTTCGCACAAGACTCCAATGTTCGCAAGGTGTTGCCCTATGCGACTGTTGACCGCGGAGATAACAAGTACCGCCTGCTTGAATACATCTATTATGTGCGCAACAACAACGTTTTTCCAAAACGGAGCGAGTTGGACGACTATGTGCAGCAGAATAAAGATAAGTCGTTCAATGATGAGGTGAAGAAGATAAAGCCTTATATTGGCTTCATTCGCGACGTGTTTGGCGATGCATCCAAGATTGGCAATGTGCTGAAGTTTAAGCTCGCAGTAAAGTACATAAAAGACCGCACCATCTGGCAACAGCACAAGGATGCAATATGCAAGGACTGCAACGCATTCATCAAGAGCGAGGGATACAAGCTGTCGCCCAGTAAGGAGGAGGATATTGAGGCAATGATTCTCGGCATTGTCGAAGATTTGCATGTTGACCCGAAACGCCTGTTCACTGTAGATGACAAGGAGAAATTGCTTGCGGAGCAGAAACCCAATGCGGAGGGATTGTACGAGTGTACAAGGTGCCACCAGCATTTCGCGGCCGACGAGCTGACCGTAGACCACATCAATCCCTGGAGCAAAGGCGGACGAACCGTGTTGACAAATGCCCGCCTATTATGCAGAGCCTGCAATAGCAGCAAGGGAAATAAATGACGATTTCGTCGAGACATCACCGACGGACCACCGACGGATTGCCAATGGAAAAATGCTTTTGCGGAGAAAAAATATATTATTCTCCGCAAATATGCGGAGAATCTGTTATTGCAGTAGCCAGTCGATGACATTGAGTTTCTGGATGCCATTGTGAGATGACTTAGGGTCAGTGTCGAGTGTCAGCAGGTATTTGGGGTAATGGTCTTTGATCGATTCCAAAGGAGACAATTCCCGTTGCAAGGTTGATTCTTCGCGTGTACTCAAGGCGACTTGATAGTATGCAGTATCCTCGCCATTCAGACACACAAAGTCGACCTCTTGCTTCCCTACCTTTCCGACAAACACCTGATTGCCACGACGTCGTAACTCAAGGTAAACAATATTCTCCAAGATGTGTCCGAAGTCGTTGGGTCGGATGCCAAGCAGTAGGTTACGCAGTCCGATATCCACCAGATAGTACTTATTGCCCACCCGCAAGTGTTCTTTGCCATGCACATCATAACGCGAGACAGCATAAAACATATAGCTGTCGAGCAACCCGTTTACGCAATTCTCTATAGTATGCGGGCTGCTCTTTCTCCCATTAGATGTCATTGTGTCGGCGATTGATTTCAATGAAGTGACATTACCGATATTGTCGGCCAGATAGCGGATGACACGTTCCAGTATGTCGCTGTCCTGCATACGGCTTCGCTGCATAATATCTTTCAAAATGACAGTACTGTATATGCCCTGCAAATACTGGCGAAGGTCTGTTCCGGTAGACAGGTTGATTGTGTATGGAAATGAGGAACTGCCGATGTAGTCACGGTACAATTGTTCACCACGAGCATTCGTTGTGGATTGAAACTCTTTCATAGAGAAGGGAAGCACCTCTATCTCTATGTAACGACCCGAAAGCAGTGTGGAAATTTCACCCGAAAGAAGATATGCGTTGGAACCTGTCAGGTAGATGTCTGCATTCTCTTTCAGAAACAGGCTGTCTATTGCTTTCTGAAACATCTCCACCGATTGTATTTCGTCCAGAAATATGTAGTTCATCTTGCCAGACACCATTCGGGCTGTGGTATAGCGGTAAAGCTCACGATAATCTTTCAGGTTTTCAAACTCCAAGTCCTCAAGATTGACTGAAATAATCTGTTTTTCGCTCACCTTTTCCTCTCGTAGCAGCTGCTGAAACTGCATCATAAGTGTGCTTTTCCCACAACGGCGTATACCTGTTATTATCTTGATAACGTGCTTGTCGCGCCATTTCATCAACTGTTTGAGATACGCAGTCCTTTTTATTGTTTCCATACGAATGTTAGTTTGAATTCAAATGCAAAGATACGAATAAAAATCAAAATATTTGCATTTCAATGCAAAAAAATACTTTTGTGGGGGAAAGTTATTATTCTCCGCAATTGCGGAGAATAATTCGTATATTTGCCGTATGAATAATAATGGTAAAAACGCCATAAATATATGGCAAGATGCTGACTGGCCTGATTTTAGGTGGGATGATTCACAAGTATCACCCCTCTTAAATTCGGTGCAGGAACGCCAGGCAAGGCTGCTTGGGATGCTTTCGGCATTGGGCTTTGACTTGCAAAAACAAACCAACGAACGTCAACGGAAGATAATCAACCGCTTGTATGACGGGTTTGAAGGCCCCCTGACCAGTAGCAAATGGGCCAAGATATGCCATTGTTCTCCCGACACGGCATTGCGCGACATCACATCGCTGATAGAAAAAGGGGTGTTGGTTAAAGCGCCCTCAGGCGGACGTAACACACATTATGCTCTTGCCATAAATTAAAAACAAAAATATTTTTTGCATTAAAGATTATTTTGTATATTTGCCGAACTGAATAAAAATAATTTAACCATCTAAAGTATTCAATATTATGAAAGTAAAAGAAATTATGGCCAACCTGGAGGCCAAACATCCGGGCGAAAACGAGTACTTGCAGGCTGTCCGCGAGGTTCTGGAAACCATCGAGGAAGAATACAACAAACACCCCGAGTTCGAGGCTGCTAAGATTGTCGAGCGCATTGTGGAGCCCGATCGTATCTTCAAGTTCCGCGTTGTGTGGGTTGACGATAAGGGCAAGACCCAGGTCAACCTCGGCTACCGCGTGCAGTACAACGCCGCTCTCGGTGCCTACAAGGGCGGTCTCCGTTTCCACCCGAAGGTGAACGAGTCGATGCTGAAGTTCCTCGGCTTCGAGCAGATCTTCAAGAACAGCCTCACCATGCTGCCTCTCGGCGGTGGTAAGGGTGGTGCCGACTTCGACCCGATGGGCAAGAGCGACGCTGAGATCATGCGTTTCTGCCAGGCCTTCGTCTATGAGCTCTGGCGCAACATCGGTCCCGATCAGGACAGCCCCGCTGGTGACGTGGGTGTCGGCGGCCGCGAAATTGGCTACATGTACGGTATGTACAAGAAACTCGCCCGTGAGCACTCGACCGGCGCTCTGACCGGCAAGAGCTACGGCTGGGGTGGTTCCCTCATCCGTCCCGAGGCTACCGGCTTCGGCGCTGTCTACTATGTCGAGCGCATGGTGAAGCAGCAGAAGGACACCATGAAGGGTAAGAAGATTGCTCTCTCGGGCTTCGGTAACGTGGCTTGGGGTGCTGCCATCAAGGCCACCGAGCTGGGTGCCAAGGTTGTCGCTATCAGCGGCCCCGATGGTGTCTGCGAGATTCCCGCCGGTATCACCAAGAAGATGATCGACTACATGCTCGATATGCGCGCCAGCAACCGCAACAAAGTTGAGGATATGGCCACCAAGTTCCCGAAACTCTGCAAATTCACTGCCGGCAAGAAGGCTTGGAGCGTGAAGTGCGACATCGCTATGCCTTGCGCCTTCCAGAACGAGCTCGACGAGAAGGATGCCAAGATGCTTCTCAAGAACGGCGTGAAGTATGTTGCCGAGGTTTCCAACATGGGTTGCCAGCCCGCCGCTATCGCCGCCATCCAGAAGGCCAAAGTGCCCTTCGGTCCTGGTAAGGCCGTCAACGCCGGTGGTGTTGCCACCTCTGGCCTCGAGATCTGCCAGAACGCTGAGCACCGCAACTGGACCGCTGAAGAGGTCGACAAGAACCTCCACACCATCATGAACAACATCTATGACATGTGCGTTGAGCACGGCAAGGAGAAAGACGGTACCATCAACTATGTGAAGGGTGCCAACATCGCCGGCTTCATGCGCGTTGCCAAAGCTATGGTTGCTCAGGGTATCATCTAATTCCGATTAGGTTATATCTATGATAGGAAAGGCTGCCCCACGGGCAGCCTTTCTGTTTTCGGTGATGCAATATAAGGCGTCGGTTTGCGTTATGCCACATGAAATAAATATTCCTGCAAATGAGACGACATTGGATTGACAACTTGCGTTGGGTAACCGTGCTGCTGGTGCTGCTCTACCACGTCATATATTTCTACAACAACAAGGGCGTCTTTGGCGGCGTGGGCGGTTTCGGCGAGGGACCGCAGTATCAGGATGCACTTATGTACATACTCTACCCCTGGTTCATGCCGCTGCTGTTCCTGCTGGCGGGCGTCAGCGCTCGCTATTCGCTGGAGAGACATACGGCAAAGGAATGGTTCCGCAGTCGCACGCGCAAATTGCTGGTGCCCGCCACCATCGGCCTGTTTGTGTTCCAATGGATGACGGGCTACTTCAACACCGCTGTGGCCGGCCGTATGGAAGCGCTGGCCGGTCTCCCTGTCGTGGTCAAATACATCATGTGTGCCATCAGCGGCATCGGTCCTCTCTGGTTCATCCATGACCTGTGGCTCTTCTCGCTGATACTGCTGCTGATAAGAAAGATTGATGCCAAAGACAGACTTTACACCTGGTGCGGAAAGCTCGGCGGTGTATGGGTTATCCTCTTGGGAGTATTGTTCTGGGTGGGCGAGCAGACGTTGGTGTTCAACCCGCGTCCGGAATCGCTCGATGGATTATACAATCTCTATAAGCCTGTATTCTACTTCATACCCTTCCTGTTGGGCTACTACATTTTCTCACGCGACGAGGTGCAGTCGATGCTCGGGAAAGTCTGGATAACGTTGATGGCTGTCGCAATTGTCAGTGGGGCATTGCTGGCAATAACCACATTCGGCCAGGACAACACCACGCCGCACTATCTCGCCAGCCCCCTCAACTGCCTCTACGGATGGCTGATGTGTCTGGCCATGATGGGCTGGTTCAAGGCCAGGTTCGACCGTACAGGTCGCTTTGTCAGCTATATGACCCGCAGCAGCTTCGGAATCTATATCGTGCATTATCTGGTCATCGCCAGCTTTGGATACATGATGAAAACCTATACCCAGCTTCCGCCGGTGGCGATATATGCCATCCTCACGGTGGCCGTCTTCACCCTCTCCCCGCTGCTCTACGAAGGCATCCGCCGAATACCTGTGGTGCGTTGGTGTGTGTTAGGGCAATAAAAGATATGTATGCGCGTTATTAAGGGCATGAAACATATAGAGATTATCAACGGGCCGAACCTCAACCTCACGGGAGTGCGTGAGCCGGAGGTGTATGGCAGCACCACGATGGAGCAATATCTTGACGGCTTGCGCAAGGCCTTCCCCGAGGTGGAGATTGGTTATTTTCAGAGCAATGTCGAGGGCGAGCTTATCGACCGCATCCAGCAGGTGGGCTTCCGCTACGACGGCCTGATTGTCAACCTGGGCGGCTACAGCCACACCAGCGTGGCCTTGCGCGATGCGTTGCTGTCCGTGCCGGCCCCTAAGATGGAGGTGCACCTGAGCAATATCTTTGCCCGCGAGGAGTACCGTCACCATTCGCTCATCACCAGCGCCTGCCGCGGTATGATTTGCGGCGTCGGCCTGCAAGGCTACGAGTTGGCCCTGCGGGCGCTCGTCTAGATAGTCTAGATAATCTAGATTTTCTAGACCTTCTAGAAAATATTTTCACTTTTCTGTGTAAGATTTCATCCTTTTTTGCGACTACAAGGTATGAAACGCGACACGGAACAGTTCAAGCATGACTATCTGCCTCTGCAACCCGCCATGCAGCGCATGGCCGAGAGTCTCCTCGGCAATGAGGACGAGGCAGCCGACGTGGTGCAGGACTGTTTCGTGACCCTCTGGGAGGAGCGCGAGACGCTGCGTCGGGTCGTCAACCGTGAGGCGTGGTGCATCACGCTGGTCAAGCGCCGCTGCGTCGACCTGCTGCGCAAGCGCAAACCCACCGCCTCCATTGACGAGCGCGCGCTGGCCTTGGCCGAGGAGGAAAGTGCCGATAAGGAAGAGCAGCTGCGGGTGGCCCTGCAAATGGTCGACCGCTTGCCCAAGCGGCAGGCGCAGGCCATCCGCATGAAGCACCTTGAGGCCGCCGACACCGACCGCATCGCCGCCGCACTGCACATCACCCCCGGCAACGTCTACACCCTCCTCTCGCGTGCCTATAGTTCACTGAAACAAATGATAATAGAATATGAAGAACGGTAAAGACAGTCAAGAGCGGACGCGGAACGCCGTGTCCCTGCAGCAGGTGCTCGCCGATGTGGAGCATGCCGGCCGCGACGCGTGCCGTAGGCAGGAACTCTCGGAGATGATCGACCGCATGGCGGGAATGGAAATTGGAAATTGGAAAGAGGAAAAAGGAAGGAGCCGCTCGGCATGGTGGTGGGTGTTGCGCGTGGCAGCGGCCGCCTGCGTGCTCTTCTTCATCACTACCGCTGTGCGCATCTGGTTCATCCCCACCGAGCCTGCGGGCACAATGGTAGCCGAGGCCGAGGTGCCTGCTCCGCCCCAACGACTTCCCAACGACTTCCCAACGACTTCCCAACGACTTCCCAACGACTACCGCGGTGGTAGGGGGAAGGTGGTTGAAAAACCACAGAAAGGGTCTTTTGCGGAAGATGAGGCGGAGGTGACAGTGATGGAGGAGGTGTTGGTTGATAATGAGGTCGTTGAAGAAGCCGTCGACACTGCTGAAGAACTCCTTGTAGTTGACAACGTCATTGCGCCCGAGCCGGAGGAGCCGCAGGTGGATGCCGAGCCGGAACAACCGTTGCAGCCTGTGCCGGCCGAGCCCGTCGCCGCCAAGCTGCAGGAGCGCAAGAGCAGCCTTCTCGGCGGCCTCATCCGCCGTGCCGAACCCAGCAAGATGGACGGCACCATGCTGGCAATTAATATTTTGTAAACAATAAAAACAATAATATGAAACGCCTTTTTATCATCCTTGCGCTATTGGGTACCTGCTCGGGACTGTGTGCCCAGAGTGCCGACAGCACAGCCACCTCTGACAGCCTCTGGTGGGACACCCATCCCCGCTGGAGACTCGACTTAGGACTCTCGGCAGGCGTCACGCTCTTCAGCACCGACAATGAGACATCGCCCTACTACAGCACGCTGGGCCTCACCCTGCAGGTGCCGCTGATGCTCAGCCACTATGTGTCGCCCCATTGGCGCCTCTCCACGGGCGTGCGGCTTGACTTCAACATCAATCCGTTGCACTACAATGTGGAGCGGTATCTGGGCAGCGAACCTCCGTATAATGAAGGGATTGACTTCGCCACCACCAACGAAAAGCAATGGTCCTACACCTATTTCGCCTACCTCGGCATTCCCCTGCAGGCCACATGGTACCCCTGGCCTCGCGAGCGCGGCGTGCTGTCTGTGACCGCCGACCTCTTCGCCGGCTATGCGCTTGGGCGTCGCATTGTCATCAACACCTATGCTGTTGACAGCGACCGTTCAGGCTTCAGCGAGGGACAAGATATCATTGCCGGCGTCGGGACACTCCTGCCGTGGAAGCTGGAGATGGGGGTCACCCTCTCAACCGACGTGCTCGGCTTGCTGCACGGCGTGCGGCTCTTTGTCAACCTGCTGCCCTCCTACCGCGACCCGGTGACAGGCGATGGGCTTTATCTTCATGGAATGACTCTTTTCTTATAGAATATAAAACAATACAATCATCATGAAAAAGAACGATAAATCAACGCTGATGGCCTTCGTGTTCTTTGCCATCATTACCCTTGTTAGTGTGGCGGCCTCCCGGGCGCAGGTGAACCTGCTCGACCCCATACATTCTCCCGACACCAATCCGCTGCTCTCCACTACCGGCCCCAACACCATCGGCAAAGGCCACCTGCAGTTGAGTGGTGCAGCCACAGGGTACATTTGGCGTCAGGAAATGGAGATGTACAACGGGGATGTCTCGTCTATCTATCACGATCGTTACCAAGAGTTTGGCGGCGGCATAGGCTTGCGCTATGGTCTTGGCAGCCGCTTCGAACTCTTTACCCACATGGCAGGTGCTCACTCGCAATACCATTATGAGTTGGACACCACCACCCTCAACGGCACACAGCCGCAACTTATTCCCTCGCTGGGCCTGAAGATGATGCTCAATGAGGGTGGTCACGGCTGGGTGCCTCAGATGTCTCTCTTCGCCAGGGTTGACATGCCACGCAAGGCCAGATACATCGACTATGGGCATGTTGACTACGCTCTGGCCATCGAACCCGTCCTGGGCATGCAGTTCCGCAACCGTCTGGGACGCCGCTGGGTGCTTGATTATGGCCTCAGTTACGGTTTCTTTAAAAAAACTATCGGAGTGCGGAGAGTCTATGCTTTGCAGCGCGACAATCCGTTGCAGTTCAATCTAATGGCCCGGTGGCTGGCCACCGACCGCCTGATGATAAGTGCCGGTATGGAGAATGTGGGCGGCGTTGCCGAGGTACTGTGGCAGGCCACGCCCGACCTGCAACTCAAGGTACAGGGCGGTATTGCTGCGGGTGTCGGCTTCCGCACAGGTATAATGGAAACCAATGCCCTGCTGGGCGTCAATTGGATGCTGAAGTAATTTAGAACTTCACGATGTCGATTAGTCGGACGCCGTCGAGCCAGACGGCGATGCAGCCCACGGCGCCATGCTCTTCGGCCTCGTCCCAGTCGTCGATGGGCTGGAGGGTGATGGCGTCGACAATCTCGAAGTATTCGGGCTCAAAGCACAATCCGTTGGGGCAGTCGTTCACCTCGTGGTAGGAGGCCAGCGTGTCGAGCACCCACTCCTTCACGTCGTCCACCTCCTCATATTCGGCCATCTCGGCGGCCTGCTCGAGGGTGGCGTTGATGGCGGGAGCCATCTGGCGGGCCTCGGGCGAGAGGCGCATATTGCGGCTGCTCAGGGCCAAGCCGTCATCGGCACGCACGATGGGGCATGGGACGAGCTCAATGGGGTACTTTATCTGCTCCAGCAGGTTGCGGATGACGGCAATCTGCTGGTAGTCCTTCTCGCCGAAGTAGGCGCGGTGGGGCTGCGCCAGGTCGAAGAGGCGGCGCACCACCACAGCCACACCGCTGAAGTGACCCGGACGGCGCGGCCCTTCCATCACCTCCTCCACAGGGCCGAAATGGTAGACCTCCTTGGGTTCTCCGTCGGGATACATCTCGTCCACCGTGGGCGTGAAGGCCAGCAGCTCTTTGGCTTTGGCCTCACTCTTCACTTTTAACTCTAAACTCTTGATTAACTCCAGGTCCTTCTCGATGGTGCGGGGATATTTCTCGAGGTCCTCCTTGTTGTTGAACTGGATGGGGTTGACGAAGAGGCTGACGACCACGAGGTCGTTCTCCTTCAGGGCGCGCTCGATGAGCGATAGGTGACCCTCGTGGAGGGCGCCCATCGTGGGCACAAGGCCGATTTGTTTGCCCTCTTGGCGGGCGATGTTGACAGCCGAAGTTAGTTCGGCGGCTTTCAGTATCTGTTTCATATTATTGCTAACTTTAGCTGTAAACCGTAAACCGTAAACAGTAAACTTATAAATCTATTTCTCCTTTACCTTGACGGATGAGTTCGATGCCGTCGCTGCAGTCGATGACGGTCGAGGGGTCGGGGTCGGCGATGCCGCCGTCGACCACGGCCCACACGCGGTGGCCGAAGCGGTCGTGGATGAGCTCGGGGTCGGTGTAGTACTCGGGCTCGTCGTCGTCCTCGCCGAGGGGGCGCACCGAAGTGCCGATGAGCGGCACGCCGAGCTCCTCGATGATAGCGCGTGTGATGGCGCACTCGGGCACGCGCACACCGATGGTCTTGTTGGCGTTCTGGTAGTTGCGCGGCAGGGTGCCGGCGGCCTCCATGATGAACGTGAAGGGGCCCGGTAGCGAGCGCTTGAGCAGCGCGAAAGTGTCGCGGTCCATCGCGCGCACATACTCGCTGGCCATACTCAGCGAAGAGCATAGCATCGAGTATTTGGCTTGTTTGATTTTGAACCCTTTGAGCTGCGCTATCTCCTCCACCGAGCGCTTGTGTTCCATCGAGCAGACGAAAGCGTAGAGGGTGTCGGTAGGCAGGATAAGCACCTCGCCGTCGCGCAAAGCATCGGCTACCCGCCTCACTTCGCGCACGTTAGGGTTGTCGTTGTAGAGCTTTATCAGCATATCACAGCATTGAAAAAGAAAGTGCAAAAGTACAAAGAATGTGCGATATAGCCAAATTATTTTTTATGGTGGTCGGTTATCAGTTGTCAGTTGTCGGTTGTCAGTTGATAGTGAAAAAACACAACCATTTTCAATTCCCCACAAATTTATTTTGTCAAAACCACTCAATCCCCATCAAATTTTGTGTGCTTCATACAATATACAAAACGAGCTTTTCGATGACAGGTTACATAAAAAATAAGGGGTTTATGAAAAACCTTTATCGCTGATACTCTAATCCTTGTCCTTTTTGTCGAACAGAGATTTGGCAGCGGATGCGGCGATTTCAATCGGCCAGATTTATCTTCTGTGACAGCGTGACAGTGTGACAGTTCATTTTTCGACTGCGAAAAGTCGAAACTAAACTTTTATATTTATTAATAAATATAAAGATTATTTTTGAGGTTTAAATAACCCTATTTTGAACTGTCACACTGTCACGCTGTCACGCCCCAGAGCGGCTTACTCATGATACACAACTATTTACAAAAAAATTTTCACCACCATTCGTAGACCGCAATGCCGCGGTCGTATCTTTGCATTATGAAACGGCGGGGGAAGAGTTCTTTGATACAACTGAGTAATTGGTAATTACGGGATAACCTCGGGATAATATCGGGACAACTACCGGTCAGCTCTCGGGTAACTCTTGGGTAACTCTTGGTCAGCTCTTGGTCGGCGGGGCGGCACCAAGGTGTATATCGTAGTTTTGCGAATGTTTTGGCGTTTTGGGTTACTCGTTACTTTGGGGACGTGTGATTTTTATTAATATGTTGGATATTTAAACGACTTAAGAATAGTAGATGTCAGTAGGGTATTTGGGTGATGTTGTATTATTTTGCCCCTGATGCAATATAGGAATGAAAAGTGCGTTATGGAAAGGTATGGGAAAGAAAACCACGATATTGACGCTTTGGCTGTTGCTGGCTGTGGTGGCCGTGAGCGGGCAGGATGTGCAGTTCGACCGCTGGTTCAGCGGCGGTACGCTGCGGCTCGACTGCCTGCGCGAAGGGTCGGCCCTGGGCGACACCGTGTGGGTGGAGCATTGGATCGACCGGCAGGCTCCGTGGCACGGCTCACGCACCCAGCTGCTCGACCCCTTCGACAATGGCGACTACCGCGTGGTGGTGCGCGATGCTGCGACGGGCCGCGAGCTCTACTCGCGCGGCTACAGCAACCTCTTTCGCGAATATAAGGATACGCCCGAAGGCAGGACAACGGTGAAACGTTTTGAGGAGACACTGCTGGTGCCGATGCCGAAGGGTAAGGTGACGATTGCCTTCCAGAAGCGTGACAAAGACATGAAACTGCGCGACCAGACGGTAGTGGAATTCGGGGGAGTGAAAGGGAGTGAAAAGGGAGTGAAAGGGAGTGAAAGGACAAATGACAAGGAGGTTTCCACTAAACTTGATGTGGCCTTTGTGATGCAGGGATTTGATAGTACCACAGAGGCCTATCGGAAGGCCTGCGACCGCATGAGAGGGGTTCTCTTCGGCAAGGAACCCTTTGCGAGTCACCGCGATGACTTTAACATCTATTTTGTGGCGGGCGACGCGGGGGTGGAGTACAACACCTTCGGGGCCGACCGTTATGCTATGACTTTCAAGATGTGGCAGCTGTATGATGTGCTGGGCAATTATCCCTGCGACCACATCATCATTGTGCTCAACAACGAGAAGTATGGCGGCGGCGCCATCTATAATTTCTACTCGGTCACGTCGTTGCACAAGATGGCCGAGAGCGTGCTGCCGCATGAGTTGGGTCACGGCATCGGAGGGTTGGCCGACGAGTATGTGGACGAGGAGCTGAGCTATGCCGACCTGCACCGCACGAAGTATGAGCCGCTGGAATCGAATATCACCAACCTGGTGGATTTCAAGAGCAAATGGCAGCACCTTTTGCCCGAGGGCACGCCGGTGCCGACGCCCGATGCCACGGTGCCGCGCACCGAGAACGGGCCGCTGGGTGTCTATGAGGGTGCGGGCTATTCGTCGAAGGGTGTCTACCGACCGGCGATGCATTGCATGATGCGCGACTATGCGCCTTTCTGCCCGGTGTGTCGCAAGCGGCTGGAGGAGGTGATTGGATTGTATACTAAATGAGAAGTTAAGAAGACAGAAGTTAAGAAGTTAAAAATTAAGGGGGAGTGAAAGAGGAGTGAAAGAGGAGTGAAAGAGGAGTGAAAGAGGAGTGAAAGGGGAGTGAAAGGGGAGTGAAAGAGGAGTGAAAGAGGAGTGAAAGAGGAGTGAATAGGCAAATGAACAAGTCAATGAAAAGGTTGTGGTACATATTATTGCTGGCGGTGGCCCCGTGGTTCTCGCTTTCGTGCGAGAAGGAGAACTATGTGGGTGAGAACGAGGTGAAGCTTGAGTTCTCGGTCGACACTGTGGCGTTCGACACCCTTTTCACCACCATAGGCAGCACGACGCGCCAGGTGAAGGTCTACAACCGCAGCAACAGGGATGTGGTCATCAGCAGCATTACCCTCAGGGAGGGTCGCCAGAGCCCCTTCCGCCTGAATGTGGACGGCGACACATCGATAGTGGCGCGCAATGTGGAGATTATGGCTGGCGACAGCATCTTTATCTTCATCCAGGCCAATCTGCGCTACGATACCATCCACCTGCTGCCTTTCTTGGTGGAGGACGATATCCTTTTCGGCAACGGGCAGCGTCTGCCGGTGTCGGCGTGGGGCCGCAATGCGGTGTATCACCGTGCGCCGGCGGGCAGTTGGGTGCACATCATCGACTGCGACCATTGGGATCACACACGGCCGCATATCTTCCTCGACACTGCCGCCATCGACTCCACCTTCACGCTGACCCTCAATGCCGGCGAGGAGCTCTATTTTGCCAACGACGCCATGCTGCTGGTGTGGCGCGACGGGCGGCTGGTAGTGAACGGAACCGCACAGAATCCCGTGCTGTTCAGCTCGGTGAGGCACGACGGCTGGTACTCTTTCCTTCCCGGGCAATGGCAGTGTGTGCTGTTCTACAACGGCAGCACGGGCAACGTTATCGACCACGCGGTGGTGGAGAACGGCACCGGCGGCTTGCGAGCCATGTACGGTGCCGAGGTGACGGTGAGCAACACCGTGGTGCGCAATATGAGCGACTGCGGCCTGATAGGGCAGGGGAGCACCGTGACGGGGACCAACCTGTTGGTATACGACTGTCTGACGTCGCTGACGGTGCTGGACGGCGGCAGCTACAGCTTCACGGGGTGCACCTTCGCCGACTATTGGCGTTACTCCACGCGTGACCTGCAGAGTGTGGTGCTGACCAACTACATACTTGCCGGCGACGGCAGTTTGGCCAGCACGGGCGACCTGGTGGCGGCCAATTTCACCGACTGCATCATCTATGGCAACTATGGCCAGGGAGAATATCTTGTGGTGGGGGTGGAAGGAGTGCAACTCAATGACAGCATCAACCATTGCCTCATCAAAGGTGGCGCATGGGACGAAGACCCGATGTTTGAGGATGTGGAGAACGACAACTACCGCCTCCAGAGTGGGTCGCCCGCTGCCGGAATAGGCTATCAATACGACAATTAACAGATTATGTACGAATATTTCAAAGGGAAATTGGAATCGCTTGAGCCCACCCAGGCAGTCGTCGACTGTGGCGGTGTGGGATACTTGCTTGAAATCACACTGAATACCTACGAGGCTTTGCGCAAGAGCGACGCTGCGCAGGTGAAGCTCTATGCCCACCTGGCGGTGCGCGAGGATGCGCATCAGTTGTATGGTTTTTACGACCTGGCCGAGCGCGAGATGTTCCGCATCCTTATCAATGTCAACGGCGTGGGTAACCAGACGGCTCGCGTCATGCTGTCGTCGCTCACGGTCGACGAGTTGCGCACCGCCATCCAGACGCAGGATGTCAAGAAGGTGCAGAGTGTGAAAGGTATCGGTGCCAAGACGGCCCAACGCATCGTGTTGGAATTGGCCGACAAGATGGGGGTGGCCGGAGCGCAGCTGCCGATGGCCGGAGCTATGAGCAATCCGGCCCGCGACGAGGCTATGACGGCCCTGCTGATGCTCGGCTTCGCCAAACCGGCGGTGGAGAAACTGTTGATGAACAACGAGTGGAAGAATGCCGACGGTAGCCCCATGACGGTGGAGGACATCATCAAGGAAGGCCTCAGAAGGCTATAGCCGGGAAAAAGTTTTTATATATTAATATCTCAACAATGCAATATTTGTTGAGATATTGCGTTTATGTAGGCATTAATCCTAAATGGGCATTGAAAGGTAAATACATACTGACGTTGCTGATGCTGTTCTTGCTGCCTGTCGTTGCATGGGGCCAGAATGACAGCACCGATTTTACGCCGATGGGGTCGGGCTATACGCCCTCCTCGGTGACGACGACGGTGGAGTACAATGCCGAGACGGGAGACTATGTGAAGATTACGAAGGTGGGCGACATCGTCATCGGTCGCGAGTATATGACCTTCGAGCAGTATCAGGATTGGAAGGTCGACCAGCTGATGAGCCAATATTGGAACGAAAAGAGCGAGGGGACGGCGCTGGACAATGCCGAAGGAGGGCTGCTGAGCAAGATACCTGGCTTCAACCAGATTGCACAGAAGCTCGATATGCTCAACGGTAAGCCTTTGATTGATATTACACCCAGCGGAAGTGCCGAGTTGACATTCCAGCTGCTCAACAACTTCCGCGACGACCCGCAGCGTGACCAGCACGAGCGCAGTGTAACCACGTTCGACTTCGACGAAAACATACAGATCAACCTGCACGCCAAGATAGGCGACCTGGTGGAGTTCGACATCAATGAGAACACCCGCGCCACGTTCGACTTCGAGAACACCATCAAGCTCAAATACGAAGGCAAGGAGGACGACATCTTGCAGCTGTTCGAGGCGGCCGATATCTCGTTCCCGCTCAATACCACCCTTATCAAGGGCAGCCAGCAGTTGTTCGGTTTTCATACCAAGTTGAAGTTTGGTAAGTTGACGGTCGATGCTGTGCTGTCGGAGAAGGAGACTTCGACCGAGAATATGCAGGTGCAGGGCGGTGCCAGCAGCCATGAGTTCGAGATACGCGCCGACGAATACGAGGAAAACCGGCACTACTTTATAGCGCAGTATTTCTACGAGAACTACAACCGAGCCATGAGCACCCTGCCGGTGGTGAACTCGAACATCAAGATTATCCGTATCGAGGTGTGGCGCACCAATGTGGGCGCTGCGGTGACGCAGAACCGCAATATCCTTGCTTTGACCGACCTGGGCGAGGCGAGCCCCAGCAGCCAGCGGGTGATAGGCACCGGCAGAAACATGCCCGACAACAACAGCAACAATCTGCTCAACCTGATCAACACTTCGTCGGTGCGCAGCATCAATTCGGTAACGGGCTACATGCAGGGTTTGGGTATGACGGCCGGCACCGACTATGAGAAGGTGGAGAGTGCCCGTCTGCTCAATGACAATGAATACACCTTCAACCGGCAGTTGGGTTTCATCACCCTCAACCAGCCTTTGAGTAACGACCAGGTGCTGGCAGTGGCGTTCCAATACCAGGTGGTGGGCGACACCAATGTGTATCAGGTGGGTGAGTTGACAACAGATGGTATCAACGACCCGAATACGCTCATAGTAAAACTCATCAAGGGTACCGCCACCAATACCCACGGGCCCCTCTGGCGGCTGATGATGAAGAATGTCTACTTCTTGAAGAGCAGTCAGTTGAGTCATGAGAATTTCCGTCTGAATGTGCTGTATGAGAGCAAAGAAGGCGGCGTGGGCATTGGCTATTTCACCGAAGGCCCCCAACAGGGCAAGCCGCTGATTGAGGTGTTCGGTTTGGACCGTATGGATGCCACGCAGAGCTACTACTATGCCGATGGTGTCTTCGACTGGTTCGACTCGGCAGCGTTCAAGGGCGGCTTGATACAAGCGTCTACGGGTCGCATCTTCTTCCCCTATGTGGAGCCTTTCGGCAAGGACTTGCGCACCATCTTGGGCGACGATGAATTTGCCAACCAATATTGTTTCGACTCGCTGTACACGATGACGCAGACCTTGG
Organism: Bacteroidales bacterium; assembly: GCA_017645585.1. Classification (GTDB taxonomy): domain Bacteria; phylum Bacteroidota; class Bacteroidia; order Bacteroidales; family P3; genus Colimorpha. The sequence continues at coordinate 32,864 of JAGCOF010000053.1, forward strand.
CGCGGCAGTATGCCGACCGTAACCGATTCTATCTGGAGGGCTACTATACCTCGAGTGTCAGCGGCGAAATATCGTTGGGTTACAGTGTCACGCCCGGTTCGGTGACGGTGACCGCCGGCGGTATGCCGTTGATAGAGAATGTAGATTACACGGTGGATTATACGATGGGAACGGTGCGCATTATCAACGAGAGCATCCTCTCGTCCAACACCCCCATCAGTGTGAGCAGCGAGAACAACTCGTTCAGCATGACCACCAAGCGCATGTTGGGCTTGCACCTGAACTACGAGTTCCAACCCAACTTCAACCTTGGAGCCACGGTGATGAACCTGCACGAGAAACCGTTGACCCAGAAGAATAATTTTGGCGACGAACCCACCAGCAACACTATCTGGGGCTTGGATGTCAACTACAGTCACGAGGTGCCGTTCATCACGAAGCTGATTGACCTGCTGCCGGGTATCGACACCAAGGCGCCGTCGAACCTGACTTTGACGGCCGAGTTTGCTCACTTTATTCCGGGCATGAGCAGCACGGGAAGCAAAGAGGGCAGTGTGTCGTATGTGGATGACTTCGAGGGTGCGGAGAGCAGCATCAGCTTGACGGCCCCCACCTCGTGGTTCATGGCCAGCACCCCGCAGGATTATCAGACGGCGATGCCCATGTTCCCCGAGACGGCGCCGGGGACGGGGTTGGCCTATGGCTTCAACCGAGCCAAATTGGCGTGGTATCGCATCAGCCGTGACTTCTACGACAACAACTGTCCCAGCAATATCACGCGTGACGACCAATCGCAGCCCTATGCCCGCAGCATTGCCGAACAGGAGGTGTTCCCCAACAAGGACCTCTCGGCAGGTCAGCCGACAGCCATCTATGAACTTAACTTGGCATACTATCCCGAGGAGAAGGGTCCGTACAACTATGATGTTGCGCCGACGGCCTACAGCGCAGGTATTGACTCGCGCGGTAAGTTACAGAACCCTGCCAGCCGTTGGGGCGGTATTATGCGCAAACTTGACTACACCGACTTTGAGACGCAGAACATTGAGACCCTTGAGTTCTGGTTGATGGATCCCTTTATCGAAAATCCTACCCACAGTGGCGGTAAACTCTATATCAACCTGGGTGATATCAGCGAAGATATTCTGCGCGATGGTCGCAAGGGCTTTGAGAACGGCCTTCCCACGTCGGCTACGGTGGTCAATGTAGACACCACCATCTGGGGCCGTGTGCCGACCACGCAACCCATCGTTAATGCTTTCGACAACGACGAAGGTGCCCGTATGTATCAGGATGTGGGTTACGACGGTTTGGGTTCTACCCACGGGTTGGATGATGAGCAGAGTTTCTTTGTCAGCTATTTGAATGACATTGCTGCGCGTTTCGGCACCAGCAGCGAGGCCTATCAGAAAGCTGCAGCTGACCCGTCGGGCGATGACTTCCGCTATTTCCGCAGCACATACTATGACCAGGCCGATGTGAAAATCAATGACCGTTACAAGCTGTTCAACAACCCTGAGGGCAACTCGCCGGTGGACAGCTACAACGAGGAATCCTACTCCACTACCGGCTCGTCCTATCCCAACGTAGAGGATATCAATCGCGACAATACCCTCAGCGAGGCGGAGAACTACTATCAGTATGTAGTGGATATCAACCCCAACCGGATGGTGATAGGAGAGAATTACATTGTCGACATACAAGAGGCGCGCAATGTGCAGTTGCCCAATGGTGAGACCACCACCTGCAAGTGGTATCAGTTCCGCATTCCCATTCGCGAACCAGATCAAAAGGTGGGTAGCATCAATGGCTTCCAATCGGTGCGTTTCATGCGTATGTTCCTCAACCAATTCGAGGAGCCCGTCATCCTGCGTTTCGCCACGCTCGACTTGGTTTATTCAACATGGCGCAAATACAGCGAGGATCTGCTGCAGCCAGGCGACTATGTGTCGGGTACTTCAGATGAGACCACCTTCAACATCTCGACGGTCAACATCGAGGAGAACGGTTCGCGCCAGCCGGTGCCTTATGTGCTGCCTCCGGGAATTGAACGTGAGACATGGTACACCACCGGTAGCAGTTACACGCAACTCAACGAGCAGTCGATTGCCCTCGACGTGGATCAGCTTTCCAATGGCGACGCCCGTGCCATCTACCGCTCCACCAGCTATGACTTGCGTTTCTATGGTCACATGAAGATGTTCGCACACGCCGAGCAAAAGTATGCTGCCGACCAGCTGGCAGATGACGACTTGGTGCTGTTCGTGCGTCTGGGTAGCGACTACACCAACAACTACTACGAGTATGAGTTGCCGCTGAAGCTCACTCCATGGGGCACCTCAGTGGATGACCCTTATGCCATTTGGCCCGAGAGCAACAATGTGGACATTGACCTGCAGCTGATGACGGAGATCAAGACCCGTCGCAACACCAAGGTGCGTGCCGGCGAGAGCGGCTATTCGCCCACATCGCTTTACTCTGAGTATATTGAAGGCAAGAAGTACACAGTGTTGGGAAGCCCCAACCTCGGCAAGGTGAAGGTAATCATGATAGGTGTACGCAACCCGAGGAAGGAGAGTCTCGACGATGGCAACGACATGCTCCCCAAGTCAGCCATTGTGTGGATTAATGAATTGCGCTTGAGCGACTACATCAACAAGGGCGGTTGGGCTGTAATGGGGTTGGCCCGTACCAATCTGGCCGACCTCGGCAACCTCTCGCTCTACGGTTCCTACACGACCGCGAATTTCGGTAACCTTGAAGACCCCCTCATCAAAGAGGAACTTGTCAATACATTCAACTTCCAGACCACCCTCGACATGGAACTCGGCAAGTTCCTGCCAGAAACATGGGGTATGCACATTCCTTTGTATCTCGATTACAACCGCGAAATCGGCAGCCCTGAGTACAATCCCTACAACCCCGATGTGCTGCTCTACGATGATTTGCGGAGCTATCAGTCTGCCGCCGAGCGCGACAGCGTGGCACAGATGACCCAACGCCGCAAGTCGGCCACCAACCTCACCCTCTCCAATGTGCGTAAGAACAGGGTGGGTAAGAATGCTTTGAAACCGCATTTCTATGACATTGAGAACTTCTCGGTGTCCTACGCCTACAGCCGAGAGCGCAGTTCGGACGATGAGATAGACCACTACAACAAGGACCAGCATCGTGGTGGCCTCACCTACAACTACTCCATCCAGCCCAAGTTGGTGAAGCCGTTTGAGAAGGTGAAGATGTTCAAGCACAAGAATTGGAAGATAATCAACGACATCAACTTCTACTACCAACCCAAGAACCTGAGCTTCTCCACTGAGATTTATCGTGACTTTGAAGAGACGCTTTTGCGCAACAAAAGCGCTGCGCTGGTCATTATCAAGCCCACCTACTTCAAGCAGTTTACATGGCAGCGCAACTACGGCGTGCAATACGACCTATCACGCAGTTTCCGTATACAGTATTCCGCCAATGCCAATGCCCGTGTTGACGAGCCCATAGGCCGTATCGAGACGCAGTCGGCCTCGGACTCCATTTGGCACTCCATCACCTCGGGAGGCACCATGCAGAACTTCAAGCAAACAGTCAATGTCACCTACGACTTGCCTGTCAATAAGCTCCCCTTCATGGACTTCTTGCGTATGCCGCTCACCTATCACACCACCTATACCTACCTCGGCACCACGCAGGCATTGGCCGCGATGGGCTCCACCTTGCAGAGTTCCACCATCATGACAGCTTCGATTCAGTCCTCCAACATGCAGACGTTGTACAACAAAGTGCCCATCCTCAAGAAAGCCTGGGCCACAGACAACGGAGCCGCTAACAAGCCCCGTATGCCGCAGGGAGGACGCCGCAAGACCGAGGCGAAGAAGATGTCGGCACAAGACTCCCTCGCTATGGCAGACAGTGTGCGTCACGCCAAGTTCAAGGAGACTATGAAGGAAATTGGTTATTTCGCGTTGCGTATGGTGACAAGTTTGAGGAACTTTAATATGCAGTACAATGTCACCAATGGTTCACTGCTACCGGGCTACATGGGAGAACCCATGTTTGTCGGTCTTGACCCGCGCACCGGATGGACACCGGGGGTGGGCTATATCCTCGGATATGAGCAGGACATTGTAGAGGGCTTACGTCAGCAGGACCTGCTCAGTCGCGATACGCTGTTCAATACGGCCCATGAGATGACATCCAACCGCAACTTCTCGCTGCAAGCACAGGTAGAACCGATACGAGACTTTAAGATAGACCTCACTGCCATGCAGAACTACACCTCTCGCGAGGAGTATTACTACAAGTATCTGTCTGTCGAAGACGTCGTCAAAGGTCCGCTATCCTATGTCATGGGAGGTACCTATACCACCACAGTTTGGGCTATGTCCACCGCTTTCACCAATGCTGACGCCTTGTTTGCCCAATTCCTTGCCAACCGCACCACGGTGTCCGAAAGGCTGGCGGCAGCCAACCCCGACCCCTACACCGACCAGATGGTGCTCGACACGATGAATGGCCAATACTATCCTGCCGGCTACAGTGCCAATTCGCAGACGGTTCTGCTCACCTCTTTCCTGGCTACCTATCTGGGCAAGGATGCCTCCAAGCAGAGTTTCTCGCCCTTCTTCGGTTTCCCGCTTCCCAATTGGACCATCAACTACAATGGCCTCAACAAGGTGAAGTTCCTGAAGAAGTGGTTCACCAACATCACCTTCTCTCATAAATATACTGCCACCTATACCGTTGGCAACTTCTACACCGACGCCACCTTGGCCAATGCAGTGGACTATGACTACGGCGCCGAGACCTATGTCAATACGACGGGTGACTACATTCCGCCGGTGAGCATGGACGGTGTGCAGCTCAACGAGCAGTTCAACCCGTTGATTCGCATGTCGGTCAACATGGTCAACAGCTTCCAATTCAACTTCTCGCTGCAAAAGAACCGCACATTGCAGCTCTCCTTCTCCAACAACCAGCTGACCGAGACCACACGCGACGGCGTTACCTTCGGCGCGGGTTATCGCTTCAAAGATGTGGCTTTCCAGGTGCAATTCGCAGGCAAAACCTACAATCTCAAGAACGACATTGTGCTGAACCTCAATCTTACCTACAACAGCAACCTCACTAATATACGCAAAATCAACCAGAACCTCAGCCAGATTTCCTCGGGTAGTGAGGTGTGGATGGCCGAAATCAGCGGCGAGTATGCCCTCTCCACCCATGTCACACTCCGGGCTTTCTTCCAGACCAATATCAACACCCCCTATATCTCCAATGCCTATCCCAACTCCACCACCAAGGGTGGTTTGACCATAAGACTCTCGTTCTAATCAACAACTTGTAAAACTGACAACGAATGAATAACGACCGATTCAACGACTTCGACGACGAAGACCGCCAGCTGGTGCTTGATTTTGAGAACACCGTGCTGCGTGGCGGCATGCAGTTCTTCGATGTCGACGAACTTGAGGTCATCATCGACTACTACTTCGAGGTCAACGACCTTGAATCGCTACAGCGTGCCGTCGAGTATGCCGAGCAGCTCTACCCCGACAGCACCACCGTTCGCCTGCGCCGTGCACACCTGCTCATTGCGCAAGAGAAGTTTGAGGCTGCCTTGAAGATTATCAAGCAATTGCGCCGTCAGGAGCCCAACAATACCGACGTGGCCTATTCGCTTGGCGTGGCCTATGGCGCTGTGGGCGAGAGTCGCAAGGCCATCGACCTCTTTCTCGAGGCTGCCGCCGACGGATGGATGCTGGGGCGCGTCTATGGCAATATGGCCGAGGAATATTTCAACCTGCGCGAATACGACGAGGCCATCCGCTACTATCAGCTGGCCCTCGACACCGACAGTTTCGACCCAGCCACGCTATACAACTACCTCGACACCAGCGTCCAGGCTGGTCGCGTCGAGGATGCCATTACCTACCTCAAGTCTTTTGTCGGCGAGCATCCCTACAGCGGCGATGCCTGGCACTGCATAGGTTCCGCTTATCGTCAGCTGGGCCTCTATGAGCAGGCTGCCGATGCCTACGAGTATGCCATCGCCATCGACAAGACCGATTACTACTCCTATCTCGACCTCTCGTCGGTCCAAGAGGCAATGGGACAGACGGGCGACGCCGTCTCAACTCTCCTCCGTGCCCGCGACTATACAAGCCATCGTGCCGATCTCTATCGCGACATTGCCTGCATCTATGCCCGCGTCGACAATGCCGAGATGGCTATCCTCTATTTCCGCAAAGCGGTGGAGGAGAACCCCGACGATGCTGAACTGCATGCCTCACTGGCGTTGACCTATTCGGTGGCCGGCGACCTGGGCACTGCGCTACCTATCATCAAGAAGGCCCTCCGCATGGCTCCCAACAATGCCGAGGTCCTCGGCACTGCCGCCCTTATCTACGACGCCATGGACAACTTCGAGGCCGCATCGGACTTCTACGAGCGCATGATAACCAGCGAGGAGTGTTCCGAGTTGCAGTGCCAACGCTATCTGCACTTCCTCTACAAGCACAAGGTCTATGAGGTGATGATTGACTTCGCCACCGAGTCGCTCGAACTCTACCCCCAGCATCCGTTCTATTCTACCTATCTCGTGGCCGCCTGTTTCCACACTAACCGCTACAACCGTGCCGCCCAAAACATGCCCTACATTGATCCTGCCCTGTTGAATGAAATCTGTCCCGAGATTGCGGACCATCCCCGCCTCGGACCCCTAATACCCCACCATGACTCCGACTGATTTTTAAATGTTTTACATCAGTTCTTCAACAGTTCTACAACTTTTTTTTGAAGAACTGTTGAAGAACGACTGAAGAACGGTTGAAGAAGAGTCGGAGTTGATAGCACTCCAATGCTAACGGATAAGAAACAATAAAAAAAGACAATATGAACTGCAAAAGACTTTTTATCGTGCTGGCTGCACTTGTCGTGCTGGCGCAACCCCTTGCCGCACAAACCAACACCAACATTGCCGAGGCGGTGGACACCACCAAGACGGGCTGGGTGGCCTCGGTGCTGCATTGGTACGACGCCCACATGAACTATTATGCCGTCGCCGGTCTCATGACGCTGGAAAGCAGTTTCATCCCATTCCCCTCCGAGGTGGTCATCCCGCCGGCCGTCTATGTAGCTGCCAATCCCGAAAGTCGCGGCGGCATGCAGATATGGCTCGTGGTGCTCTTCGGCACCCTTGGCGCCTTGCTGGGCGCCCTGATCAACTATTTCCTCTCCATGTGGCTCGGGCGCCCCATCGTCTATGCCTTCGCCGAGAGCAAGTTGGGTCACTTCTTCCGCCTGTCGAAGGAGAAGGTTGTGAAGGCCGAGAACTATTTCAACGACCATGGCAACGTCTCCACGCTGGTGGGTCGCTTCATCCCCGTCATCCGGCAGCTGATTTCCATCCCCGCCGGTCTGTCCAAGATGAACCTCGGCGCCTTCTGTTTCTTCACCACCATTGGCGCGTTGGCATGGAACTGCATCCTGGCCCTGCTCGGCTGGCTGGCCTACAAGGCCGCCGACCCCTCGGTGATTGAGAAATACAGCCACCAGCTTTCCATCATCATCGTGGTGCTCTTTGTCGCCGCGGTGGCTTTCTTGATTGTTCGTGCCATCATAAAAAAACGCCGTAAATGAATATCAACGACATACGGGCTCAGTTTCCTATCCTTGACACCGTGGTGCATGGGCATCGGCTGGTGTATCTCGACAATGCTGCCACCACGCAGAAGCCGCAGTCGGTGATCGACGCATTGGCAGACTATTACAGTCATCTCAATGCCAACATACACCGGGGCGCTCACCATCTGGCCGCCGAAGCCACGGAACGCTACGAGGCGGTGCGTCGGCAGGTGCAGCACTTTATCGGTGCCGCCAGCAGCGACGAGATTGTTTTTACACGTGGCACTACCGAGAGCATCAATCTGGTGGCCTCCAGCTTTGCTCGCCGTTTCTTCAAAGGTAACGACGAGGTGATAGTCAGCGGCATGGAACACCACTCCGACATCGTTCCTTGGCAGCTGGCTGGAGCTACGTTGCGTCCCATCCCCTTCAGTGATTATGGGGTGCTTGATTTGGAGGCTTACCGTGGCCTCTTTAGCGAGAGAACCCGCCTGGTGGCAGTAAACCATGTGTCCAATACCCTCGGTACCGTTAACCCCGTCAAGGAAATAATCGACATAGCCCATGCTCACGGTGTGCCTGTCCTTATTGATGGAGCTCAGTCGGTGGCGCATCTGAAGGTTGATGTGCAGGCCCTCGGGTGTGATTTCTACTGCTTCTCGGGCCATAAGATGTATGGCCCTATGGGTGTCGGTGTGCTCTATGGGCGCGAGGCGATGCTCGATGAGTTGCCACCATATCAGGGTGGGGGAGAGATGATTGAGAGCGTCACTTTTGAGCGTACCACCTATAACAAATTGCCGTTCAAGTTCGAGGCCGGCACACCTTCGGTGGGTGATGTGATAGGCCTTGGACGTGCCATCGACTTTATGCAGCAAGTGGGCCTTGAGACCATTGCCGCCCAGGAAGACGACCTCTTGCGCTATGCTACCGAGCAACTGCTTGCATTGCCCGATGTGCACATCTATGGCTGTGCCCCGCAGAAGACCTCGGTGCTTTCGTTCCTGGTCGGTGGTGCTCATCCTTACGATGTAGGCACGCTCCTTGACCAGCTGGGTGTGGCAGTTCGCACAGGCCATCACTGCACACAGCCCATTATGGACCGCTACGGTATACCCGGCACTGTGCGTGCCAGCTTCGCCGTCTACAATACCCGCGAGGAGGTGAACCTCTTTGTTGCCGCGCTGAATCGTGTAATACCAATGCTGCAATAGTTATGCTTACCAACTTGCATATAGAGAACTACGCACTTATCCGAGAGACGGACATCCATTTCGGTGCCGGTTTTGTGGCCATCACTGGTGAGACGGGTGCTGGCAAGAGCATTCTGCTTGGAGCATTGGGGCTGCTGCTGGGCCAGCGGGCCGATGCTGCCGTGCTGGCCGACAAAGGGCGTAAGTGTGTTGTTGAAGCGCAGTTCGATATCAAAGGATTAGGTTTGGAATCTCTCTTTGCCGAAGCCGATGTTGACTATGACGACCGCCTCATCCTGCGCCGTGAGATACTGCCATCAGCCAAAAGCCGTGCTTTCGCCAACGACACACCCGTGCAGTTGCCTTTCCTCAAGGCGCTTGGCACACGCATCATCGACATTCATTCTCAGCACCAGACCTTGACGCTGGCCGATAGTGCTTTCCGTCTGCATTTGCTCGACACCCTCGGCACAACATCTCCCATCGAGAAGTATCAGGCTGCCTATCGCGAATATACTGCCCTCAAACGTCAGTTGGAGGAGCTCACCACCACTGAGGCACAGAACCGCAAGGAACAGGACTATCTGCAGTTTCAATGGAACGAACTCAGCGAGGCCCGTCTGCAGCCCGATGAACAAGCGCTGCTTGAACAGGAGTCGCAGCTGTTGGCCCATGCTGAAGCCATCCGACAGGGCCTCTCCGAAGCGGCGCTGTTGCTCGACGACGACAGTGGCCAGGCTGTCCTGTCGCGTTTGCGACAAGGCAAGAGCGCTTTGTCGCACATTGCCGCCTATCATCCGACGGTTGAGACGCTGCTTGCACGGCTGGAGTCGTCGCTCATTGAGCTTGACGACATCAGCAGCGAATTGCAGACCACTGCCGATGCCATTGCTTATAGCCCCGAGCGGCAGCAGGAGGTCGACGAACGTTTGGCGTTGCTCTATCGGCTTGAAAAGAAGCATGGTGTGGAGAGTGTGCCCGAATTGATTGCTTTGCGCGACGAACTCGATGCCCGCCTGCAGTCCATTGCCACCCTCGACGACCGTATACAGGCGCTCATGGAGCAGGTGGACCGTGCTTTCGGTACTCTGCAGTCGACGGCTGAAGCTCTTACCAAGAGCCGCCGCAAGGCGGGCAAACTGCTGGCTGAACACTTGTTGCCGTCCCTTCATGAACTCGGCATGCCTGAGGCTCGTTTTTCTGTAGAACTGACAGATAGTCCCACCTACGGTCCTTTGGGGCATGATGCCGTCAGTTTCCTCTTCAATGCCAACCGTGGCGGCGAGTTGCGCGACTTGGCCAAAGTGGCTTCCGGTGGCGAGTTGTCGCGCCTGATGCTGGCCGTCAAGAGTATGCTTACCTCACACTCTCTGCTACCCACCATTATCTTCGACGAGATTGACACCGGTGTGAGTGGCGACATCAGCGTGGCTGTGGGCCGCATGATGGCGCGTATGGCTGACAGCATGCAGGTGATTGCCATCACTCATTTGCCGCAGATTGCAGCCCGCGGTACGCAACATCTCAAAGTCTACAAAGAGACAACCGACGACCGCACCGTATCGCGTATCAAAGAGCTTGCATCTGCCGAGCGCATCACCGAGGTAGCCACCATGCTCAGCAGCGACCCCCCGACGCCTGCAGCCCTGCAGACTGCTAAAGAATTGATGCAATGAAGTACTATCTTGTGGGATATATGTATTGTGGCAAGTCTACCTTTGGCCGTAAATTGGCAGCCGAAAGGGGAATGGACTTTCTCGACTTGGACCGAGCTTTCGAGCAGCGTTACCACTACACAGTCCCCATGTTCTTCGACCGCTTCGGCGAGGAGGCTTTCCGTAAGCTCGAAACGCAGTTGCTGTACACCACTGCCGACCTTGATAATGTGGTTATTGCCACCGGCGGCGGCACTCCCTGTCACAGTGGCAATATGGACTTCATTCTGGCCCACGGCACCGCCATTTACCTGCAGATGCCTGTCGAGGCTCTTGTGGCCCGTGCCATCCGCAGCCGTAACCCGCGCCCCCTAATGCACGGCCTGCCGGAATCTCAGATGCGCGCTGTCATAGAGCGTCAACTAAAAGAGCGCGAAGGTGTTTACCTTCGCGCTCCCATAGTAATCGACGGAACCAATCCCGTTTTTTAGTATTCAAACGTGCTCCCACCCAAGAACTCGCGCATAATGCTGTTATGCGGGATAAACTTGTCGTCAATGGGCAGTATCAGTTCCGAGAAACCGAGTAGTTGTTGGGCTATCGAATACTCTTCGCAGTCTTCCGGCACTTGTTTCAGCAGCGGTTCGGCGTAGCGTTTCAGCACACCCAATTCATATAGCAACGCACTGTTGAACATTACGTTGGCGTTCTCCTGGTAGGGGAAGATGTGTTTGCGCTCGCCGCGCACCACATCGGGCCATCTCCGCAGGGTCTCGTAGGCGTTCCAACCGCGGAAGTTGTTGTCGCGCACTATGCGGCGCACCAGCCGGTTGTCGGTGCCGTGGATGATATTCTGGTCATCGATGGAGAGCTGAGTAAGGGCGCTGACATATACCTTGAACTTTAGTTCTTCGGCAATGTCGGCTGTCAACTTGGGATTGAGGGCGTGGATGCCTTCCACCACCAGGATACTGCGGGGCCCCAGCTTCAGCGTCTTGCCGCTGTAGAAAGGTTCTCCTTTGATGAAGTCGAAGGTGGGTACCTTTACCTCTTCGCCGCGGAATAGGGCGTTGAGGTTGTCGTTGAGCAGTGGTATGTCGAGGGCGTCGACACTCTCGAAGTCGTACTCACCACTGGGTAGCTTGGGGGTACGTTCGCGGCACATGAAGTAGTCGTCGAGCGACAGCTGGTTGACGTCATAGCCCAGCACCGAGAGCTGCACGCTCAGGCGGCGGCACGACGTGGTCTTGCCCGAACTCGACGGACCCGCCAACAGCACCATCTTGGCTCCACTCTGACGTACCTGCTCGGCAATCTCGGCGTATTTCTTCTCGTGCAGCGCCTCGGCCAGCAGGATAAGTCCCTGTCCGCCTCCGTTATGGACGATACGGTTGTAGTCCGAGATGGTCGCCGTGTGCAGCAGGTCAGCCCATTGGTAGTGCTCGCGGAAAATGGCGAAGAGCTTGGGTGTCTCGGTGTAAAGCGACAACTTGTCGGGGTGCTCGGGGTCTGCACACTGCAGCATATAGCCCTCCTCGCCATATTGGCGGAGGTCCCATGTGGTGATGCAGCCCGTCGAGGGAGCCAACTTGCCGTTAATTTTGTGCACCGTATCACCCAGGAAGTTCATCTCTATGTACAGCTGTTTCAGGTGTTCCAGGACATAGAGCGTCTTCGGCATGTGACGTGGGCGGATGAGTTCGATGGCGTCCTTGAGCAGCATGGTTTTGCTGACGAAGGGGATGTCCTGCTCCTGTAGTTCTATCATGCGCTCGCGCACGGTACGGCACACCTCATCATTGGGCGGCAGCACAAACCCTTCGACGGCACTCTTGATGCGGCAGTAGAAGCCGTTCTGGAGCGAGTGGTCGATGGAGAGGGTCGCCATTGGGTAGCAGTCGTGCACGGCGGTATAGAGCATGAACTCCAGCGCATTGCGGTAGAGGCGGAAGCCCTGCCGGTCTCTGATGTCGAGGAACTTCACTACCTTTGGGTTGTAGATGCGATACTGCAGTGGCTCCACCTTGTTGTTCACCAAGGCACCGAGGATGGGCCACGGGGCCTTGCCGTCGGCTTCAGTCTTCTGTTTGGTATATTCCGCCGCCAGCTGGGCCAGCTGGGTTCCCGGCGTTATTTTCTTTCGTTCGCCTGTGTTAGCGATAACAATTTCTACATCAATCATAATGCCATTGTTTCTTCGATTTCGGCAACGGTTTTGGGAATGGGCTTGCCGAGGATGCGGGCACCGTCGTCGGTCACCAGCACGTCGTCTTCGATGCGTATGCCGCCGAAATCTTTCCATTTCTCCAGTTCGTCGAAGTTGATGAAATCCTTGCAGGTGCCCTCGGCATGCCATTTGTCGATGAGGGCGGGGATAAAGTAGCATCCAGGCTCGTCGGTGATGACGAAGCCAGGTTGCAGCTTGCGGCCGCAACGCAGGCTACCCAATCCAAACTGCTCGCTCGGACGGGTCTCCTCGTCGTATCCTACATTGATTTGGCCGTAGTTCTCCATATCGTGCACGTCGAGGCCCATCATGTGGCCCAAGCCGTGGGGCATGAGCAACGCATGGGCGCCATTAGCCACGATATCATCCACATTACCCTTTAAGATGCCTATGCTGCGGTAGCCTTCAGCCAGCTTGCGGCTGGCGGCGGTGTGCACTTCTTTGTAGGTGATGCCGGGACGTGTGACGCGGGCAGCTTCCAACTGTGCGCTCAGCACAATCTCGTAGATGGTCTTCTGGCGCTCGTTGAATTTGCCGCCCACGGGCACCGTGCGTGTGATGTCGGAGCAGTAGTTCATCGGCGTCTCGCAGCCGGCGTCCATCACCAGCATGCGACCCACTTCGAGGCGGTTGTTGTGGCCGTGGTTGTGGAGCGTCTCGCCGTGCACGGTCATGATGACGGGGAAGCTCACGGGGCCGTTGCCCTTCCAGGCTTCGCCCTCCATGAAGCCAGCCAGCTCATACTCGTAGCGGCCCGGCATAGCCATCTTCATGGCACCCACATGCATGTTGTAAGCTGTGGCGATGGCTTTCTCGATTTCTGCAATCTCTTCGGCGCTCTTAATCATGCGCTGTTTGACGCAGGCAAGGGTGAGCTCCAGCGACGCGTGGCGATCCACCGCCGAATATTTCAAGCCAATCAGGTCGGCCAGGTCGGCGCGTATGTCGGCGCGGTAGGGCGGTAGGTAGAGCGGCATGGGAGTGTCGCAGGTGGGCGACCGCAGGGCATAAATCATGTCGCGCAGGGTCTTCAGCGTGCCCGTGTTCTCCACGCCCACGCTGGCGGCCAGCTCTTTGACGCTGGGTAGGGGACCTGTCCAGATGATGTCGTCGATGTCATAGTCGTTGGCGAAGATATAGTCTTTTCCCGTCTCGCAATCAAGTACGCCCACCATATCTTCGCGCTGAAGGCCGAAGAAATAGAGGAAGGTGCTGTCCTGACGGAACCAATAGGTGTTGTCCTTGTAGTTGCAGGGTGCCTCGTGGTTGCCCGGCATGATAATGAGGCCGTGACCTACGTCTTTGCGCAGTTGTTCGCGGCGTGCAATGTACGTTTCTTTGCTGAACATAACTATCGTGTGTTTTTTTATTCTCAACCCTACTATAACGCCCTCAAGCCTGTTTTAGTATGTGGGCCGTTCTTTTTTCTCTGCGCCGAGATGACTCCGAGATGCCCCCCTCTGTTCAACAGTCGTTTAACTATAGTTCGACCATCGTTTAACCATAATATATGGTTGAAATATGGTTAAACGATGGTCGAACTATGGTTAAACAGAGGTAATCATTAGGGAGGCAAAGAGGATTTGTCCGCTGCAAGAGGTGGAACAAATGGTAAAAAAAGTTAAATATACATGGTGTTATGACTGATTATTAGGCGGTAATGGAACGAAGGCGACCGGCATGGGCGGTTTTCCCTTTGCCGAATGGAAAAACTTTTGTACCTTTGCACCTATGTATATCCTCGCAGAAATGGAGAATAAACTTTTTAACAAACATATTATTAACCAATTAAAACAAAACATCATGCAAAAGTTTCTACGAACTTTGATGCTTGCGGCACTCATGCTGCCGTTCGCATCGCAGGCACAGACGATGTATTTGACAGTGGCCGATGGCACAACGACCAACTCGTATGTGCCTGTCTATGGTCTCTATGTCGATGACTTTGTGCGCTGCCAAACGGTTTATCCCGCCAGTATGCTTTCTGGTATGACAGGAGAAGCAGTTCTGGGCTTGACCTATTATTTGAGCACGCCTGCTACGGCATCGTGGGGCGTTGCCAATTTCGTGGTCAACGTTATGGAGGTCCAGGACACCACATTGTCGGCTTTTGTGGACATGACCAATGCTACGACGGTTTACACCGGCTCGTTGGATGCCACACAGTCCACGATGGAAATTTCTTTCACAGTGCCCTATACCTATCAGGGTGGTAACTTGTTGATTGAAATCTACAACACGTTGGAAGGCACTTATAAGAGCGCTTATTTCTATGGTGTTGCCGCTACCGGAGCAAGTTGGCAGGGTAACAATGGCACCAGCGTGGCCAATATTACCGGCGCAGCTCGTGACTTTATGCCTAAGACCACCTTCACGTATGGCCAGCCTCCCACCTGCTTTAAGGTGACTAATTTGGCCATTGACAACACCCAGACAACCCCCAATAGCCTTACTCTTACTTGGACCGATGCTCTCAATACCGGTGCCACCTATACCGTTTATGACATGGCAGACACAAGTGTTGTTGCCACAGGTGTTACCGGCACCACTTATACGGTAACTGGCCTCAACGCTAATACGTCCTATAGTTATGCTGTGATGACTGACTGTGGCGGCGGTGATGTCACCGGTCTTACTGCTCCCGTCAGTGGTCGTACTGCTTGTGCTGCTATGGATCTGCCGTGGACCTGCGGCTTTGAGGCTAATGAAATTCAGAGCACTACTCAGGCTACTGCCCTGCCGTGGTGCAGCTACCGCTACGTCTCTGCTGCCACCTCGGGCACCACCTATCCTTACAGCTATAGCGGAAATGCACACGGTGGCAGCCGCAGTCTCTATTTCTATGGCACCACTGGTGCTGCCTATCCCGATACGATGACCTTCATCCTGCCCCAGGTGGATGTGACCGTCTACCCGATGAACGCCAACCGCCTCACCTTCTGGGCTCGTTCTTCCTCGACTTCTTACGATAAGGTCGTCTATGTGGGTACCTTGACCGATCCTACCGATCCCACCACCTACACCTTTGTTGATTATGTCACCGTTACCGGTACCACACACACTAAGTATAGTATTCCGCTCACTACCGCCAGCGCTACCGCTCCCTATGTCTGCGTCACTGTGCTGAAAGGCAGCGGCAGCCTCTATATCGATGACATGACCCTCGAGGAAATGCCTTCCTGCTTGGAGGTTACTGGTCTGACCGCCAGTGATATCACGAGCAGCAGCGTGACCCTCAACTGGGCCGATGCCAGCAACCCCGCTGGTACCACCTATAGCGTCTATGATATGAGCGACACTACTCTGCTGGGTACCGCCGCCACCACCACCTACACTGTTTCTGGCCTCAATCCCGACTTCCAGTACACCTTTGGTGTGCAGGCCAACTGCTCTGCCGGCGATGCTCCCTACACCACCGTCAGCGCCCGCACCGCTTGTGCTGTCGTGACGATGCCTTGGAGCGAGGATTTCGACGACTGGACTTCCAAGTCACCCTGCTGGTCGTTCCTGAGCGGCGCCTACAATGGCGGTGCTGGCACCCCCACCGCAAACACCTCTGCTTGGACTCTCAACAGCACCTATGGCAACTACATCACCATCAGCGGCAAGGCCCTGACGATGAATCTGTATAGCACCAATAAGTATTGGGCTGTTACTCCTCTTATTGAGATTACGGACGATGCCTTGTTTACGGTCGACCTGGCCGCCTCCGCTTGGAGCGCAGCGGCTCCCAACTATGATGACAACGACACTTTGGCCGTCGCCATCAGTACCGACGGAGGTACCACCTTCACCACTCTGCAGGTGCTCACCCAAAACGATCTCAATGCTCTCACGGGTACCTACACTACAATTTACATTCCTGTCACTGGCCACACCGGAGATACCGTACGTTTCGCCATCTATGGCGGCAGCACGAGTGGCACCAGCCCCTATGACAACCGAATGGTCATCGACAACTTCTCTGTTGTCGCCAACACCGGCGATATCTGCTATCCTGTCACCGGTTTAACCGTCAGCAACATCACCGAGAATGGTGCTACCCTGACTTGGGTTGGCACAGCCAATAGCTACAATGTCTACACTATTTCCGGTACCGACACTACCCTCTATCAGAATGTCACCGACACCGCCATCATTCTCACCGGTCTCACCGCTATGACGAACTACACCTATGGCGTTACTGCCGTCTGCAGCAGCGACGAGAGCACGATGGCTACCGTCACCTTCAGCACCGCTTGTGATGCTGTTACCCTGCCCTATGTTGAGAGCTTCGAGGCCACCAGCGCCACCCGCAACTGCTGGAATCTTGTCAGCAACAACACCGAAAACGTTGGTGGAACCAACGGCATGGGCTATGTGGATAACACCCTCCGCTTCAGCTCATACAGCAGCGCTACCGACTACAATCAGTACGGCTTCTCGCCCGAACTCAATGTGAGCAGCGCCGCCACCGGCCTGAACGTCAAGGTGCGCTATGCCACCTACGGCAGCGGCGACCAGCTGACCTTCGGCTACATCACCGCCACCGACACCGTGTGGGAGACTACCTCGCACACCACAAATGGCCAGAGCGACATGCAGTATTTCGAGGCTATCATCCCCGCCACCGCCACGCAGCTTGCCGTGCACTACTATGGCAGTTATGCCTACTATGCCTGGATTGACAGTGTGTGGGTGAACGAAATCACCGCCGACTACTGCTACCCTGTGAGCGGATTGACCGTCGACTCAGTCACTGCCACCAGTGTCACCCTCAGCTGGAGCGATACCGATAATGGTGGTGCCACCTATACTATCTATGGTGCCAACGGCAGCGTGATTGCCACCGATATCGCCGCTACCACCTATGAAATCACCGGCTTGACCGCCAGCACCAATTATACCTTTGGTGTTACTGCAGACTGCTCGGCTACCGAATCCTCCAATGTCGTCACCATCAGTGCCAGAACCGACTGCGCCGGCGGCAGCTGCTTGATCAATGTCTTTGCCCTGGACAGCTACGGTGACGGTTGGAACGGTGCTATCCTCGAGGTGAAGCAGGGCGGTGTGATTATCGCCACCTATTCCATGGCGGGTCAGGGAGTGTACTCTACCACTATCTATGATACCTTTACGGTGGCTGTCTGCGCCGACCAGCGTGTCGAATTCGAGTGGTTCGCCGGTTCGTATGATGATGAGATTAGTTTCATGATTGCTGACCACAATGGCGACAGCCTCTACTATGCCGCTGACGCTTCGGAGATTGTTGGTTTCACCTTCTTTATGGTTGACAACCCTTGCGGGGTGAATGTTGCTGACAGTGCCACTGTTTTCACCACCGTCACTATTCCCCAGCACGGTAGCGTTACTCCCGACGGTATGATAAGTTATGCTTTGGGTGAGACGGTGACCGTCACCGCCACT
The DNA here is from genome assembly GCA_017645585.1 of Bacteroidales bacterium. Lineage (GTDB taxonomy): Bacteria > Bacteroidota > Bacteroidia > Bacteroidales > P3 > Colimorpha. The sequence continues at coordinate 50,965 of JAGCOF010000053.1, forward strand.
CCCGATAGCGGCTATGTCTTTACCTATTGGACCATCGCTAATGCTGCTGATACCAATAATTTATTTGGCGACACCGTCTATGCCAATCCCTACACCTTCACTATTGACTCCACCATGGTTAATAGTATCATTATTCTGAAGGCTTCGTTTGAGTCTGTCAGCGGTATTGAGGACAGCATGACTGTCTTCCTGGCCAACAACAATCAGGCAATGGGTACGATCAATCCCGCCGCTGGTGAATATCATGTTGCCGATGGCGACAGCCTTGTCATATCCGCAGTGGCCAACCCCGGCTACCACTTCCTCTATTGGACTAGAGAGGTTCAGTACTTCCCCGCAAGCATCACCAGTGTAGACACTATTTACAGCGCTACCCATACTGTTCATGGTATGACTTGGCTCCTCGAGTCGGTTCACAATTACACCGCCTACTTCGAGGTTGATACTACCGCCGCCCCCAACTACTACACGCTGACCGTCATATGCGACACCACAATGGGTACCGTCACCGGTGTTCCGACCACTGCTGTGGCTGAAGGCACCCTCGTGACCTTGACCGCCATCCCCAACCCGGGATATCACTTTGTGGATTGGAGCACGGGTGAAACCACACCCACCATCAACGTTACTGTGAACAGCGACATGACCTTGGTTGCCAACTTCGCCGCCGATGCCCAGACCTACACCGTTCAGGTGCTCTGGGACGAGACGATGGGTAACGTGACAGGTGTTCCTGAAGGACCTGTGGTCGCCGGTAGCAGTGTGACCCTGATGGCCAATGCCCTCACAGGCTACAGATTTGTGGCTTGGTTGATGGACGACGACACTTTGAGCCACAACCATATTTACACCATTCAGTCTGTCGACGACAACATGACCCTGATTGCTGTCTTTGCAGAGGGTGTGGGTATCGACGATGTCGACATGAGCAACGTGAAGATCTACAGCTCGGAGAACACTATCCATGTGAACGGTGCCGAGGGTCAGCAGCTCTTCCTGTTCGATGTCAACGGCCGCATACTGAACCAGATCGACAAGGCTGGTGAGAACGTCGAGTTCCGTGTGGCCAACACCGGTGTCTACATGGTGAAGGTTGGCAATGCCGCCGCCAAACGTGTCGTTGTGGTACGTTAAGCGAGTGTGTAACACTACATTTGAAGGGGTGTCTCAATTGAGATACCCCTTCTTTTTTATTTTGAGTACAATAATTTTTTTACTGTGTCGTTATATCCGAACCAATTTAAATCAACATATATCATGACACAGGAACAATTGAAGTTCAACCCCAACCCCCTGGTGACATTCCTCGGCAAATCCAAGAGTGAATTCACCAAGGCCGATATCCTCAAGATCATCGAGGAATTCCAAATAGAGATGATCAACTTCCGCTACATGGCGGACGATGGCAAGTTGCATACGCTCAACTTCGTCATCCAGAGCATGGAACACGTCGACGAGGTGCTGACCAGCGGCGAGCGTGTGGACGGCAGTTCCCTGTTTCCCTACATTGAGGCCGGCAATTCGGACCTCTATGTTATCCCGCGCTTCCGTACGGCTTTTCTTGACCCCTTCACCGAGGTGCCCACGCTTGACTTGCTCTGCTCGTTCTATACCAAAGACGGTGAACCTTTCGAGATGGCTCCGGAATACACTTTGGCCAAGGCTGGTCGTGCCTTCCGCGAGGCTACGGGTGGCATGGAGTTCGAGGTGATGGGTGAGCTAGAGTATTATGCCATCGCCCCCATAGACTCGGAATACATGCCCGAAGACCAACACGGCTACCACGTGTCGATGCCTTTCTGCAAGTTTGAAGAGTTCCGTACGGAGGCTATGCGTATGATTGCCGCCGCCGGTGGTGAGATTAAGTATGGTCACAGTGAAGTGGGTAACTTTACCAATGGCGACCTGATGTATGAGCAGAATGAGATAGAGTTCCTGCCTACACATTTGGAGGACGCGGCCGACCAGCTGGTCATTGCCAAGTGGATGATGCGCGAGTTGGGATACAAGTATGGCATCACTGTCACTTTCGCACCGAAAATCACCGTTGGCAAGGCTGGTAGCGGCATGCATGTACACACCCGTGTGAGCCTCGACGGTAAGAATATGTATGTTGGCGAGAACGGTCTCAGCGACGTGGCCCTGAAGACTATGGCTGGCATTCTTTCGCTTGCTGGCTCGCTGACCGCTTTCGGCAACACCAATCCTACATCCTATTTCCGTCTGGTGCCCCATCAGGAGGCTCCCACCAACATTTGCTGGGGCGACCGCAACCGCTCGGCTATGGTGCGTGTGCCGCTGGGCTGGAGCAAGAGCGCCGGCAACATGATGGCCCATGCCAACCCGCTTGAGGCAAAGGACAAGGTCGACTTCACCCGCAAGCAAACCATCGAGCTGCGCACTCCCGACGGCTCGGCCAATGTCTACCTGCTGCTGGCCGGTATGACCGTCGCCGCCCGCCATGGCTTCGAAATGGAGAACGCTGTGCAGTATGCCAAGGACCGCTATGTGAGCGTCAATATCTTTGAGCACGAGGAGGTGCTTAACCGCCTTGATGTGCTGCCCGACAGCTGTGCCGCCAGCGCCGACCTGCTGGAGCGTGACCGTGCCCTCTATGAGCAAGACGGTATTTTTGCCCCCGCCCTCATCGATGGTATCATCAAGCAACTCCGCGCCTTCAACGACCGCACCCTGCGTGCCGACATTGGCAAAGACCCGCAGAAGACTCTCGAGTTGGTGGAAAGCTTTATTCACTGCGGATGAACCGAGTGGCGCTACTGCTCGGCGGCAATCAAGGCGACCGCCGACAACTGATAGAACAGGCGACCGTGCTGATACAGCAACGTATCGGCGCGGTCGTCGCTTCTTCGCGCCTATATGAGACCGCGCCTTGGGGAGAGTTCGCAACGGAGAACGGAGAACAGGGGCCGGAGAACTTTCTCAACCAAGCCCTGTTGGTGGAGACTGCGTTCACTGCCCATGAAACCCTTCGCGAAGCTCTGGCCATCGAAGCCGAGTTGGGCCGTGTGCGTAGCGATAACTCTCAACGTTCAACTTTCAACTCTCAACTTCGAAAATACCATTCCCGTCCGATGGACATCGACCTCATCTTCTTCAACGACGAGGTAATTGACACCCCGGACCTCACCATTCCCCATCCCCGCATGCACCTGCGCCGTTTCGTGCTGGAGCCTCTGGCGGAGATTATGCCCGACTATTGCCACCCCTTGCTGAAAAAGACCATGAAAGAAATGCTAAATGAAGTGTAAGTTACTCATCCTGTTCCTGCTGTTGCCGTTGGGTGCATGGGCTCAGACCTACACCATCAGCGGAACCGTCACCGATGCCAAAAACGGCGAGACCCTTATCGGCGCTACCGTCCTCGACACCCGCAGCGGCAAGGGCGCGGTCACCAACCTCTATGGCCACTACTCGCTGACCCTCAAGAGCGACAGTGTCAGCCTGCGTGTCACCTTCGTGGGCTACGAACCCCAATATTTCAGTTTCAAACTCAACGCCAACCGCGAACTCAACGTACGCCTGCGCCAGAGCATCACCCTCGAAGAGGTGACCATTACGGCCGAGCGTACGGGCGACATGCGTTCGTCGCAGATGAGCGCCATGGAGATGCCCGTCGAGGTGGTCAAGTCGGTGCCGGTGCTCTTCGGCGAGGCCGACATTATCAAGGCGCTGCAGCTGATGCCCGGCGTGCAAAGTGGTAGCGAGGGCAACAGTGGTATGTATGTGCGTGGCGGCGGACCCGACGAGAACCTTTTCCTGCTCGACGGCGTGCCGCTGTACAATGTCAGCCACATGGGAGGCTTCTTCTCGGCTTTCAATACCGACGCCATCAAGAATGTGACGCTTTACAAGGGTAGTTTCCCGGCCCGTTTTGGCGGCCGTTTGAGCTCGGTGCTCGACGTGACGCAGAACAACGGCAACGACCAGCAACTGCACGGCAACGCCTCCATCGGTCTCATCTCCGCTAAGTTCAGCCTCGAAGGGCCTATCGTCAAGGAGAAGACCACCTTCAGCCTCTCGGCCCGCCGCACCTATGCCGAGCTCTTCATCATCCCTGCCGTGATGTGGATCAATTCGCAAACCAATGAAGTGAGTGGCCCCGACGTGGTAAAAAACGCCGACCTCGGTGCCGGCTATTGGTTCTATGACCTCAACGCCAAGCTGACGCACAAGTTCAGCGACAAGAGCCGCCTCTATGGCAGCTTCTATATGGGCGACGACAAGATTTACGGCTCCATCAATACTGTCAGCTCCCTGGGGCAGAATGTGAAGCTCGGCTTCGAGAACCTATGGGGCAACATGGTGGGGGCGCTGAGGTGGAACTATGAGCTCACCCCCAAGCTCTTCCTCAATGTGTCGGCCGCCTACACGCAATACAAGAACGACCTCATTGGCAGCATCATCGACCTGACGAGCATCCACGACACCAACTCCACCAACATCAAGGGCGACTATGCTTCGAAGATACAGGACATTACCCTGCGAGCCGATTTCGACTACACCCCCTCGCCCGATCACAATGTCAAGTTCGGCGCCTCGTTTGTGCGCCACATTTTCACCCCCGAGGTGGCCCGCAGCGAAATCAGCTTCTACGACCCCGTGCAGATGAACGGCGCCTACCGCGACACCATCGACATCAACAACGGCTCCATCCTCGCCAACGAGATGACCGCCTTTGTCGAGGACGATTGGTCCATCACCGAAAGCGTGAAAATCGACTACGGCCTGCACCTCAGCGGCTTCAAGGTGCAGAACTCGTTCTACCCCTCCCTGCAGCCGCGCCTGTCGGGCCGCGTGATGCTCACCCCCGACCTCTCCTTCAAGGCTGGCTATGCTTGGATGCGTCAGTATGTGCATCTGCTCAGCACCACCAGCATCACCCTGCCCACCGACCTCTGGGTGCCCGTCACCGACAAGGTGAAGCCCATGGAGAGCCATCAGGTGGCGGCAGGCCTCTTCTACAGCCTCGTGGGCATCGCCGACTTTACCGTCGAGGGATACTACAAGGCCATGGACAACCTTATCGAATACAAGGACGGCGCCACCTATTTCGGCTCCAGCGAGAATTGGGAGAACCTCGTCTATGCCGGCCGCGGCTGGAGCTACGGCGTCGAGCTACTGGCTCAGCGCGAGATAGGCAAGTTCACCGGCTGGATAGGCTACACCTGGAGCCACACCGAGCGCCTCTTCGACCGTGAAGGGCAGATAATCAACGACGGCAAGCCTTTCCCCGCCAAGTACGACCGGCGCCACGACCTCTCCATCGTGCTCAACTACAAGTTCAGCGATCGCTTCGACGTCAGCGCCACCTGGGTCTACTCCACCGGCAATGCCGCTACCCTCGCCAAGCAGACCTATGCCGTAGCTTCGGAAGACCCCGATGACTATGACAACCTGGAGAACCACGCACATACCGGCACGCTCACCCGCTACGAGGGCCGCAACAATTACCGCATGCCCGACTACCACCGCATGGACCTCGCCGCCAACTTCCACCGCCAATTCAAGCGCTGCCACCGCACCATCAACGTCAGCGTCTACAACGTCTACAACCGCCAGAACCCATACATGATCTACCAGAACTCGCAGGTGGGCTATCATGGCTATCCCAGCTCCCTCTGCCAGCTCTCCATCTTCCCCATCCTCCCGTCGGTGGCCTACACGCTTTACTTTTAAATGAAGAACGAAAGATGAAGAATAAAGAATATCAGCACAAAAGGTTAGGTATGAGTGTTTTGGCGCTCTTGCTTCTCTTCCCATTTTTCTCCTCTTGCGAGAAGGTGCTCGACATAGAGGAACCCCTTGAGCGCGACCTGGTGCTCAATGCCGTCCCCGCCGCTGGCCGTCAGGCCTTTGTGCACTTCGCCTACACCCGCTTCTTCCTCGACGACAACAACGACCAGCCCGTCCCCGGCGCCGTCATCACCCTCCGCATCAACGACACCGTGCAGACACTCGACAGCATGGTGCGCAGCAAATACTTCTTCGACCATATCCTGCGTGAGAACGACAGCTTGGAGATTGACATCCAGGCCGATGGACGCCACGTGCACGCCAGGACCTATGTGCCGCTCTACCCCGTGGTGTCCAATTTCGCCGCCGCCTATGTGCCCACCGCCGACTTCAACTACGTGCTGGCCTCGTTCGACCTTAGCGACCACGCCGGACGCGACGAATACTATAACGTGGTGGTTACCCGTCGCGACAGCGGTGTGCGTTACAATGAGTGGCTCGAACGCTACGACACCGTCGACACCGTGCAATCCACCATCTTCTTTGTGCCTTACAGTGACGAGATTACCTCCTCTGACGTCTCGTCCTACAGCCCCCTGGGTGGCCGCATCATGTTCCTCGACCGCAACATCGACGGACAGCAGTACCAGGTGCCGCTCTGGATTTTGCAGCGGGTCGACACCACCGAAGTCCCCCCCTTCAAGCATGAGTATTTGGTTGAAATTGAGTCGGTCACGCCGGCTCGCTTCCGATACATCCTCTCGGCTTCGTCGCAGGGCGGCATGACCAGCTTCTTCGCCGAACAGGGCGAGGTGTACAGCAACGTCGAGGGTGCCCTCGGCATCTTCGCTGGCAGCGCCAAACGCCGCTTCACCTTCGACCCCGACACCATCGCCGGCATTCCGATACCCTCGGGAATGACACCTCCGCCCGCCGGCTTCCAACTCCCCGCCGATCTCCGTTAGTAAGGGGTTTAAAAATAGGTCGTGTACGATATAAATTGATGATTGGCGACCGGTAGCCGATGGCCATTTGGCCCTCCTCACATCCTCTAAATAGCATTTTTATCGGACATAAACAGGCTGCAGTGTGTAGTGTGTGCTATAATAATATCATTGTTAGATAATTAAATGCCGTTTGTCCGCCCATGTGACTACGCACCCCCTCCGACTTTGGTCCGACTCAAGTCCGAGTCAACTCCGTGACATCTCCGACCGTAGTCGGACAAAATATGGTGCATCCACGCTGTCGGTATAAATATATCGTGCACGACATAATTTATGATTGACGCTCCGGGATAGTCCGACAGACATTCCAAATGTTATTTGAAATGGAGTCTTTATTAGGGTGATAAAATAATATGTTGTAAATTGTTAAAAATTAAAAAGATTTTGTCAGTTTGGAAAATAGTCGTATCTTTGCAGTCCGATTTGTGGGGTAAAAAGCCCACAAATGTATGTGTAAACAGTTAAATTATAAACAAATAACAAAATGTACGCAATCGTAGAAATCGCAGGCAAGCAATTCAAGGTCGCCCAAGATCAGAAGATTTTCGTCAACCGTCTCCAGAACGACGAGGGTAGCGAAGTGTCTTTTGACACCGTGATGCTTAAAGACAATGATGGCAAGGTTGAAGTGGGCAAACCTTACATTGCAGGTGCTAATGTCAAGGCCACTGTTCTTCGCCACCTCAAGGGCGATAAGGTTTTGGTGTTCAAGAAAATCCGTCGCAAAGGCTTCCAGAAAATGAACGGCCACCGCGACTATCTGACCCAAATCAAGATTGACAGCATCAATTAAGTCTAACCTTTTAAAATCAATGCAATATGGCACACAAAAAAGGTGTTGGTAGTTCAAGTAACGGTCGTGAATCCGAAAGCAAACGCTTAGGCGTGAAGATTTTTGGCGGTCAGAAGTGCGTCGCCGGCAACATCATTGTCCGTCAGCGCGGCACTGTCCACAACCCCGGTGAGAACGTCGGTATGGGCAAGGATCACACCCTCTTCGCTCTGATCGACGGCGTGGTGAAATTCCACAAAGGCCGTGAGGACCGCTCGTATGTCAGCGTGGTTCCCGCCGAGTAAGAATAAATTCTTTTCATAAGTTAAGGTTTTTTGCCTCCATCGCCCTTCGGGTGGTGGAGGTTTTTCTGTGCCGTCAGCCAAGCTGCACGCGGACGCTCTCGGCATGTATCTTTTCGAGGAGCTCCTTGGTGAAGTCGGCGTTGAGGCCGAGGGCGGTGGCTATCTGCAGGCGGTCCTGCAGCACCTGCTCCCAGCGTTTGGGCTGGTAGACAGTGGTTTGCATCTCCTGTTTGACGGAGGCTATCTGTTGCGACAGCTTCATGCGGCGCGCCAGGAGGCCCAGCAATTCGTGGTCGATGTCGTCGATTTGCTGCCGCAAGGGGGCGAGGGCGGCGGCGAGCTGCCCGTTGTCGGCGGTGCGGTGTGCGATGGTCAGGTTCTCAATCAGTTGCGTCAGTTTGTCGGGGGTAATCTGCTGTTCGGGGTCGCTCTGAGCCGCTTCGGGGTGGGGGTGCACCTCGACCATCAAGCCGTCGTATCCCAATTGCATGGCTGCCAGGGCGATGGGTGCCACCAGGTCGGCGCGTCCGCCGATGTGGCTGGGGTCGCACAGCAGCGGCAGGTCGGGTCGTTCGCGTCGCAGTTCGAGGGGGACCTCCCACAGAGGGGCGTTGCGGTAGCCGTGGTTGTTATACATGGCGAAGCCGCGGTGCACAGCGGTGAGATTGGCTATGCCTGCCGCCTGCAGTCGTTCGATGGCGCCGAGCCACAGGTGCACGTCGGGTATCATGGGGTTTTTGACCAACACACTCATGCCGCTGCCGCGCAGCGCGTTGCAAATCTCCTCGACCATGAAGGGGTTGCCGGTGGTGCGGGCACCGAGCCATACGGTCTGTATGCCATACTGTTGGCACAACGCTACATGCTCGGGATGCGCCACCTCGCAGCAGTAGCGCACGCCGTATTCTGCGGCAAGTTCCTGCATCCACTGCAGGGCGGGCTCGCCGAGCCCCTCGAAGTTGCCCGGACGGGTGCGCGGTTTCCACACGCCGGCGCGTATCAGGCTCACTTGTGCGGTCTTGGCAAGTGCTTCGGTCGTCTCTCTCAGTTGCTCGCGGCTCTCCTCGCTGCACGGGCCCGCGATGATAGTCTTGTCCATGAATTTGAGTTTGAAACAATTTGCAAAGATACACAATTTTTTTCATTCGACAGCGTTATCTTCATATGAAAGTTAAGTTTCTCAAATTGAAGAATTGGTTGCTCGTCTCGCTGATGGGCGCTTTGGGTTTCTCTGCCTGCCACAGCCACAAGCAGTTGACTGCGCCCGAAGAGGAGGAGGCCCCCGTGGTCAAGGAGCGTGAGGAGATGCGGCTCATGTATGGTGTGCCGACGATGAACTATATGATTCGTGGCCAGGTGAAGGATGCCGACGGACGTCCGGTGCAGGATATCCGCGTCAACATGCTGGAGCGCAATATGCAAACCACTCCCGAAGGTGCGCTGGTGGGTGACCCCGAGGCCATTGACCGTTGGCTTAGTGGCACCGAGGCGCGTACCGACAAGGAAGGCCGTTTCGTCATCCAGAACAGCGGCCTGCCGCAGGAGCAGGTGCGCTTGCTGGTGCGCGATGCAGACGGTGGAGAGAACGGCGACTTTCGTGACCAATTGATGGAGGTGGAGGTTACGCCGGCCGATATGGACCGCACCAATGCCGGTGGCTGGAACCTCGGTACCTTCAACAAGGAGGTGGAGATTAACTTGGAAGACAAATAGCCTATGAAAATCAGATTTCTGAAAGCTAAGTATTGGCTGATCTTCTCTGTCATGGTTATGATGGGACTTTCGTCTTGCGAGAAGCAATTGGATATGTATGGTAGTCCAGAGCCAAACTTTGCTGATACAACACCCAATCAGGTCGATTAGTAGGGCAGGAGGCTGAAATGTCATTATCATTAAGACAACGTGTAGGCCTCGAGCTGCAGCGCTCGCTGCGCAAGACCGACGAGCAGTTGCATCCGCTGCGCACCCTTTTCTGGGAGTGCACGTTGCGGTGCAATATGTCGTGCCGTCACTGTGGCAGCGACTGCAAGGTGCAGCCTTCTGTTCCCGATATGCCGGCCGAGGACTTCCTCAGGGTGATAGACACGATTACCCCCCACGTCGACCCCCACAAGGTCTTCATTATCTTCACCGGCGGTGAGGCGCTGCTGCGCGACGACCTGGAGCAGGTAGGCCTCGAGCTCTATCGCCGCGAGTATCCCTGGGGAGTGGTCACCAATGGCTTCCTTCTTGACGAAGAGCGCCTGAGAAGTTTGTTGGCCAGCGGGATGCATAGCATCACCGTGAGCCTCGACGGTTTCGAGGAGCAGCACAATTGGATACGTCGCCATCCGCAGTCGTTCGAGAAGGCTACGCAGGCCATCAAGTTGCTGACACAACAGAAGGACTTGTTGTGGGATATTGTGACTTGTGTGAACCCGAGGAGTTATCCTCACTTAAAGGAGTTTAAAGAATACCTTGTTTCGCTGGGTGTCCCTGCCTGGCGTCTCTTCAGTATTTTCCCCATGGGCCGTGCGGCCCACGACCCTGAGCTGCAACTCACCGACGAGCAGTTCCGTGGCATACTCGACTTTATCAAGGAGTGCCGTGAGAGCGACTCGCGCATCAATGTGAGCTACGCCTGTGAGGGCTTTCTGGGCGAGTACGAGCAGCGTGTTCGCGACCATTTCTTCCACTGCCGCAGTGGTGTGGATGTGGCCAGCATCCGTTGCGACGGTGCCATCAGTGGCTGCACCTCGGTGCGCAGCCACATGGATCAGGGCAATATCTACAAGGATGACTTCTGGGATGTCTGGCAGAGCCGCTTCCAGGTGATGCGCGACCATTCCTGGGCACGCAAAGGGCAGTGCAAAGACTGCAAGGTGTGGCGCTACTGCGAAGGCTCCGGCCTCCATCTCTACGACGACAATGGAGACCTGTTGGTATGTCATTATCATAGATTGAAAAGCGGAAAGTGATTATTTTCGCTTTTCATTTTTCGCTTTTCATTTTATTTTGTATCTTTGCATCTGCAAATGTGGATAGATTTGTAATGATTGCAACCACTTGAAAAAATGCTAAAGCGTTAATTCATGGCGATTTCAGTACACATCTTTTCACTGTTAAAACAATGTATTAACAGTTAAAAGTAATGTAAAATGAGTTATTTCTTCACTTCAGAATCAGTGAGCGAGGGCCATCCCGACAAGGTGGCCGACCAAATCAGCGATGCGCTGTTGGATGAATTCCTGCGCCGTGACCCTGAGAGTCATGTGGCTTGCGAGACGATGGTGACTACCGGCTTGGCCGTGGTAAGCGGCGAGGTGAGTTGCAACGGCTGGGTCGATGTGCAGCAAACTGTGCGCGATGTCATCAAGGGCATCGGCTACACCAAGGGCGAGTACAAGTTCGAGGCCGAGAGCTGTGGTGTGCTCAGTGCTATCCATGAGCAGAGCCAGGATATCAACCAAGGCGTCAGCCGTAAGGAAAAGAAGAATCAGGGCGCCGGCGACCAAGGCATGATGTTCGGTTATGCCTGTCGCGAGACCGACGAACTGATGCCGCTGCCCATCACCTTGGCGCACATCATCCTTATAGAACTTGGTAAGATACGCCGCGAAGGCAAACAGATGCGCTACCTGAGGCCCGATGCCAAGAGTCAGGTGACGGTGCAGTACAGCGACAAAGGCAACCCCGAACGCATAGAGGCCATTGTGGTCAGTACCCAGCACGACCCCGATGTGGAGCAGGAACAGATACGCGCCGACGTGGAAAAGATACTGCTTCCGCGAGTTGTGAAACGCCTGCCGAAGGCCACACAGAAGCTGTTTGGCAAAGATGCCAAACTGTTTGTCAATCCGACCGGCAAGTTTGTTATAGGTGGTCCTCACGGCGACACAGGTCTCACGGGCCGCAAGATTATTGTCGACACCTATGGCGGCCGTGGTGCCCACGGTGGCGGTGCCTTCAGCGGCAAGGACAGCAGCAAAGTGGACCGTTCGGCGGCTTACGCCACGCGCCATATTGCCAAGAACCTTGTGGCTGCCGGCCTCTGTGACGAAGCCCTTGTGCAGGTGGCCTACGCCATCGGCGTGGCCGAGCCGGTGGGCCTGTATGTCAACACATACGGCACGGCCAAAGTAAAGATGAGCGACGGTGAGATCGCCGCGCGTGTGAAAAAACTCTTCGACCTGCGTCCCTACGCCATCGTGGAGCGCTTCGGCCTCAAGAACCCCATCTTCCTGCCTACCGCTGCCTATGGCCACATGGGTCGCGACCCCTTCGAGGACTATGTCATCGTCTATGATGCCGCCGGCCGCAAGCGCAAGAAGAAGGTGCAGTTCTTCGGCTGGGAAAAACTTGATATGGTCGAAGCCATCAGAAAAGAGTTCAAACTATGAATTTTACGGGCCTGATTATCGGTGTAGCCACATTTTTGTGCATTGGCCTTTTCCATCCCGTGGTGATTAAGGCAGAATATCATTTCGGCGTGGGCTGTTGGTGGGCGTTTCTTGTATTGGGCTTGGCATGCATTGGTGGGTCGCTGATGGTAGAGAGCACTATATTGTCCACTTTGCTTGGTGTTATGGCATTCTCAAGTTTGTGGTCCATTTTGGAGCTTTTCAAGCAGCGAGAGCGTGTCAAGAAAGGGTGGTTCCCGGATAATCCTAAAAGAAAGAATAAATAAAACGATATATGACGAAACTCAGTGTGAATATCAACAAGGTGGCCACCATCCGCAATGCGCGTGGCGGCAATACGCCTGACGTGTTAAAGTTCGCCGTGGACTGCGAGCGTTTCGGAGCCCAAGGCATCACCGTGCATCCGCGTCCCGACGAGCGCCATATCCGCTATGCCGACGCGCTGGCCATCAAGCCGCTCATCGGTGTAGAATATAATATCGAGGGTAATCCCAAGGGTATTTCCAAGAGTCGCCCCTACGGCTTTATCGACCTGGTGAAGGAGATACAGCCCGCGCAGGTGACGCTGGTGCCCGACGCCGAAGGGGTGCTGACCAGCAATGCCGGTTGGGATACCGTCAAGAACCAGGACTACTTGAAGGATGTGGTCAAGGAGTTCAAGGCTTGCGGTATCCGCGTGAGCATCTTCATCGATGCCAATCCGGAGATGATTGAGATGGCCGCCAAGACGGGCACCGACCGTGTGGAACTCTATACCGAGAACTATGCCCGGGAGTACGGGCAGCTTGCCCGTACCACAGACCAGCAGTCTGTGCTCCCAGCCA
>JAGCOF010000054.1 GCA_017645585.1 Bacteroidales bacterium
CATCGCCTCCCGACTCGATATGGGACAATATTCAACCGGGCGACCCATTTGAGATTGTTTACGAGAAAGGCAATCCCTCCAATAGCAATTGGGTGGGATATTACAAGAAATAGTGCTGACATCTCCGGCTTTTTCTTGAAAAAAAGAGCCCTCGCACAATATACCAGTGAAGGCGACGTTACTTAAAGCAAAAATAATACCCCAGCTGCCTATCGAAGAAACAATACCTATTGCAAACTGTTTTATTAATTTAAAAGTGTTTTGTTATGAAAGTATTGTTTCAGAAAATGAGCCTGAAAGGCTTTGTGTTGCTGGTATGTATGCTGGCTGGCGGCGCGGTGAGCGCACAAGAAAACAAGGTGGTGAAACCGAAATGGGATTTCTGGGCCGACCTGCACTTCGGCGCCAGCTTCCTCGACGGCAGCAAGGGTTTTTCCGACTACATGCAAAGCAATCTTCCCGCGCTCGATTACCGCAGCACCTACCTCGGCGCCATACAAGGTGGCGTCGGTGCCGGGGTAGAGTATGGCAGGTTCTCCTTGGGACTGTATGTCGATAGGGCGGATGGCAGCAGCGGTGTCGCAGTGAAGAACCAACTCGTCAAGAAGGACGACATGCATTTCCACCTCGACCTCGGCTACCGCATCCCCCTGGCCAAGATACTCATCCTCGAACCATCGGCGGGCTTCGGCGTGAGCACCAGCGACATCTTCCTCGCTACCTCGCGTGGCGGCGCCGACTACGTCAACTCGTTCACCACGGGGAACTTTATTGTACCGTTGACGCTCAACTTCACGACTGTCGGCAAGGAGGGCGATGTCGGCATCTATTTGCAGTACATCGTCAGCGTCGGACAGGTTGGCAAAGCCCGCATCACCGGCCTCGAAACCGAGGTGGACGGCCTCCACTTCCAGCCTGCCACCCTTACCTTCGGTGTCAAATACCGCTTGGGGTTTAAACGTGGTGTGCCGTCGGCCCGGCCGACACCACTCGGTGAACCGACAAAATAGAAGCTTTGGGTTGTGACAATAAGCTTGTGAATAGAAGAATCCCTGTAGATCATTCCTGCGGGGCTTCTTCTTTCTCCCTTCTATGATCCATCTGTGATCCTTGTCGGCCGAGCCGACGGCACACCACGGTGATGTTTCGACAGGGATTGTTGTCGCCGGAATGTTAAAAAATCATAAACAATGTTAAATTTTGAACAAAAAACGGCACTTCCGCGTCTTATATGCAAAAGCCCCCAATGGGCTCGGTTAAGAAAAAGAGTTTATAAACGCACAAAAACAACACAACTATGGCAAGAAAGACCCTAACCTTTGCGCTCCTCGCGCTGCTGGCACTCACCGCCCACGCCCAGCACTTCGACTGGGCAAAAGGCTACGGCTCCTCGCAGGAAGGCTGCCTGATCAAAGGCACCGTCACCGACAGCGACGGCAACCTCTACATCCTCGGCCAGTTCACCAAGGATGCCACCTGGGATGGCCAACGCATCCTCCCCATCGCACCCTACGGCTCGGGGCAGAACTCCATCAACACCCTCATCGCCAAAATCTCCCCCAGCGGCGAGATGCTCTGGAAAAAGGTCATCCACTCAAACAACAACCAGAACACACTTTCCTATGACATCAAGCCGATAGGCGACACCGCTTTTGCCTGTCTGGTGAATGTCAACCTTCCGACAAGTGGCAACTACTGCTATTTCCTTGATACTTTGTTGCCGACATGGAGCGAATATCCTGTTCCTCTTACAGCAGAGACCACAACTTCTGCGTGTTTTACCACCTATTTGGTCTTCGATTTCTCGGGCAATGTTTTGGAACAACACTTCATCCAAGTATCCTACATTGACACCACAGGCAACGATTATGTGTTCCACTACTCACAACCGAATGTTCCAGACAAACTCTTTTCCTATCCACTGACCAATCCTTCTTTTGATGTCGATGCCAATGGCAACATTTACATCTGCCGCCAATCCGCAGACCACTTCGACAACATGATTTCTGTGGAGGAAGGTTCTGCCATCGGACTCAAATTCTGGGTCGACAAACAGTGCGTTGGCACCGTGTATGTCAATGACGGCGACCATCCCCGTTGGGTTCCACAAATGCTGAAATTCTCCCCGCACATGACAACCTTGACAAATAGCAGATACATTTTCCAATCGAACAACGGAACTATCTATAGCGGCGATAATCCTTATATTAAACTGGATGGTGAAGAACAATTGTTTCTCATTGGTAACTTGTCAATGAGCGGGATGAATTATGATACATTGATGATAGACTCTGCACTAAACGTGTCATTGTCACACTCCGATATTAATATCAATTGGGGCTATCTGATATGCTACAATGACGATTTATCACCGCAATTTTGTGTTTCCTTGAAGGATAGCATTGTCGGTGATATTCCGCCTACAACTTCCCGAACGTTTTTCCACGACATTGATTTTGACTCAGACAGCAATATGGTTTTCATCAGTGGGTTTGCACAAAAAAACAATAATGCCACATCAAGGTACACTTATGCAAACACACTTTTGTCTATGGAACGAAATGATGCTTTCGTGCTCTCGCTAGACAAAAGCACTGGCACCTATCAATCATGTTCCGTTATTCCGTCGCTATCCTCTTCCAATCTTGGCACCTTGGAAAGCAGAGGAAACCTATCGGCCAAGAACAACCGCATACTGATACAAAACCAGTATTATGCAGGCATTCAATTTCCCAATCAGACAGTTCATGCTCAAGACAATAATCCAGGACTCTGTTTGACGATGTTCGACTACTCTGGCCTTCTTATCGCAGGCATCGACTACAACTCATTCCATCCGCAAAACCGTCCAGGCTCCATTTCAATGACAGACAGTGTCCTCTACCTGTCAAATCTGTTACGTACTGATGCAACGTTTGGTAACCTCACCGTATCTGAACAAGGATATTTCTCATGTGTAGCAAAGTATGTTGATACAGCCTTTATGACACCATACGTTCACACAAACGACCCCATCGACACGGGCGACGTGCGCATCACTCTGGTGGACGACGGTGCGGCGCTGGTGGCCTACCCCAACCCCTTCCGGCAGAGCGTGAGGATCAAGGTGCAGGGCGGACAGCTGAAAGAACATAACGGCACCGTCACCGCCATCCTAACCGACCTCTCCGGCCGCCGCGAGGAGGTCCGCCTCACACCCGACGCCCCCGGCCAGTACTCCCTCGACCTCACCGCCCGCCCACAAGCCACCTACCTCCTCACCCTCACCACCGCCGACGGAAAAGCACATACCTTGAGACTGATGAAAATGTCCGATATCTTCTCACGTTAAATATAGCCCATGAAAGCAAACAAGAGAATCATACTGATGGCGGCACTTGTTGTGTCTTCGTTTGTCGCCAACGCACAGTCGGAACAATGGAAGGCCTATCTTGACATCTGCGATCAGTCACGTGCCGACATGACGCCCTGCGAGAAGATGGAACACTATGCTCGAATAGATTCCCTGTTCGATGGATATATCCCGTTGCGCCGTGTGGAAATGAACTACATGGAGGCTGCCCTGCAGTGCGGCGACACGGCGACATTCAAGCGTCTGGCCTTCCGCGTGGTCCGATGGAAAGGGTGGAATCCGCTGGTATTCTACTACGTAGATCAATACAAGTTTTTGAAGGACTGCGACTGGTGGCCGGAACTGGACTCCATCCAGCGGGCCATCCACGGCAAGAAGGACTACAGCTATGCCGAAACCCTCCACCAGATGCAACAGGAAGACCAAGCGGCACGCCGTGCTTTCCACAACCGCTCGCTCACGCCTGCCGAGGAAGATTCGCTCGGACGCAGGATGCATGAGGTGGACTCGGCCAATTTGGTGAAGCTGAAGTGGCTGATCGACACCCTGGGCTTCCCCACATGGGACCGAGTCTGCTCCTACGGTGCACACGCAGCCTGGCTCGTCGCACAGCATATGCATCCGTGGTTCCAGTACGGCTATGTCAAGCAGCTGCGTCAAGCAGTGGCGGACACCAATGCCGACCCGTCAAATCTGGCCTACCTCGAAGACCGTCTGCGCACAGGGCGCGGTCTGCCACAAATCTACGGCACGCAGTTCACCTCCACCAGCGAGAACAACCGCACTGTGTGGCAATGCCCTGTGGCCGACATCAAGAACGTCAATTTCCGTCGTGAGCAAATGCTTATGCCGCCGCTCGAGGATTATATCGAAGGCTATCAGAAATCCTCGACCGAAGATGGAATGCTTGACAGCGACAATCCGCTGACAGAGATCGGCGACGACTACGTACGATACTATTACCTCGGCGACCAGTTCTCGCTCCTGCCCATAGATAAACAGGTGGGTGTGACGGATGCAGTGGCTTACAAAACTACAGGCGATTACTGCGCAGCAATTCCCATCTTCTGCTCACGGTTCTCGAACCACTATCCCTTTGTGCGCGACCTTAAGCGCTACCTGGAATGCCTTCTGCACAGCGAGTGCGTAGGGAACCAGTACTGCTACATCAGCCATTACGAGGTGCTGGAGCGCATGGTGCTCTGCGGCTACGAGCCGGACGCTTGGCTCAACTCGCTGCCCGACACGCTCACCGCGCCCCTGCTGGCCGACTACGCCAACCTGCGCGCCGAGTACCTGCGCTACCTCAACCATGAGGACGACGCCGAGCTCTCTGCCGCCCTCGCCAGCCGCGCCGATTTCGAGGCCCTGCTCCGAAGCGGCAAGAACCGAAGGTCGGCGACCGACAGTGGAGCCAACTACCACCGCTACGAACTCGACGCATGGAACCATGCCTATCCTTCGCTGCAGAAAATGACCGACGAACTGACCAAAGGCGAATATGAAGAGTTCTTTGCCCTTCTATGGCGCGAAGTGGAGCGTGGCAACCTCCATGCCGAAGATTACGCTTCGCTCTACGACCGCACCTACTATCGTCTCCACGGCAAAGACTGGTACGGAACCCTTGCCGCGTCCGACAAACATATCCGAACCGCCAAACCGAAGGCTCTCAACGAGCGCCGCCGCGCGGCATGTCTGCCGACAGCAAGATAAACACGAAAAGAAACTACAACATGAAGAAAACATTGATAGCATGCTCGGTGCTCCTGTTTTTCGCGGTCACCAGCTCGGCACAGACTCCTACATATAAGGAGTTATCGGCAAATGCCTACAACTTGATTAAAGGGCAGGACTATACTGGGGCACATATGGCTTTCCATACGATGGACTCCTTGTATGGGATAAGTGATTTCGAAGCACTCTACTATTACTATGCCTTGTCGCATGACTTTGTGCATGACAGCGAGTCGGAAAAGGCCTTGATGTTCCGCCTGGCGCAAAACAAGTGCTGCGATATGCGCTACCTGGACGACTGGGCAAGAAGTCAGCAGGCCGACACGCTCGATTACTGGAACGACATTGTGGCCATCGTTGCGCCCCGTGGCTATCAGGACACCGTCTATCAGAATCGCCTGCTGGCGATGAACAGAGCCAATAATGCAGCACGGCAGATGCAGAACAACAACCATGATTCGGTGCGGAATGCCATTCGTATGGTTGATTCTGCTAATCTGAGTGAGTTGAAGCAGCTGATAGCGGAGCGCGGTTTCCCGACATACAGCAGGGTAGGCTACTATTGCGTCAAATATGCCTCAGCGATAGTCTTAAACCAGCCGCTCGAGTTCTTTCAATGGTATCTAAAACAAGCCAAAGCCGCCGCCGACAGCAGCGACTATGACCCTGAATGGCTCGGTTATCTAATCGAACGCGACAGGCGAGAGAGCATCTACGACACTGTGTTCTACTCACGCATCGAGGCGATGTTCCAAGCCGACCAGGAGGCACGTCATCTGCTTAAAAGCGACATGGACCAAGCCTCGGCGTGGCGCATCATACATGAGGTCGATTCAGCCAATCTTATTGCACTTGAACAACTTATTGCCGAACGAGGATTCCCGACGCTGTCCAAATTGGGGTACAAATGCTGCGACCATGCGGCACTGATAGCGCAGCACTCGCCGCCAGATTATCTGCATTGGTTTCTGGAGCAGGCGCAGGTTGCCGCCGACAGTGGCGACTTCATTCGTTCGTGGATTGCCTATATGACCGACCGTGACCTTGACCATCAGGACAAACCTCAACTATACGGAACTCAGGGGCTTACCCGTGACGGTTTGACAGGAATGCATCTTATCGACGATGTCGAGCACCTGAACGAACGCCGAAGAAGTATGGATATGGAACCCATTGAGGATTATCTTCCACACATGGATATGCCCGACTTCTATTTTCACCCTTCGCTCGTCGACTACAGACAATACAGCCTCAACCTACACATCGAGGGCGACACGCTGCGGGTGTCGGGTTTTTATCTCATCCCCTACGAAACCTATACGGGACAAGCCATCAAGGTCGATACCGCCTATTCCTTGCCGCTTGCCGACTACCGTACGGCCGACAGTGCCATTGTTTTGCGACGCGAGGGCAACTGGTACCCACACCGCAATGGCGAGCTGCTGACGGCGCAGGTACACATCGAGGCAGACGACTATTACATCCTTGGCGGCACAGAATGGCTTCCCTCGTTCGACCTGCACCTCGTCCTCCTGCCGAAGGACAAATACGCCTGCAAGGTGATGGAATCGCCTACACGCCCCTTCCATTTCTACCGCCTTGCGAGCGACACCACACAGTATCCCGACGCCTATTACCGTGAGTTCGTGGATTCCTACAACTTCTACTGCACCTTCTTCGGCGATTCCTTGTCTTCAAAGCCGATGAACATCGTGGAGATTGGCGACCCGCAGTTTGTGATGTGTCAGTCGCTGAGGGATATGATTATCTTCGGGCATTATTTCTATGATGTCTATACGATGATACCCGACTTTTCGTGGATTCCTCACGAGGTGGCGCACCAATGGTGGGGCGACGGCATCTTCTTCGAGTACCGCGACTACGCCCTCAGCGAAAGCCCGACCGAATACATCAAACTGCAATACCTCAAAAGCTGCGGTCGTGGCTACGAGGAGCAGCTGGAATACTACAAGGCGATGATGGAGCGTGCCGGGAAATCGTTGCCAATCGCCGATATCCACAGCGTGGAGTCGCAGGACGAATCGATTGCCATCTATCACGCGGCACCCTATCGGCTGGAGCAAATGAAAACCGATGTCGATGCTGCCTTGAAGCAACTCTACCGCAAACACAAACATACTATTGTGAGTCGGAATACCTTCCTTAATGAATGTAGGATGTTTAAGAAAAGGCTGAAGGCTGAATGATTGTAAACAGAAAGCCGAGGCCATCAATGGCCTCGGCTTTTGTCGTTTTGGTTTGTTGATGCCGAAATAGTTCTTATTTTGCAGACAATAAAATCGAAGATTGGGCGTTATTGAAGCGTAACAGATATGGTATATGACTTGCAATGCTCATAACTCGCTGATTATTACCACCCCCCCCCCCCGCAAATGTTGCGGGGTTAGTCTCCCGTTTTGCTTGTTTAATTCTCTCTCTGCCTGCCGCAGGTCTTGCGGCGGGGCGGTCTTGTTTTGTGTCTAATTTTTAATACATTTATATCATGAACAAAAAAGTATTCTTTATGACCCTTGCCGTGCTGGTGTTGATGTGCGCGGCGAAAACATCTACAGCACAGGATGTCCCTGATTTCTATCAGGAGAACACAAACGGCGACACGCTGTACTACAAAATCATCGGCGACAACGAGGTTAGGGTGTTTTACACATCAGAGGACTACGACCAGTATGCCCGTCTTACCGGCACTTTGGTTATCCCGTCGACGGTCACCAATCAAGGCACCACTTACACGGTGACTGCCGTCGGCAACTTCGGCAGTACCAACTATTCGGCGGTGGATATTCCCAACACGGTCACCGTCCTGGAGCAGGATTGCTTCTCCCAGTGCACCACGCTGACGGCGGTTACCCTGCCGAACTCGGTGTTTGAGATTGGCCAAGGTGCTTTTTACGGATGCACCGCGCTGGCCACCGTCACACTCCCCAACTCGGTATGGGTTATCGGCGATGGGGCTTTCGGCGGCGACACTGCGCTGCGCTCGGTCACTCTGCCCGACAGCACCTCTTTGGTAGGAGATGTCCCGTTTGGTGGCTGCACTGGCCTCACGCAGCCACTCTACAACAGCACGCACCTGATGTTCTTCCCGCAGGACTACAGCGGCGAGTACACCATCCCCGACGGCATACACACGGTGTGTGGCGGAGTTTTCGAGTTGTGCGAAGGGCTGACCGCCGTCCACTTCCCCTCCAGCATAGAGATTATCGGACGCGGTTGTTTTTACCAATGCACGGGTCTCACCTCGGTGGAGCTTCCGCAAAGGCTGGGTGTCGTCATGGAAAACCTCTTCTGGGGTTGCACCTCTCTGCAGAGCGTCGACATCACTTCCACCGTTCTTATGCGCATCGGCTCCTGCGCCTTCTCTGGCTGCAGCAGCCTCACCTCTGTCACGCTGCCCAACTCCGATTATGAGTATTCCATTTATTCCGATGCTTTCAGCGGATGCAATCTCCAGTCCATCGTCATTCCCGCAAGCGTCAGCCGCCTTGGTAACGAAGTCTTCTATGGCAACAACGCTCTCACCTCAATCATCATGAAAGGAAGCACCCCGCCTACCATCGAGGAGGGCACATTTGTTCTGAACGTAAGTAGCGATGGCACCACCTATCTCGACCCCGTCGTCACCGTCCCCTGCGGAGCCGAACCTACATATCGCGCCAACGAATACTGGAACCGTATCACCACCATCGAGGAAGACTGCAGCAGCATTGAAGACTTGGACGCTTTGGACGCGAAGATTTATTCCAACGGCGGGCAGATAGTGGTCGAGGGAGCGGAGCAGAACACGGTGACGCTCCTTGACATCAACGGTCGCACGCTCGCCACCAAGCAGGACTACGACGCACCGTTGCGCTTCGACGTTCCCGCCACAGGCACTTATATGGTCAAAATCGGCCGCCACGCGGCACGGAAAATAGTAGTAATGAAATAGCCGTTTTGTCGAGGTCTCGAGGCGACGTTGTCGCGCTGAGGTCTCGACGTTGTCGAGTCGAGACCTCGACAGTGTCGACCTGAGACCTCGACAAACGGCATTACGGAGGAACCCTTTTAAACCCAACTTAAAATATTAACATTATAGCTTTTATCAAGAAAATCAAGCGCAAATGGCAGGGCCGCGAGAAATGGTCGGTGACTGCCGTGACGCAGGGGTCGCCCGTGTCGACCAAGGAGCTGTGCCAGTACATCGCCGACTCGTCGACGGCCTCGGCCTCGGACGTGTACACCACGCTGGCTGGATGGTTCCGTGCGACTTGCACGACGTGACGGTGAGCATCGAGCTTGACGGCTCGGTGGTGACCATCAACGAGTGCGGCGAAGGCGGTGAGGTGGACTGCATCTGCGACAAGCACAACCTCTTCGTCATCACCGGTCTCGACCACGGCACCTACACCTTCGTCTTCAAGGAATGCGGCGAAGAACGGCACCGCCAAGAGTACACTATCTAATTGCAGTTCCGCACAATAAAAGTTTGCATCCTGCGTTAAAGATGCAAACTTTTTTTTATGATAGAGACTGGAATAAAAGGACACAAGGAGCAGATTGTAACCCCCGAGATGAGTGCTGCCCGGGTGGGCAGCGGGCTGGTGGACGTGTTCGCCACACCGATGCTCGTGGCCCTCGTGGAGCAGACCTGCTATGAGAGTGTGCTGCCACATCTCGACGAGGGGCAGGGCACCGTGGGCACGCTGGTGAATGTGAGTCATTTATCCGCCACACCGATAGGCAAGCGCGTGTGGTGCGACAGCGAACTGACGGAGGTGGACCGCCGCCGTCTGGTGTTCAGCGTGAAAGCCTACGACGAGGCAGGACTTATTGGTGAGGGCACCCACGAGCGCTTTGTTATCGACACCGCCAAGTTTATGGACAAGCTGAAAGCAAAAAGCTGACGGAAGTCGGCTTTTTTTTGTTATATAGAATTATTGTTGTATCTTTGCATTTTAAAATAATTTACAATAATCATTGCTATCTGTCTATGGATAAGGTATTACGCGAGCAGATAAAGGATATAATGCAGCATGAGGTGGTGCCCGCCACGGGCTGTACCGAGCCTGGTGCCGTGGCGCTGTGTGTGGCCAAGGCCGTCGAGACGCTGGGCTGCGAGCCCGAGCGCATCACCCTGCGGCTCAGCAAGAACGTCTTCAAGAACGCCATGGGCGTAGGCATCCCGGGCACCGGCATGATAGGCCTGCCGATAGCGGTGGCCATGGCCGTGGTGCACGGCGACAGCAAGCGCGGCCTCGAGGTGCTCACCATGCCCGAGGAGCAGGTGGAGGATGCCAAGCAGTGGCTGGCCAACCATGCCGACTGCATCGACATCAGCGTCAAGGAGACCAGCGACAAGCTTTACATAGAGTGTTCGGTGACCAGCGGTCTGTGTTCGGCGACGGCTGTTATCGCCAAGCGGCATACCAACTTCATCTTCCTCAAGAAGGACGACCAGGTGCTGCTGGACCACAAGCTGGGCCTTTTCCAGGAGCAGGACAACGACGACGACCCCAAGGAGGACAACAAGCAGCGCCTCGAGCTCACTGCCCGTATGGTCTACGACTATGCCACTACGGCGCCCCTCGACGAGCTGGAGTTCCTGCGCGAGACGGTGACCTACAACAACGCTGCCTCGGAGTGCGGCCTTGAGGGCATGGGCCTGCACACGGGCGAGATACTGATGGAGCAGGCGCGTGGCGACATGGTGCACACCGTTGTGGCCCGCACCGTGGCCGCCAGCGACGCCCGCATGGACGGCTGCACCAAGCCCGTCTATAGTAACTCGGGCAGCGGCAACCAAGGCATCTGCTGCACCCTGCCGACCTACTACTACGGCAAACTCAAGGGGTGCGGCGACGAGCAGATACTGCGTGCCTTGACGATGAGCCACCTGATGAGCATCTATATCAAGCGCGGCATAGGCCGCCTCAGCGCCCTCTGCGGCATCGTCAATGCCACGATGGGCGTGTCGGCCGCCCTTACATACCTCGAAGGGGGTACCTTCGAGCAGATAGGCTACGCGCTGAAGAATATGATCAACACCATTGCCGGCATGGTGTGCGACGGCGCCAAGCCCAGCTGCGCCCTCAAGATGAGTGTGGGCCTCTACAGTGCCTTCGTCTGTGCCGAGCTGGCGGTACACAGCCGTGTGGTAGACAGTACCGACGGCCTCAGTGAGAGCGACCTCGACTGCAGCATCCGCAACCTGGGCCGCCTCGGCAAAGAAGGCATGAACCAGACCGACGACATGATCCTCGACATCATGACCCACAAGAGGAATTGACTCCTGATGTTTTTCGGTTGATGTTGGGCCGTTCTTTGGTAGTTCAACGGTAAAAAGCGTTGAAGTACCGTTGAAGTACCGTTGAAAGGTCGGTGAACGGTCGGTGCTGACTCCCTCTCTTCTTCATTTGTTCAGCGACATTTCTTCAACAGTTCTTCAACTTTTTCTTGAAGAACTGTTGAAGAACTGCTGAAGAAGTGTTGTAGAAAAGACGGCCCCAATACAATATTATCGTTTTCTTTGCGTTATGGGTTTCAAGACGGGCCTGTTGATAACTTTATCGCGCAGGCGCCTTCCATTAGTAAAAAAAAGAGTATTTTTGCATTTCGAAATATTTGTAATAAAATGAGAGATATGGACAACAAAGAGCAAAGGAAAGAAGAACTGTACAGCCAGGCCATTCCTGCCGGCAAGCGCAGATATTTCTTCGACGTGAAGGAAACCCGTGGTGGTGACAAGTTTATTACCATTACCGAGAGCCGCAAACTGTTCGACAACAACACCGGCGACTTCTATTTCGACAAGAACAAGATGTTCCTCTACAAGGAGGACTTCGAGAAGTTCCGTCAGGGTCTGGACAACGCCCTGTCGTTTATCGAGACGGGTATCGTGCCGCCGCCCGTGGTGGCCGACGACAACTACAACGCCGACGACACTGACAGCAAGTTGAACGAGATTGACTTTAAATTTTAAGCTGTAAGCTATAGGTTTTAAGTGGCTGCGCAAGCACTCACAGCTTAAAACTTAAAGCTGGAAACTCAATAATTATGGCAAAGATTATTTCTATCGCCAACCAGAAGGGCGGAGTGGGGAAGACCACCACGGCTGTGAACCTCGGAGCTTCGCTGGCGGTGCTCGAGAAGAAGGTGCTGCTGGTGGACTGCGACCCGCAGGCCAACGCCACCTCGGGCCTCGGCCTGGACCCCGACGCGCTGGAGAAGAGCGTCTATGACTGCATCCTCGGGCAGGCACAAGCCAAGGATATCATTGTGGAGACCGACACGCCCAACCTCGACCTGCTGCCCACGCGCATCGATCTGGTGGGTGCCGAGGTGGAACTCATCAACGAGAAGGGCCGCGAGCAGTATCTGCAGCGCGCCCTGGAGCCCGTGAAGGACAACTACGACTTCATCATCATCGACTGTTCGCCGTCGTTAGGCCTCATCACCATCAATGCCTTGACGGCCAGCGACTCGGTCATCATCCCCATCCAGAGCGAGTACTTCGCCCTCGAAGGCCTGGGCAAGCTGCTGAACACTGTCCGCATTGTGCAGACGCGCCTCAACCCGCGCTTGGCCATCGAAGGCCTGCTCATCACGATGTATGACAACCGTCTGCGTCTGGCCCGCCAGGTGGTGGAGGATGTGCGCAACCACTTCAAGACGATGGTGTTCGACACGCTTATCTACCGCAATACCAAGCTGGCCGAGGCGCCTTCCTACGGCAAGAGCATCATTATGCACGACGCCTCGTCGACCGGCGCCATCAATTACCTCAACCTCGCGCAGGAGATACTGACGCGGAATAATATGTTAGCGAAATGACCAAACAGAAGAGTGGAGGCCTGGGACGCGGCCTCGGTTCCATACTGCCCGACATCAACCTGGAGAGCGTGAAGCCCGCCGTCGACACCATTTGCACGGTGCCGGTGGCCAAGGTGACCGCCAACCCCTTCCAGCCGCGCAAGGAGTTCGACGAGGAGACCCTCGAAGAGCTGGCACAGAGCATACGCCAGCAGGGCGTCATCACCCCCATCACGGTGCGCCGCATGCCCGACGACACCTACCAGCTCATCGCCGGCGAGCGCCGTTGGCGCGCCTCGCAGCGTGCCGGCCTCAAGGAGATACCGGCCTATGTGCGTGCCGCCTCGGACAACCAGATGATGGAGATGGCTCTGGTGGAGAACATACAGCGCGAGAACCTCAACGCCATGGAGGTGGCGCTGGCCTACCGCTCGCTCATCGAGGAGTGCCGTCTGACGCACGAGGAGCTGAGCGAGAAGATGGGCAAGAACCGCTCCACCATCACCAACTATCTGCGTCTGCTCAACCTGCCGGCCGAGACCCAGTTGGCCCTCAACAACGACCTCATCAGCATGGCCCATGCACGTGCGCTGGCCGGCGTGGAGGACATTACACGCCACCTGGAGATACTGCACACCGTCATCGACCGTCACCTCTCGGTGCACGAGACCGAGCAGATGGTGAAGAACGCCGGCACCAAGGCCAAAGTCAAAGCGACGGTGCGCCGCCGCAACGACCTGCCCGAGGTGCACAGCGCCGCCCAGAACCGCCTGAAGGAGCGCCTGCAGTCGGCAGTGGAAATCAAGCGCTCGCAGCGCGGCAAAGGCACACTGACCATCAGCTTCAACTCCGACAAGGACTTCGAGCGCATCATCAAGTTGCTGGAGAAATGAAGGTAGGAGTACAAGGGAGTACAAGGAGTGTAAGGAGTGCAGGACGTTACTATTGTCTTGCACTTCTTGTACTCCTTGCACTCCCTGCACTCCATACTGCTCAAGCGCAGAGCACCCATTCGCCCGAGGTGGCCCTTCGTTGGTCGCTCATCCCGGGAGGCGGACAAATCTACAACAAGCAGGCCTGGAAGGTGCCCATCATCTATGGCGCCTTTGCCGGCATGAGCTACTTCATCTATGACAACTACAAGAGCATGAAGATGTTTAAGGACGAGTATCTCTACCGTGTCAATCATGGAGGCGCCACCAATCTGGAAGGCTACGAGTCTTACTCCGACTACAATATCTACAGCCTCTACAACTCCTACAACCGCGACTTTCAGCTGATGATTATCATCACTGTGGGCATCTATGCGCTCAACCTCGTCGATGCCTACGTCTTCGGCCATCTGTTCGACTTCCAGATCGACGACAACCTCAGCCTGGGGCCCAGCCTGTCGGTCACCCCGTTGGGCGTGCATCCCACCTTGGGAATAAATATAATGTTATAAAACATACAACCGTAAACCTTAAACTGTAAACTTAAAACACAACAACAATGATAAACAAACTTCTGATGTTGCAAACCGACGCGGCCACTGTCATCGACACCCTCGAGAACGCCGTCGCCCCCACCGCCCCCGAGCGCATTACCCTCTGGCAAATGGCCCTCAACGGAGGCTGGATTATGCTGTTGCTGGTGCTGCTGTTGGTGCTGGCACTCTACATCTTCTTCGAGCGATTCCTCACCCTCAACGGCGCTCTCAAAGGCCAGGAGGATGAGCAGTTTATGGACAACATCCGTCAGTATGTCCATGAGGGCAATGTGGATGCTGCCCGCAACCTGGCCAAGGAGACCGCCACGCCGCTGGGCCGCATGATCAGCAAGGGCTTCTCGCGCCTTGGCCGTCCGCTGCCCGACATTCAGGCTGCCATCGAGAACGAAGGACAGCTTGAGGTGGCACGCCTCGAGAAGCGTGTGTCGCTTGTGGCCACGGTGGCTTCACTGGGTCCCATGATCGGTTTCTTGGGCACTGTGACGGGCATGATCACCGCCTTCCAGGATATGGCTCATGCCGGCAACAATATCGACATCAGCCTCCTTTCCACCGGTATCTATGAGGCTATGGTGACCACCGTCGGCGGTCTTATCGTCGGCATCATCTGCTACTTCCTCAACAACCTGCTGGTCAGCCGCATCAACAAGGTGGTCTTCGAGTTGGAGGTGCGCGCCAATGAGTTTATGGACCTCTTACACGAGCCCGCTTGATTAAGTTGAAAGTTGAAAATTGAAAACTGATGATTAGGAGTCAGAACAAAATCAAGATTGAGACCAACTCGTCGAGTATGAGCGACCTGGTGTTCCTGTTGCTCATCTTCTTCATGATTACCTCGACGCTCATCAGCCCCAACGCCGTCAAGCTCCTGCTCCCCGAGAGCAACAGCAAGACGATGGCGCGCGAGACGGTGACGGTCTATATCGACGAAAACCACAACTTCTTTGTCAACAACGACGTGCCTGTCGCCGTGTCCGAATTGGAGTATTTCATCCGTGAAAGCATCGGAACGGAAAACGACGCTGCCTGTGTGACGCTCCGTGCCAACAAAGACGTGCCTGTGCAGGATGTTGTTCAGGTGATTGATGCCGTAAACAACATCAATTCCGCCTCTGGCACCAAACACAAGGTCATCCTTGCAACATCCCCGAAGAAATGAGTAACAAAGTCAAATCAGGTATCTTCACCGCCGTCATCATGGCGATTGTCGTCCTGGTGTTGCTGGCCTTTGGCTATGACCCGCCCGACCCGCCCATCCCCGAGGAGGGTGTAGAGGTGAACATCGGCGACAGCGACTTCGGCAGTGGCACCGACCCCGAGCCCGCTAGCGCCTCGTCGAGCAACACGCCGCCGGCAGCGCAGAACCAGGTGGTTACCCAAAACAACGAGCCCACCGTGTCGATGCCGTCGAACCAGCACCGTGGCACCATCACCAACCCCGTTGCCAACGAGGAGCCGCAGGTGGAGAACAAGGAGCCTGAAATCAACCGCAACGCCCTTTTTACCGGCAAGCGCAACCAGAGCAGCCAGAACGGCAGCGGCAGCGAAGGCAACACCAGCGGTACCGGCAACCAAGGCAACCCCAACGGCAATCAGACCAGCACCAACTACACAGGCAACGGTGGCGCCGGCGGCAACTTCTCGCTCAAGGGCCGCAGCGCTGTATCGCTCCCCAAGCCCACCTACAACTCCAACCAGCAGGGCACGGTGGTTATTGACATCTGGGTCGACCAGCAGGGGCGTGTGACGCGTGCCGAGTATCAGCCCAAGGGTTCCAATACCTCCAACGGTTACCTGGTCAGCCAGGCCAAAGCGGCTGCTTTGAAGGCCCGCTTCAACGCCGACACCAAGGCGATGGAGGAGCAGAAGGGCAGTATCACCTACTACTTCACGATATGAGGCTCGACAAATACCTCTGGGCTGTGCGTTTGTACAAAACGCGCTCGATGGCGGCCGACGCCTGTCAGAGCGGCAGGGTGAAGTTGACGGCCGAGGGACGCGAGTTGAAGCCCTCGCACGATGTGAAAGTGGGGGAGCGTTACAGCCTCAACATCGAACAGCTGCACAAGGAGGTCGAGGTGCTGGCCCTGCCGCCCAACAGGGTAGGGGCCGCGCTGGTGCCGGGCTTCATGATAGACCGCACACCCCAGGAGGAATACGAGCGCATACAGATGGCGCGGCAGTATGCCTTCGAGAAGCGCGACCGTGGCGAAGGACGCCCCACCAAACGCGACCGACGCGATATCGAGCGCTTCAAATATGAATAAAAAAGGAAAAATCTGAAAAAATACATATTTTTCCGAAAAAAGTTGCAATAATAGTCTTAACCGTCGTACTAAACTAACGAATAGAGCAAGTGGAAGACAGGCAGATAGTAGAGGCCGTGCTGGCAGGCGACACCAGGCAATACGCTGAAATTGTGCGCCGCTACCAACAGAATGTGGCTAACCTCACCTACAAACTCTGTGGCACTCGCCTCGAGGTGGAAGAGGTTACACAACAAGTGTTCGTTGAGCTCTACACCGCCCTGCCGCGCTTCCGCTTCGACTCGAAACTGAGTTCTTTCATCTACCGCATCACCGTCAATGTCGTCTGCAAGATGATGGGCAAAGCCCGCCGATTCATCTCCACCGACGAGCTCGAAGGGCTCCCCGAACAACGCAGCGAGGACCGCAACGCGCAGCAACAAATGATCCACAATGAACAAATGGAACAGTTGCGCACCGCCATTGGCCACCTCAAGGACGAGCAGCGCACCGCCCTGGTGCTCTACACCTTCGAGGACTTCAGCTACCAGCAGATTGCCGACGTGATGCAATGTACACTCAGCAAAGTCGAAAGTCTCATATTCAGAGCGAAAAAGAACCTCGCAAAAGAAGTGAAACGATGAATATAGACCAAACATTAGAGCAACTTGCACACCTGCAGTATCCGCAGCAGGTCGATGTTGTGGACCGCGTGATGGCGCAGGTCTCGGCGCGCCCCTACCTGCAGCCTGTGCGCCGCAGCAACCCTTTGTGGAAACGCCTTAGCGCAGTGGCTGCTGCGGCCGTAGTGGTGTTAGTCGCCATCAACGTCACCTCCCTCTACACCCGTTCCTATGATGAAGAGGGCATGGGCATGACGCTGGCGCAACTCAACGACTACTCCTCGTGGAGCTCTGTCGAGCAAGTGGCCACCCCCTATGAATACCTGTACGAAGAATAAGAATAAACAAAAACCATGAAAAAAATCATCATACTTCTTGTCTTGGCAGTCTTCGCACTGCCCCTGTCGGCCCAGCACGAAGGCACGCCGCCCCGCAAGAAACACCAAGAGGTGACCGAGTTAGTCAAGGACCTTAGCGCCGTGCAGAAACGCAAAGTGGAAAGCATCAGCAAGGATTCGCGTGAGCGCGTCGGCGCCCTGCGCAAGCAGCAGCGTGCGGTGCGCGACTCGATTGCCATGTACATGGAGCGCGAAGGTGACCAGAGCCGCGAGCTCTTCCCCCTCTTCGACCGCGAAGCCAAACTGCAGGTGGCCGTCAACCGCGAAATGTACACCGCCAAACTGCGCATCGACGAGGTGCTCAAGCCCGAACAGCGTGAAGCCCTCCGCAACGCCTGTCACAAGGACAAGCGCGCTCCCAAACGAGATTGACTCAACTCCATATCACTTACCCCTTCAGTCGGACCAAGTACGGTACTGACAGGGGGTAAATATGTTATAATTATTATATTATATCAATTTTATTTTGTATATTTGCAGTTCCTTCCAATGGTGGGAGGATGTGCTATTTGTTTGAAAACTAATTAATAATAGAAGAATGAGAAAACTTGCAGTGGTGGCTTTCGGCGGCAACGCGTTGTTGCGCAGTGGCCAAAAGGGCACCTATCAAGAACAAATACAGAACGTGGAGAACACATGCGAGAGCCTCTGCGCCCTGCTGAAACGCAACTATAACGTGGTCATTGGTCACGGTAACGGCCCGCAGGTGGGTAACGTGATGCTGCAGCACGAGGCTGGCAGGTTGGCCGGTGTGGAGGCCATGCCAATGGACTTCTGTGTCGCCGAGACGCAGGGTAGCATCGCCTACCTCATCGAGATGGGCATGCGCAATGTGATGGCCCGCAACGATATCCAACGCGATGTGGTGACGCTGGTTACCCAGGTGGCTGTCAACAAGCTGGACCCCATGTTCCAGAACCCCACCAAGCCTGTGGGACCCTATTACACGAAGGAGCAGGCCGAAGAGTTCGCCCGCGAGACCGGTGCCAAGTACAAAGAAGACCCCAAGGGCAACGGTTGGCGCAAGGTGGTGGCCTCGCCCAAGCCCACGCGCATCAACAACATCAAGATTGTGAAGCAGCTGGCTACCGCCGGCAATATCGTGGTCACCGTGGGCGGCGGCGGCATCCCCGTGGTGGAGGAGAGCGACTACGTGCGCGGCGTCGAGGCCGTTATTGACAAAGATTTGGCCAGCGCCCTCTGCGCAGTGGAGATTGGTGCCGACGAGTTCTATATTCTCACTGATGTGCCGAAAGTGTACATCAACTTCCGCAAGGAGAACGAGCAGGCGCTCGATACTATCACCATCGCCCAGGCCAAAAAGTATCTGGACGAGGGTCAGTTCGCCGAGGGCTCGATGGCTCCGAAAGTGCGCGCAGCCATCATGTTCGTTGAGCACGGTGGCAAGGAGTGTATCATCACCGAGGCCGGCCAGCTGAACAACCCCAACTGCGGAACCCGTATCGTTCGATAACACAATAACAGATGAAGAAGAGACCGCAAAAACCACCGTTGGACAAGGTAACTGCCTCGCCGCAATTCAGGTACTTTATGAGAATGCTTGCCATTGCGGGCCTGGCCTGCTCTGTGGTGGGGCTGCTGTTAAAGATGAAAGGTGTGAATTCTAACATCAACCTACTCGTCATAGGTATGTCGTTGCTTGCCGTCGTGTCACTATTTTTGGATCAGTTGTTCCCTTATCCCATTTCAGAGAACAACGAGGACACCGGTGGTCTGCGTCCGATGTGGGTATTTGCTATGAAGCTAACGGGTTGCGCGGTGGCGGTGACATTGTTTGGATTGCTGTTCCGTATAATGCATTGGTCTGGCGGCATGTTGATGTTGGTTGTCGGAGTAGGTTCGCTGGCAATATGTGCTATTGCATGGTTGTACATCATCAACAAAAAGAATACAATCAAATAATCAATAATTCAAAATTAATATTATGGCTTACAATTTAAGAAACCGCAATTTCCTGAAGATCCTCGACTTTTCGCCGAAGGAGCTCAACTATCTGCTCGACCTGGCCCGCGACCTGAAGCGCGCCAAATATGCCGGCACGGAGCAGCAGCACCTGAAGGGCAAGAACATCGCCCTCATTTTCGAGAAGACCTCGACCCGTACCCGCTGCGCCTTCGAGGTTGGCGCAAAGGACCAGGGTGCCCACGTGACCTATCTGGGTCCCACCGGCAGCCAGATTGGCATCAAGGAGAGCATGAAGGACACCGCCCGCGTGCTGGGTCGTATGTTCGACGGCATCGAGTACCGTGGCTTCGACCAGGCCACCGTCGAGGAGTTGGCCGAATACGCCGGCGTCCCCGTGTGGAACGGTCTGACCGCTGAGGCTCACCCCACCCAGATTCTGGCCGACTTCCTCACCATCCAGGAGCATACCGACAAGCCCCTCAACCAGGTGAAGTTCGCCTACATTGGCGATGCCCGCTACAATATGGGTAACAGCCTGATGGTCGGCGGCGTGAAGATGGGTATGGACATCCGCATCATTGCCCCCAAGAAACTGCAGCCTGCCAAGGACCTTGTCAAGAAGTGCCAGGAAATCGCCAAGGAGACCGGTGCCAAGCTGACCGTGACCGACGATGTGGAGAAGGGCGTGAAGGGCCTCGACTTCATCTACACCGACATCTGGGTGTCGATGGGCGAACCCGACAGCGTCTGGAAAGAGCGCATCAAGATGCTGATGCCCTACCAGGTCAACGCTAAGCTGATGAAGAAGACCGGCAACCCCAAGTGCAAATTCATGCACTGCCTGCCTTCGTACCATAACCTTGAGACCAAGGCTGGTCGCGACGTGTACGAGAAGTTCGGTCTGAATGG
>JAGCOF010000055.1 GCA_017645585.1 Bacteroidales bacterium
CGTGCCCCGGGCAGTCGACGTGAGCGTAGTGACGGTTGGCAGTGGTGTATTCCACGTGAGAGGTGTTAATCGTGATACCGCGAGCCTTTTCTTCGGGAGCGTTGTCGATTTCATCGAAACGCTTTGCATTTGCGAGGCCCTTAGCAGCGAGGGTCGTGCAGATGGCGGCGGTCAGAGTGGTCTTACCGTGGTCAACGTGGCCGATAGTACCGATGTTGACGTGCGGTTTGGAACGATCGAATTTTTCTTTTGCCATTTTTAATACGTATTAAATTGTTAACAATTAATATTTTACTTTCTTTCACGTTCAAAGAGGGCGGGCACAAGGCTTTCGTCCTCTGTTTTAGTTGTTTTCTCCTTCTGCTTTCGCATAAAAAGAGAGCCACAGACGAGAGTCGGACTCGTGACCTCTTCCTTACCAAGGAAGCGCTCTACCACTGAGCTACTGCGGCTTGCCATTCTACTCACACTCTCTTTTGAGTACCTGTTCGCGGGCGTGTGCTCGGGTGGGCGAGCCTTTGCTCCGCTTTTTTGGAGCGGAAGACGGGGCTCGAACCCGCCACCTATAGCTTGGAAGGCTATCGCTCTACCAAATGAGCTACTTCCGCCTGTTGAAGTTGGTCTTCGTGGGGGAGGGTGGACTCGAACCACCGAACTCTTCCGAGGACAGATTTACAGTCTGTTGCAATTGCCGCTATGCGACTCCCCCATTATAGTTGTCCGACTGCTCAGTTTTTCGAGGGCCGGACCTCGAGCCGATGAAGGGACTCGAACCCCCGACAGGCTGATTACAAATCAGCTACTCTACCAACTGAGTTACATCGGCTTCTGTCAACTTTTCAAACAACTCTTTTTTCTCGAATTGAGGCTGCAAAATTACTACTTTTTCCGATACCCACAAAGTTTTTTTTCAAAAAAATTTACCCACTGTTTATAATTTGTTGAAAAATAACAATCTATCCGTCCAACTTTTTTTCGCCCGCAGGTCTGTCGGCACTGTTTTCCACCACTCATCCGCCACAGGAAAGGTCTTTTTGGACCCCAACCATAGTGGTAAAAATCGAAGAAGCACACAACAAGCTGTGACACAGACATATCTCCCCATTCACTCCGCCCTTTCTCCATCTATTCTACAACTGTTCTTCAACAGTTCTTCAAGAAAAAGTTGAAGAACTGTTGAAGAACTGATGCAGAACGATTGAAAAAAGGGCGGCTCCTGCGAGCCGCCCTGAGGTTACAGCGCCGTTGACGCTACGGGTTATTTCACTATCAGTTTGCGGACGGCGGTGGTGTTGCTGCCGGTGACGCGCACAAAGTAGGCGCCCTTGGCAAAGCCGGCCACGTTGACCGTCATCTTCGCTCCGCCAGCCTTTTCGGCAAACACCACACGACCATTGAGGTCAATGATGCTGACAATGGCAGCATCCTCGACACCCGTCAGGTCGAGGGTCACCGTGGTGGTGGCGGGGTTCGGGTAGAGGACGAATCCGTCTGCGAAGTCCACACCGTCGATGTCCTGCGATGCCACTGTGTCGGTCGTGAAGCTGACCGCAGTGCTCCACTCGGAAGTGGGCTCGTAGTTCTGACCATTGCAGAGAGCACGCACACGGACACTGTAGCCCAGGTTGGGCAGCAAGCCGGTGAGGGTGTACGGGTTGGTGCTGGCGGTGAGGGTGGTGCTGCCGCTGACGTTGGTGAGCTCAATCTCCCACGCGTCGGCCGTCGAGGTCCAGCTGAGGGTGGCAGAGTTGGAGGTCACATTGCTGACGGCAAGGTTGGTCACCGGGTCGCACGGGAGAATGACCACCGTGTAGTGCGTGTTGAGCGTGGCGGGGAAGCTGGCCGTGGAGGTGTCAGTGCCGCAGATGCCAACCACCTGAAGCACATAGGTGGTGTCGGGCGTGAGGCCGGTGAGCGTGGTCGAGGTGCCGTTGATGCCGCTCTGGACGGTCCAGGTGGCAGCATCCGCCAACTTGTAGTAGAGGTCATAGGAGGCCGCGCTGCCGTTCCAGGTCACATTGGCCTCACCGTTGCCGGTCATCATGGCGTTGAGCTGGGCCGGACGCTCGCAAAGGGCCGTGCCGACGCAATGGATATAGAGCTCATAGCCGGTGTGCACATAGTTGCCCGAGCAGGTGAAGGTGATGGTCATGGCGCCGGTGGTCGAGGTGGCCAGCACCGAGTCGAGGGTGTAGTTGGTGGTACCCGTGTTGGTCTTCTCATAGAGGACGGTGCCGGCGGTGCCTTCGCCGTCATAGATGGTGAGGGTGATAGACGACTCGCCCCAGCCAAACTTGCCGCCAAAGACCTGGAGTTCGCTACCGGCGTTCTCCGCACGGATGACAAGGGCCGAGTTGCTGTAGTCAGCATAGCCGGCCACAGGGCCGCCGTTGTCGTAGACCACCAGACCGCAGGCCACCACCGTGTCGGCCGTAGCACTATTGTTCATCACGTATGTGCCGGCGCCGAAGGTGTAGCTGCTCCAGGAGCTCTGCTCCGCACCGCAGTTGGCGCGGACATAGAAGGTGTAGATGCCGCCACCCTGGATGATGCCCATAGGAATTTCATAGTAGGGGGTGTTGAGCACGTCCACCAGCAGGCTGTCGGGAACATTGGCAATGTCAGCAGTCACGGTGTCGACATAGACCTGCCACTCAGCCTCGTTACCAAGCGGGTGCCAAGTAAAGTTGGTGTGGTCAGGGTCAATGGCATTGTGGATAGTCAGGCTGTCGACGGGGTAGCAGTCGGGCAGCGAAATGACCGTGATGCTGTCAATGGAGGCCCAGAGGTTACCAGGACCACTGAGTTTACGGCCAAGTGCAATACGCTCGCCGGGGCCATAATAGTTGAGGAAGTTGTAGGTGTGCTCCACCCACGCAGCCTGCGAATGGTTAGGATGATAGAGCGTGTCAATCCAGGCAATGAGGTTACCTGTAGCATCAGCCACACCAATCATGATACCGTCACCCTCACTGTCAGGACGGCACTTGGTGAAGAAGGTAATCTGCAACTTGTTGAAGTTAGCGGCGAACTGCGGCATCACGGCGGGAATACCGTTCGAGTAGGCACCGAACATCAATTCGCCGTTACCCGAGGTTTCCGGCCAATTGTTCCAACCCACAGGGCTCTGGTAGTCCCAACAGGGAGGCAGCGTGCCATCGGCACTGTAGAAGTTCTCAAAGTAGGGCACCGCCAGCAGGTCGCAGGTGGTCTGCGCGCTGAGCGGAGAGGTCCACAGGGTGTCGCTGTTGCAGAGGTAGCCCACTCGGAACACATAGTTAGTGGCAGCGTTGAGGCCATTCACAGTATAGGTGGTGTCGTTGACGGCGACGGTGGTGTCCCAAGCGGTAGCGCTGGCGGCACGGTACTGCACCACGAAGTCGTTGTTCGACGAGGTGTTGACCCACGTCAGGTCCACGCTGTGGGCAGCAGGCGTTGCCGTCAGGTTGACAGGGTACATGCAACCCTCGTTCTTGCGGATATTGATGTCGTCAACATTGATACCATAATAACTGCCATTGAAGCGGAAAGCCACATAGTAATTAGTATAGTGGTCCATCAAGTCGGTGTTGAACTCAAACATCTCATAGCCGTTGGTGCCGGTGACCGTGAGCAGGGGGGTGAAGGTGGAGTCGTAGAGGGGGTTGGTCATCACGCCGACCTGGAGGGTGCCGCTGTAATTGTCGGTCCAGAAGCTGACGTAGATGGAGTCGCCATCAAGGGGCACCTGGCTGGTGGCAATCATGTCGCCACTCTCGAAAGCGAGCGAGTTGGTGCCGGTGTGGGCGTAATAGTTACCCGTCATAACGGCGGGGCTGCCGCTGACCACGTTCCAGCACGAAGGCACGCTGCCGTCGTTGTCACTTTCAAAGCTCTCCACCACGGGCAGCACCATCTCGCCGCAGGCGGTCTTGACAGTGATGGTACGTGCCACCGACGAGTCGACATTCACTTCGCAGATAGCAATCACGCTGAAGGTGTAGGTAGTGTTGGGAGTGAGGCCCGTCACCATGTGCGAGGCGTTGCCGTTGTTGGGCATAGTGTAGCCGCCGCCGTTGAAGGAGACAATGTAGTGGTCCACATTGACATCCTCGGTCCAGACGAAGGTAAGCTCATTGCTATCCACTGCCGACAGCATCACGCCGGCAGGTGCAAAGCAGGTGGGGCAGGGATCCAAAATGATATCACTGTGGTTCACGCCGCTGGTGGTCGAACTGTAGACCTCAGCACCACCACCATCGTAAATGGTATATGTGATTTCACTGTCATAACTACCCGTCTGCCAACTGAAGCTAACGGGCGTACCACTGCAGACGCTCACCATGGCGGTGTCATAAATAGGAGTGCTATACAAACCCTGGCCCGGCATACTGTAGGAACCTACCACCATACCGTTCTGGGTAAAGTTAAGTTGTGCGCCGTTCCAGCCGTCACCATAGGAATCCTGTGCGGCAATAACAATATCGCACGAACCGCCGGCACAATCAGTAGTGAAACTGATATTTCGCCATTCCGAGGTGTCGCCCGAGCAGTCGCTGGCCACATAGGCAGTATAGGCGGTGCGGGCATCAAGGCCGGTGAAGGTGTAGAAGGTATCGCTGGTGGTGTAGACGGTGCTGTCGAGGAGCACGAAGAAGTCGCTCTGGCCGTCGGGGGCAGTCCAATAGATGGTGGCCGCGTCAGCCGTGACAGTGTCGACACCCATCAACGACACAGGCATACATGCAGGAGGTTCGATGAAGTTGATGTCGTCAATGTAAAGATACAGCTGATCATAAGACGTGAGCTGGATAGAGACATACTTGGTGCCAGCGGGATAGATGGCCGAGAAGGTTTGGTAACTTGAGGTAGCGGTCATTTCATCGCCCCACACAAACGAGCTGACAGAGTCGTTAGTTGTGGAGTAGCCGACCTTAAAGGTCTCGGTGTAGGAGGTACCCTGCTTATAGGCAAACTGCACCTTCACACCATTGTCGGTGCCCGTCAGCTCGGGCGAGATAAGGTACTGATTATTGTAACCATAGTAGAAACGGAAGCAAGCGTTGCCGGTGTTGGCATTGCCGGTAGTGCGACCTGTGTTGCTCGCACAGTCAACCATCTTCCAGCAACTGAGGGCGCCAGCATCCTCGAAGCCCTCGGTGAAGGGTATCTGCATAGCAGCGCAGGCGGTGCGGCCGCTGACGGTGACCGCTTCGGCATCGCCACTACCACAATTGACCACCACGCTGAAGGTATAGGGTGTGTTGGCGTTGAGGTTGTCAAAGACATAGAACAAATCAGTGATGTTGCTCTGCTCCACAGTGTCGTTGGGGCCGTAGCAAGTCACCGTGTAGGTGGCGCCGCTGTTGAGCGTATCCACCCAGCTGAGGGTGATGCTCTCGTCGCTCACACTGTCGATAGCCACGCTGCTGACACGCAAGCAGGAAGGAATCTCACTAATATAGACATCGTCGAACTTACCGATATAGCCGGTGCCGTAGGCCAACCAGGCCACGCGGTAGTTCTCGGTGGAACTGAGGTTGGCGGTATTGAACTCATACTCGGCCCAACTGCTGCCGTTGACCTGCACCAGGGGAATGAAGGTGCTGGTGTCGTGGGGATTAGAGATGACGCCAGCCTTGATCCAGCCATTGTTGACAAAAGCCCAGAAGCGGCAATAGATATTGTCGCCGCTGACATCCATCGTGGGGCCGACCACCAGGTTGTAATTCTCATTCGAGTTGCCCTGCAGATACATGGCATAGGTACCGCCAGGGGTATGCTGCGTGGGGTTGTAGCTGCCACCGGGCTGGTCGTTCACGCTTGGGTCGGTGCCGGCATGGATGGTGCTGTCCCAACAAGGATACCAGGCACCATTGTGGGCGGCATCTTCAAAGTCGACAAATAAAGGCAGGCTCATGGTGCCGCAGGCGGTGCGGAAGGTGCCGCCCAGGGCAACGGAGTTGTCGCTAGCCGAGCAGTTGACCTGCACGGTGTAGTGGTAGCCGGTGTTGGCATTGAGGCCCGTGAGGGTGGCCGAGTCGCCCGACGAGGTCTCAGTGAGGATGTTGGTGGCATCGCCGTCGGCCCAGTAGGTAACGGTATAGTTAGCTCCACTATTCAAACTGTCCACCCAGGTGATGACGGCGCTATTGCTGTCGACGGTTCCCAAACCGTAGCTTTGCACAGCGGGGCAGGTTACAGGCGTACCACCGGTGAAAGTGAAGGTGGTCTTGGGCATGAAGTTTTGAGCACTGCCTGTAATGTTTGACCAACTACTCGAATTGTAGCCTTGCCAGCTGGCACCATTTGCGGAGATGCCATAGAAAGAGCAGCTAGTCCAACCGCCCGTAGCGGTCTGGCTAACCTCAACCAGCAGGTTGCCACCATTGTATGTGTAACCATTGTCAAAGGTAATCTGCATCACACCGCTGCCAATCGTAAGTGAGCCGGTGTAGACAGTGGTTGCGTTGCTGACATCAGCCCAACCGTTGAGCGTGGTGGCTGTCACTTCGGTCATCTTCACGACAAAGGTGCCGGAGTAAGAGGCACTACTACCAGAGTAGAAAGTTAAGCCGGTAATTGTTCCACCATTCATGTCAATGGTGTTCACCTCAGCAGCTATATCAGCTGCAGGGTAGATAGTTTGGCAACGCAGATAAGCGTCGGCCCAAAGGCCATAGACAGGCACATTGCCGTTAGTCTCTGTGCCATCGGCAATGGTCAGTGTGTTCTGCGCGCTTGCGACCCACGGCAGCACCATCAGTGCCACAAGGGTCAAAAAGCGTAAAAACTTTTGCATAATTTTGTTGTTTTGGTTAATAATCATTTTGTTGTATCCTTATTTTCAGCAATGTATGCAATAACGCAATACATGCAAATATACAAAAAAATAATTACATGCAACAATTTTTCCCGACCCATTGGGCGGAATTCAACCGACAATCCTCCCTGTTAACTCCGTCCTGACTCCTACTGTTCTTAGGTTGTTCTAAGGTTGTTCTTAGGTTTTTTATCTAAGAACAACCTTAGAACAACCTAAGAACAGTAGGTGTTGGTAGGGAGTGATAGCGGTATGGAGAAGGGGGGGTAAAGTGATTTTAACTTTTTTTTCTCAAAAATAACGGCTTTTTTTGTAATTTTGCCGCCGAAATGAAACGTTCAACGAACATCTTCCTGTCGGCTATCATGCTGATGATGATACTCTTGGGAACTTCAGGAGTATCTGTGGAGAAGTGTTCGTGCACGGGAAAAATCTCGTTGGCGCTACCTACAGACGGTGACTGCTGCCCCGACGAAGGCGGCTGCATGACGGTGAAATACATGCAACTGTCTGACTATATGCCGACGACGATTGATGGCGGGAAGACTATTGATACATTCCCTGTGCTCTGTTTGCCGATTCCATCTTTCAATCTATGTGGACACAGTTTGCTGCGTCCAACCATTCATCGCGTCGAAGCCCCTCCGGGAAATTGGGCGCAAACTGTCACGGTGCTGAGAGTCTGATTTTCATTGCTTGAATGTGAAAACAAACAGTCAAACAATCGAATAATCAGAAAATCATGATAAAATATTTTTTCGCTGCCAGCCTTATGGTGCTGGTGGCTCTAAGTGTCGAAGCACAGAACGACACAACAATGCGTCGCACGCTGGACGAAGTATCAATTCAGCAGCGCAAAACGGAGGGAGTCTCACGTCTGGGTGGTGCCGTCAACGGCCTTCAGCTGGGACAGGACGAGCTGTTCCGAGCCGCCTGTTGCAACCTCGGCGAAAGTTTCATCACCAATCCCTCTGTCGACGTGAACTATAACGATGCCGCTGTGGGCGCCAAACAGATTAAACTGCTGGGCCTCAGCGGACAGTATGTGCAGATGCTATTGGAGAACCTGCCCGTCGCCCTTGGTGCCGCCATGCCCTACCAACTGGGCTATGTGCCCGGAGCCTGGATGAAGAGCATCTCGGTGAGCAAGGGTGCCTCGAGCGTGAAGAACGGGCCGCAGAGCATCACGGGTCAAATCAACGTGGAATACCTCAAGCCCGAGGACGAACCCGCCCTCCAAGTCAACGTCTACGGCGACAGCCGCCTCAAGGGTGAGGCCAATGTCATGGGCAACTTCCACCTCAACCATAACCTCAGCACCGAAGTGCTGACACACTATGAGAAGGACTTCATGCACATGGATGAAGACGGCGACGGATGGCACGACTCGCCCGCCCTCGAGCAGCTGCACCTGCAGAACCGTTGGTACTACGCCAAAGGCCGCTACATCATGCACGCCGGTTTCGGCTATCTGCATGAGAACCGCGAGGGCGGCCAGATGAAGGATTTCGCCCCCAACCTCTACCGGGTGATGATTGAAGCCGACCGGCTGGATGCCTACATGAAGCACGCCTTCCTGCTCGACCGCAAGCACAACACCAACCTCGCCCTGCTGGCCACCGGGAGCCTTTACAACCTCGACGGCACCTTCGGTCTTAAGGAATACTCCGACCGTCAACACAGCCTCAACACCCAGCTGGTGTTGGAGCACGACTTCAACGACATACACAATCTCTCCACAGGCCTCAGCTTCAATGCCGACCGGATGAACGAAAAGCTTCTCATCGGTACGATTGAATCATTATCCAACCCTGCCGAGTACACTCCAGGTGCTTACGCACAATACACCTTCAAGCCCTCTTACAAGCTCACCGCAATGGCAGGCCTGAGGGTCGATTACAGTTCGCTCTACGGCCGCAGCTACCTCACACCAAGATTGCATGTGAAATGGGTGCCTGCCGACTGGATGACCCTCCGTGCCTCCTCCGGCAAGGGCTATCGCACACCCTATGCCCTCGCCGAGCACCATTACCTGCTCACCTCGGGACGCACCCTCGTCGTGGGCGACCTGAAGCAGGAAGAATCATGGAACAGCGGGCTCAGCCTTTCTTTCTATGTTCCCGTGATGGACCGCACGTTGACGCTCAACGCTGAATACTATTATACCGACTTTATCAACCAGGCTGTGGTGGACTTTGACAGCGACCCCACCGCCATCACCATCGATAACCTCAACGGCACCTCCTACTCGCATACCCTGCAGGTGGACGCCAACTACGACCTCACAGAAGACCTCAACCTGCTGGCGGCCTTCCGCTATAACCGTGTGATGTGCACCTATGGCGGGCAGCTGATGGAGAAACCCTTGCATAGTCGCTACAAAGGGCTCATCACGCTGAGCTGGAAGCCCATGCTGGCATTGTGGCAGGTGGATTTCACCCTGCAGCTCAATGGTGGCGGGCGCATCCCTGACTATCTTGACGAGAACGGGGCGTTGGTCTCCGGCGAAGAGTTCCCGGCCTACCTACAGCTCAACCTGCAGTTGACGCGCGAATTCCGCCGCTTCTCCCTCTATGTCGGCGGCGAGAACCTTACCAACTACCGTCAGGAGAACCCCGTCATCAATGCCGCCAACCCTTGGTCCTCCACCTTCGACCCCACGCTTGTCTGGGGTCCCGTGCACGGCATCATGGCCTATGCCGGCATACGGTTGAACTTTCCCCTGCCGGAACATAAAGACGAACACAAATAATACTA
Organism: Bacteroidales bacterium; assembly: GCA_017645585.1. Taxonomy (GTDB): domain Bacteria; phylum Bacteroidota; class Bacteroidia; order Bacteroidales; family P3; genus Colimorpha. The sequence goes on from JAGCOF010000055.1 coordinate 9,560, forward strand.
TATCACCATGAAACAGATCCTTTTAATCTTCCTCTCCAGCCTGCTGCTGATAGTGGCCGGCAAAGACCTCCGCGTGCTGGTGATGACTCCCACGCCACAGATGCATTGTGAAAGTTGCGAAAACAAAATCAAGAATAACCTCCGCTTCGAGAGCGGTGTGAAGAAAATCGAGACCAGCATCAAGGAGCAGACGGTCACAGTGACCTACGACGCCTCAAAGACCAACGTTCAGAAAATTCAGGCAGCCATGAAAAACATTGGCTACAACACTCATGTAGTGTCGGACAAACCGAAAGAAAAAGAGAAGAAAAAATAGTAAGAAGAAAGGCGCCTCATCGGAGACGCCTTTCTTTATTTGATGTGGAGCTCGTGACCCATGCGGTCCTGCTTGGTCTTGAGGTAACGCTCGTTGTATTTGTTGGGCTCGATGACGATGGGCACTATCTCGGTCACTTCCAAACCGTAGCCCTCGAGGCCGGTGCGCTTGACGGGGTTGTTGGTGATGAGGCGCATCTTGCTGACTTTCTGCGCACGAAGTATCTGTGCACCAATACCATAGTCGCGCTCATCGGGCTTGAAGCCGAGCTTGATGTTGGCGTCGACGGTGTCGAAGCCCTGCTCCTGGAGATGGTAGGCTTTGAGCTTGTTGACCAGACCTATGCCACGACCCTCCTGGCTCATATAGACGATGAGACCTTTGCCCTCACGCTCAATCATCTCCATGGCGTGGTGCAGCTGGTCGCCGCAGTCGCACTTGCAGGAGCCGAAGATGTCGCCGGTGGCGCAGCTGGAATGTACACGCACCAACACGGGCTCGTCCTCCCGCCACTCGCCCTTGCGGAGCACCATGTGGGTGACGCCGTTGTCAAGCTGGGTGTAGGCAATGAGGTTGAAGTTGCCCCAACGGGTGGGCAGGAAGACCTCCTCTTCCTTGCGGATGAGGGTCTCGTGAGCTATACGGTAGGCGATGAGGTCCTTGATAGTCACTATCTTGAGGCCATGCTTCTTGGCCACCTCCTGCAGCTGCGGCATACGGGCCATGGTGCCGTCATCGTTGATGATTTCGATGAGGGCGCCGGCGGGATAGAGGCCAGCGAGGCGAGCCAGGTCGACGGCCGCCTCGGTGTGGCCGGCACGCACGAGCACGCCGCCGTTGCGGGCGCGCAGGGGGTTGATGTGCCCGGGTCGACCCAGCTGGTCGGCCTTGGTGTTGGGGTCGGCCAGGGCGCGGATGGTGCTGGCGCGGTCGTGCATGGAGACACCTGTGGTGCAGCCGTCGAGCAGGTTGTCGACGGTGACGGTGAATGGAGTACCGAGGAGCGAGGTGTTGTCGTGCACCTGCATGTCGAGCTGCAGTTCGTGGCAGCGCTGCTCGGTGATGGGAGCGCAGAGGACACCGCGGCCGTTCTTGAGCATGAAGTTGACATGCTCGGGGGTAATCTTCTCGGCGGCCATGATAAAGTCGCCCTCGTTCTCACGGTCCTCATCGTCGACCACAATAACGAACTTGCCTTCGCGGAAGTCCTCTATGGCCTCTTCTATAGTGTTGATCTTGAATTCCATGTATCTATGATTGTGTTTTTTTGTTATTGCTTGGGGGTATTGTATTGCTGGCGGAAACGGTAGTTGGCGCCACAGAGGGCGTCGTCGGCGTTGATGCCGTGGCGGCGGGCCCAATCTATCAAGGCGAAAAGATAGTCGCCAAACGCTTTCTCATCCATCTCTTCCTTCCACTCTACACGCTCCGCTTTCCATTCCTTGTTCATGCCGGCCACTTTTTCCTGCATACGCACGGCCTTGACAAGCGAGGGGAGGCTGTCGGGCACTCCGTCGAGCACGCCGTGGCGGTCTTTTTCGCGCATCTTCAGCTGCTCCCAACTCTCACCGTGGTAGTCGTCCTTGTGGTAGATAAAGGGGTGGCGGTCGACGAGTTTGTCACAGATGGCGTTGTAGACGTCAGCAGTAGTGAAGAGGCCCTGCTCCTCGGCAATCTTGCAGTAGAACATAATATGCATGACCAAGTCGCCAAGTTCCTTTTTGAGGTGGTCGGTATTGCCCGAGACGATGGCCTCACTGAGCTCGTGAACCTCCTCGATGGTGAGGTAGCGCAGGCTCTGGAGGGTCTGCACACGGTCCCAGGGACACTCTTTCCTCAGGGTGTCGAGGATGTCGCTGAGGCGTTCAAATGCGGTGTACGTCGTCGACTCCATCGATAGCTTTCAGTTTTCTAATCAATCCGTCAAGGCTCTCCACATCGTTGACATAGAGCATGATGATGCCTCGACCCACACCCTCGGAGGCTTCCAGCGTGATGGCGCGCATATTGAGTGCCAATTCCTCGGAGATGAGGCGTGTGATGTCCTGCAGGAGTCCCTTGCGGTCAATGGCGGTGAGGGCAATACCTGTGAGGAGCGAGAGTTGCTCGCCCGGACGCCACTTGGCGCGGACAATGTGGTTCTCATGGTTAGCCATCTCATCCATGGCCACCTTGCAGTTGGTGCGGTGCACCATGATTTTCCCGTCCTGCACGATACCTACCACCTGGTCACCCTGTACGGGCTTGCAGCAAGGGGCCATCTCAGTGGGCAGATCCTCGTATTCCTTGTCAAGCAGGAAGGGATTGGTCTTAGTTTCGTGGAAGAAGAAATTAGGTTCCGGTCGGGCCTTGCCAAAGCACTCGGCGATGTGGCGCTCGTTGATGGTTCCGACAGCGATGTCGTAAAAGAGGTCGATATCAGAGGGCTGATTGAGGAAGCGCTTGAGTTGACCGAAGTTCTGGGGGTTGTTGCGAATATTAAAGCGGCGAAGGTATTCGTCCAGGCGGCGCTTGCCTTCAGCACTGTAGCCCTTACGCCAGGTGCGGAGAAAGTCCTTGATGGCCTCGCGAGCATGGGGTGTCTGGCACTCTTTGAGCCATTCTTCGGTGGGGACAGTGTTCTCTGTGGTGAGCACCTGCACCTGGTCGCCGGTGTGAAGGCGTTCGCTACGGCTGGCCACACGGGCATTGATTTTGGCACCAATGCAGTGATGGCCGAGGTCGGTGTGGATGGCGTAGGCGAAGTCAAGCACCGTGCTGCGCGACGGCAGGGTGATGGTCTTGCCGTGGGGAGTGAAAAGGTATATCTCCTTAGTGTAGAGGGCTTCCTTGAACTCCTCGACGAGGTCGAGGGCGCTCTTGTCGCTCTGCTCGAGCGAGGTACGTATCTGTGCAAGCCACTCCTCGACGGGGTTGTTATCGATGTGTTCTTCGGGGTGCGCCTCCTTGTAGAGGAAGTGGGCCGCCATGCCTTTTTCGGCTATGGTGTCCATGCGCTCGGTGCGTATCTGTATCTCCACCCACTGCCCGATGGGGGTCATGACAGTGGTCTGGAGGCTCTCATAGCCATTGTTCTTGGGGTGGGTAATCCAATCGCGGAAACGATTGGGATTAGGGTCAAAGGAGCCGGAAATCATGGCGTAGATGCGGAAGCACTCCTCCTTTTCGTGTTCACGAGGCACGCCGTGGAGGACGATGCGCATGGCGTAGAGATCGTAAATCTCGTTGAAATCCACGTGCTTGTTCTCTATCTTCTTCCAACAACTGTAGACCGACTTGACACGGGTCTTGACGGTGTAGTTGTAGCCTGCCTGGTCGAGCATCTGCCGCACGGGCTCGTAGAGACACTCCCTCAGTTGCTCGCCTATGGCGGCAGTGGCGGCTATCTTAGCAGCTATTTCAGCATACTTGTCGGGGTTGGTATAGCGCATAACCAAGTCTTCGAGCTCGGTCTTGATTTTGTAGAGCCCAAGGCGGTGCGCCAAAGGGATGTAAAGGTATGAAGTCTCGCTTGCGATGATGAGCTTCTTGGTGTCCTTCATCGAGTCGAGAGTGCGCATGTTGTGCAGACGGTCGCAGAGCTTGAGGAAGATGACATAGGCATCATTACACATCGAGAGCAGTATCTTGCGATAGTTCTCGGCTTGTTTGCTCTCGGCCTGCTGGATGACCATAACGTCGTCAATCTTGGTGACGCCGTCGACGATGGTGGCCACACGCTCGCCGAAAACCATGCGCAATTCGTCGAGGGTGATGTCGGTGTCTTCGACCACGTCGTGCAACAGGGCGCTGATGACGGCAATGGGGCCCAAGCCCACCTCTTTGACTGCTATCAAGGCGACAGCAAGTGGATGGAAGATGTAGGGCTCACCACTTTTTCGGCGTGTACCTGCATGGGCGCTCTTGGCCATGCGGTAAGCGCGCAGGATGCCTGCCTCTTCGTCGGCCGTGAGCGGCTTCAAATCGCGACAAGCGGCAATGAGTTCATAGTACTTGGCTTGTATCTCCAACTCTTCCCTTGCTTCGTCAATCTCGTACATGGTTTACCAGAAAAGGGGATATAGTCCTGTGAAAGCGCTGATTTCAAGGCTTAAGCCACAAGTAAAGAAAGGCTGCCTGCCCACCATGCCAACACCGATGGAGAGGGATTCCCAACAGAAACGGCCGTCGCGTCGAGGAGCTGCCATACGAAGGCCCAATTCGCCACCGAGGTGGTTGCTGACCATCACGCCCCCATAGAGGTGCCAATCGAGCATATCGCCATTGTCGGACAGACGTAGAACGGGCCCTAAAGAGACGTAGGAGTGGCTGAAGCCTCCCATTAGTGAGCCGTAGAGGCCCCACCGCTCGGGCAGATAAGTGAAATTGATACCTATAGCCAAATCGCCGTTGCCCAGCAGACCCTCCAACTCAAAAAAGAAAGCGTTGTACTCGTTGCTCAGGCGGTTGAAATAGTGATGCTTCGGCAGGTGCGCTATCGTGTCGCCAGCTTGAGTCTGTCCAATGACATTGCCCAAGGTGTCATAGTATACCGGCGCACCCAGCACATTGCGGTTGCGGCTGGGACTTTGCGCCACTGCCGCCACCGACAGCATAAGCATCAACAATATCAGCAGACGTTTCATCCTTCGATGCTTGCTTTTTCTTTCAAGGCAGCACGTATCTTGCCTTCCAGCTCCTCGCAGAGCTCGGGGTTGTCGCGCAGCAGTTGTTTAAGGGCTTCACGCCCCTGAGCCAACTTGGCATCGCCATAGCTGAACCACGAACCACTCTTGTGAATGATGTCGAGATCCACGCCCAAGTCAATAATCTCGCCCAGCTTGCTGATACCCTCGCCAAACATGAGGTCGAACTCGCACTGACGGAAGGGAGGGGCCACTTTGTTCTTCACCACGCGCACCTTCACACGGTTACCGATATTCTGGTCGCCGTCCTTGATGGCCTGGGTGCGACGTATGTCAACACGCACCGAAGCATAGAACTTCAGGGCGTTGCCGCCGGTAGTGGTCTCGGGGTTACCGAAGAGGATGCCTATCTTCTCGCGCAGCTGGTTGATAAAGATGCAGCAGCAGTTGGTCTTGCTGATGGTGGCCGTCAGTTTGCGCATGGCCTGGCTCATGAGACGTGCCTGGAGGCCCACCTTGCTGTCACCCATATCGCCGTCAATCTCGGCCTTGGGGGTAAGAGCAGCCACGGAGTCGATGACAATGATGTCAATGGCACCGGAACGAATGAGGTTGTCAGCAATCTCAAGGGCCTGTTCGCCGTTGTCAGGCTGCGACACCAGCAGGTTGTCGATGTCCACACCCAGCTTCTTGGCATAAAAGCTGTCGAAAGCATGCTCAGCGTCAATGAAGGCCGCGATACCGCCTTTCTTCTGGCACTCAGCGATAGCATGGATGGCCAAGGTGGTCTTACCGGAACTCTCAGGACCGTAGATTTCAATAACGCGGCCACGCGGGAAACCACCAACGCCCAGCGCCATATCAAGGCTGATGCTACCAGTCGAGATGACATCAAGCTGTTCATTTGGGCGGTCGCCAAGCTTCATGATGGATCCTTTGCCATAACTCTTCTCAATCTTGTCCAGCGTGCTCTGCAGTATTTTCAGTTTTTCCTGCTTCAAGGCATCTGCTTCGTTCACTTCTTTTGCCATAATGTTCAAGTATTTAGTTTATTATTTGTTCTTCGTTTGATAGGTGCAAATATACACTTTTTTTCTTTGCCATCGATAAAAACTATAATCGAAGCCCAGGGGCCCGCACCCTGTCGGCACTCTGACGGATACGCTCTTCGGTGACTTCGCCGTCGGCCACCATCTGTTTAATGACCTTGACGGCGCGAGGCACCATATTGACGTCGTAAGTGCCGCCATTATTGCTCAAGCACAGCAGGTCGGCACCCGCCAGCACCGCCATGCGGACAGCTTTCTCAAAGCTGTACTGCTGCACGATGGCACCCATGGCGAGATCGTCGGTGACGATGACACCATCATACCCCAGCGTATCACGCAGGTAGGAGGTAATCTTGGGCGACAAGGAGGCAGGCAATCCCGACGGGTCGAGCTGGCGGTTGATGACGTGAGCGGTCATTACCATGCCGGGGATTGTAAAGCCGAAAAGCGGTTCTTCATACGGCGTGACATAGAAGTTTTCGTTGGTCATGCGATAAGGCTCCAACTCACAGCGCTGCCAAGTGTCGGTGACGTCGACAAGCCCTTTGTGGGTGTCGCCTGTGGCGCTGCCATGACCAGGGAAGTGTTTGAAACAACTGATGACACTGTGGTTGCGCAACTCATTGGCCCAGATAAGGCAACAGCGGCGCACCACAGCAGGGTCGCCCGAGAAACTGCGCTCAATACCTCCTATAACAGGACAGCGGGGGTTGACATTCACGTCGGCCACGGGAGCAAAGTCGAGGTTGATACCTATCTCCTCGAGCATCTTACCTGTGAGGTCGGCATAGTAGCGCACCGTGTCGTCGCCCTTGGCGGCACATTTCTGTGCCGACGGAATGGCGGGGAAGCCGTAACGTGTGCTGAGGCGGCTGACATAGCCACCCTCCTGATCGATGCCTATCAGCAGGCTATCAACGGTAGCAAAAGACCGCAACTGCTTGCACAGCCGCTTCAACTGTTCGGCATCCTTGATGTTGCGGCCACGGGTGCCGGTAGGCACATCATAGTCGAACAATATCACGCTGCCTACATGATAGTCGCGCAGGGCGCTGATAATCTCAATGTTTTTGTCGTAGTCCAACTCCGTGCCACGGAAGCCCACAAGCAACATCATACCGATGTCCTCGTCAAGAGTGTATTCAGGTTCGGGATCTGTAATCTGAATACTCTGAGTATTCCGATTATTCTGGTTTCCACAACCCATAAGGGCCAGCATCAACGCTATAACAGTCAGTTTCATTTTCATCCTTCAAAGGGTATTCTGTGGGCAATGCTGCGGCCCAAGGTAATCTCGTCGGCATACTCGAGGCTGTCGCCCACAGCCACGCCACGTGCCAGTGTGGTAATCTTCACCCCAAGAGGGCGCAGCTGGCGGCTGAGGTAGTAGTTGGTAGTGTCGCCTTCCATGGTGGTGGGCAGGGCCAAGATGACCTCCTCGACGGGAGCGGGGTCGCCGCTCTGCACACGGTGCAGCAGACTGTCAATCTCAAGGTCGTGCACACCGATGCCGTCGATGGGCGAAATGACGCCACCCAGCACATGGTAGAGTCCTCGGTACTGCTGCGTATTTTCCAGCGCCATCACATCCTGCACATTCTCCACCACACAGACGATGCCGCGCTGACGCTTCTCGCTGGCACAGATGGGGCACACTTCGGTGTCGCTCACATTGTGACAGTGGCGGCAATGATGTAGGTCAGTCTTCAGGCGCAGCAGAGCCTCGCTGAGGTCGCGCACCTTCAATTCGTCCTCCTTTAGCAGGTGCAACGCATAGCGCAGTGCCGACCGTTTGCCCACCCCCGGCAGGGTAGCCAACTGATCCACAGCCTCTTGTAATATCTTGGACGGCAACTCCATCCCTATCAACCGAGGTTCATGCTCTTCTTAATGCTCTCAATCTTGGCGTCGAGGGCGTCGTTGGTCTTGTCGAAGCAATCCTTGCAGCACAACTCGGCCTTCACGCCGAAATAGAACTTGATCTTGGGCTCGGTGCCGCTGGGGCGCACGGTAACCTTGTTGCCGCCAGCGGTGAAGAACTGCAGCACGTTGCTGGTGGGCAGGTCTATCGGTGTCACCGCACCGGTCAGCAGGTCTTTGCTCTCGTGGAGTTTGTAGTCCTTGATGCAGACCACCTTCTCGCCGTCGATTTCGGCGGGCGGGTTGCTACGGTAGTCGCGCATCATCTGCTGTATCTCCTCGGCGCCGCTCTTGCCTTTGCGCACCACACTCAGGAGGCCCTCCTTGTAGAAGCCATACTCTTTGTAGATGTCGATGAGCACGTCGAAGAAGGTCTTGCCCTGTTCGCAGGCCCAGGCAGCTATCTCGGCAATCATCGAGCAGGCCGCCACGGCGTCCTTGTCGCGCACAAAGTCGCCAATCATATAGCCGTAGCTCTCCTCGCCACCGGCAATGAAACTCTCAATGCCTTCCAACTCACGTATCTTGGCACCGATGAACTTAAAGCCAGTCAGCACGTCGTATATCTTGATACCGGCACGTGTGGCAATGTCGGCAGGCAGCTCGCTGGTGACGATGGTCTTCACCATGAACTCGTTGCCCGTCAGCATCTGCTTCTCCTGCCACTGCTTGACGATATAGTAGAACAACACGCTCATCGTCTGGTTGCCGTTGAGCAGCATCCACTCACCATCGGGACGTTTCACGGCCACGCCCACACGGTCGGCGTCGGGGTCGCTGGCGAAGACGATATCGGCGTCAATCTGCTTGGCCAGCTCCACAGCCATGCTCATGGCGGCCTTCTCCTCGGGATTGGGGCTGGGGGTGGTGGGGAAGTTGCCGTCGGGCACAGCCTGCGCCTCCACCACATTCACATTGGTGAAGCCCAACTGCTTGAGCATACGCGGGATGAGGGTAATACCGGTGCCGTGCAACGGCGTGTAGACAATCTTCACATCGTGGTGCTTCTTGATGACCTCGGGGTTCAGCGCATTGGCCTCCACGCGAGCCAGGTAGACCTTGTCCACCTCCTCGCCCACGATGGTGATGTTCTGCTCGCCACCGGTCATCTTCACGTCAGAGACAGCCTTGATCTTCAGCACCTCGTCGATGACGGCCTCGTCGTGCGGCGCCGTCAGTTGGCAACCGTCGCTCCAATAGGCCTTGTAGCCATTATACTCCTTGGGGTTATGGCTGGCGGTGAGCATCACACCCGTGTGGCACTTGAAGTGGCGCACGGCGAAGCTCAGCTCCGGCGTGGGACGCATGCCATCGAACAAGAACACCTTGAATCCGTTGGCGGCAAGCACATTGGCAGTGATTTCGGCGAACTCGCGGCTGTGGTTACGGCTGTCGTGGCTGATGGCGGCACGCAACTCGCTCTCGCCGGCAAACTGCTGACGGACATAGTTGGCCAAGCCCTGGGTGGCCATGGCCACCGTGTACTTGTTCATGCGGTTGGTGCCCACACCCATGATGCCACGCAGGCCACCGGTGCCGAACTCCAGGTGGCGGTAGAAACTCTCGTTGAGCTCCGTGGGGTTGGCCGCCATGTCGCGGATGGCCTGCTTCGTGGCCTCGTCATATTCTCCTTCCAGCCAGGCTTTCACATTCAGCTTGGCGCTTTCGTCGATGTTCAATGCATTGATATCCATAGTGAAAATAATTTATAAATCTCATAACGACAACACGCAATAAATATTGCGCGCACGCACGATTATTTTTACCGCCGCCCTGAGTCCGCCCGTTCAACAACAATTCTTCAGCAGTTCTTCAACAGTTCTTCAATATTTTCTTGAAGAACTGTTGAAGAACTGCCGTTAAACGGTTGTTGAAAAGCAGGTGTCAGGGGGTTACAAGGCCTCCGGCGTGGCGGCGACGAGGGCCTTGTAGGTCTTCTCAGCGGCCAGCTGTTCGGCGGCCTTGATGGTGTAGTCGATGGCCGACTGCTGGGGTTGACCGTCAATGTTGACGCGGCACTCGTATTCTTTACGGCCGCCCTCGAGCGTGCGCGAGCGCACCACCTCGAAGCTGATCTTGCGGTGGTTCTTCTGGCCCCAGTCGATGAGCTTGCCCTTGTAGTTCCAATCTGTGTTGGCCAAGGTGTCGATGTCGAGGTAGGTGCAGAGGAGCTTATCGATAATCAGGTGGCGCGTGAAGTGGAAGCCCTTCTCAAGATAGACGGCACCGATGAGGGCCTCGAAGGCGTCGCCACCCAGGCTCTTGAAGGCACCCTGCTGGCCACGCTGGTGCTCGACGAGCTCGGGCAACCCTATCTTGCGGGCCAAGCTACCGAGGCTCTTGCGGCTCACTATCTTGGAGCGCATTTCGGTGAGGAAGCCCTCGCCCTTCATGGGATATTTTTTGTACAGGTATTCGGCCACAATGGACCCCAACACGGCGTCGCCCAGATACTCGAGACGCTCGTTGTTGATGCGGTGACCGTGCTCGACAGACGACGAGGAACTGTGGGTCAGCGCAATATGATAGAGCTCAGTGTGCCGTGGCGTAAAGCCCAGCACATTCTTGAAGAAACGGTAAAATTCGGGGCTCTCCTTCTTCCTGGCAAACAGCGGCATGGTCAATACTTTCTGAAGGCGATGCACACGTTGTGGCCGCCGAAGCCGAAGGCGTTGCTGAGGGCGAAGTTCACCTCGCGACGCTTCGCTTGGTTGAAAGTGAAGTCAAGCGCCGGTATGTCGGGGTCGTCGGTGAAGTGGTTGATGGTGGGCGGCACCATGCCGTGCTTGATGGTGAGGATGGTGGCGATGGACTCCACGGCGCCGGCGGCACCCAGCAGGTGGCCGGTCATCGATTTGGTGGAGTTGATGGCCATGCGGTAGGCATGGTCGCCGAAAAGGCCCACGATGGCCTTGGGCTCCGAAATGTCGCCGATAGGCGTCGATGTGCCGTGGGTGTTGATGTGATCCACGTCGGTGAGCTGCATGCCCGACTCGGTCACAGCCTGACGCATAGCGTCGATGACACCGAGACCGTCGGGATGCGAGGCGGTGATATGGTAAGCGTCGGCCGAAAGGCCCACACCGGTAATCTCGGCATAGATGTTGGCACCGCGTGCTTTGGCATGCTCAAGTTCCTCAAGCACCAGCGTGCCGGCACCCTCGCCCAGCACGAAGCCGTCGCGGTCCTTGTCGAAGGGACGCGAGGCGGTCTGTGGGTCGTCGTTGCGGGTCGAGAGCGCGCGCATGTTGCCGAAGCCGCCGATGCCGGCTTCCATAACGGCACATTCGCTGCCGCCGGCAATCATGGCGTCGGCTTTGCCCAGACGTATGAGGTTGAAGGCATCGCCGATGGCTGCCGCCGACGATGCACACGCTGCCGCGGTGCAATAGTTGGGGCCGCGCAAGCCGTGGCGGATGGCTATCTGGCCGGCGCAGATGTCAATGATGACTTTGGGAACCCAATAGGGGCTGAAGCGCGGCGTGCGGTCATGGATGGCATACTCCATGATTTCGTCCTGCAAGCTGGTCACGCCACCCATGCCGGAACCCCAGACGACGCCGACACGCGACTTGTCGATGTTCTCGTCGGTGAGGCCGGCGTCGCGTATGGCCTCATCGACAGCGACAAGACCATAGACGGTGTAGCCGTCAAGGAGACGCATCTCCTTGCGGTCAAAAAAATCAAGCGCATCGAAGCCTTTGAGCTCCGCTGCAATGCGGCACCTGAACTTGGCCGCATCAAAATGCGTTATCGGGCCTCCGCCACTTTTGCCCGCCACCAATGCGTCCCACAAAGCGGGGACATTGTTGCCGATGGGGGTAAGTGCACCAAGACCCGTAACAACAACTCTTTTCAACTCCATTGCGGGGGTTGTTTTGAGGTTGGTACGTCGTTTAAACGAAACGTTGAAATGCCGTTTGCGGGCACTTCAACGTTTCGGCTCAAGAAGCCTTATTTTTTGGCGTTCTCAATGAAAGCGATGGCGTCACCGACGGTGACGATCTTCTCAGCTTCTTCGTCAGGAATAGAAAGATCAAACTCTTTCTCAAGTTCCATAATCAACTCAACGGTGTCCAGCGAGTCGGCGCCCAGGTCGTTGGTGAAGCTGGCCTCGGGGACCACCTGACTTTCCTCAACACCAAGTTTGTCGGTGATGATGCTGACAACTTTAGTAGCAATTTCTGACATTTCTTTCTCTATTTTTAATGTTAAAATCGGCTGCAAAGAAACGAAAAATTTCTGACATGACAACAATATTTAACATTTCTCACCCTATCCCCAAGGGGTAATCAGCTGAAACAAAATAAGGTGCATTTTAAACTTTTTTAACTAAACAGGTGCCGAAAATGTTGTTTTTTTACCTCTATAGACCCTGTTTTCTCCAAAATAATACCTACTGTCCATTTTCTGTTTAACTACTGTTTAACTACACTTTCTAGTCAAACAGTAGTTAAACAGAAACAAAACAGTTGTCAATGAGAAGGACTCAATCAGTTCCCTGTCATTCTTATTGTCAAAAAAATACAGCCATTTCGTTTTTTATTCTTATCTTTGCATTTTAAAACAACAATAATCCGCTCCTATGAACCACCCTGTCAGACTTGCCATCCTCGGCTCGGGCAACGGCACCAACGCACAGCAAATCAGCGAGTATTTCGCTGGTCGTACCGATGTCGAGGTCGCGTGCATCATATATAATAAGAAGGATGCCTACATCGCCCAGCGCGCCAAAAACCTCGGTATCGAGGCCCACTATTTTGGCCGAGCCGATTTCTACGAGAACGGCCGTGTGCTCGACTACCTGCGTGAGAAACAGGTAGATTGGGTCATCCTGGCGGGTTTTCTCTGGCTGGTGCCCGAGGCCATGCTCGATGCCTATCCCAACCGCATCATCAACATCCACCCTGCCCTGTTGCCCAGGTACGGCGGCAAAGGCATGTATGGTCACCATGTGCACGAGGCTGTGGTGGCGGCCGGCGAACGTGAGAGCGGCATCACCATCCACATTGTCGACCACCAATACGACCGTGGAACCACCTTGTTCCAAGCACGTTGCAGCGTCACACCCGACGACACTCCCGACACGCTGGCAGCCAAGATACACTTGCTGGAGAAGGAACACTTCCCGAGGGTGATTGACGAAACCATTAAGCGCCGCTAACCATGCGCATCGCCATTAATACCAGGCTTTTGCTGAAGGGGAAGATGGACGGCATCGGCTGGTTCACCTACGAGACCACACGCCGCATTGTAAAGGCGCACCCCGAGCATACCTTCTATTTGCTTTTCGACCGCAAACCAGCCCCCGAATTCCTCTTTGCCGACAACGTCGTGCCTCTTGTCCTATGCCCTCCGGCCAGACACCCTATCCTCTGGTGGATGTTCTTCGAACTATCTGTAGCCATGGCACTTAAACGGCACCGTATTGACCTCTATGTCACCCCCGACGGTTTCATGCCGTTGCACCCCAATGTGCCCACCCTGTCGGTGATACACGACCTCAACTTCGAACATGCCACTGACAATCTGCGCCCCTCTCACCAGCGCTACATGACCCATTTCTTCCCTCGCTACGCCCACAACGCCACCCGTATAGCCACTGTATCGACCTACTCCAAGGAAGACATTGCCGAGACATACCATATTGATAGCAAGAATATTGACGTAGTGTATGACGGAGCCCATGAGCACTACCGCCCCCACAGCGAGGCGGAGAAAACGGCCGTCCGCAATCGCTTCACTGATGGCAAGCCCTACCTCATCTTCATCAGCACCATTCTCAAGCGCAAAAACCTGGCCAATCTGTTGCTGGCGTTCGACCGCGTAAAAGACACAGACACAAGAGGGATAAAGTTATTGGTGGTCGGCAAGCGCGTCTGGTGGCAGGACGAATTGGCCGAAGCCTACGACAACATGCGCCACCGCGACGATGTGCTAATGCCCGGCCGTGTGGAGCCGGAGGAGTTATCGGCACTGCTTTCGGCTGCCGAAGCACTGGTCTATCCATCATACTTTGAGGGCTTTGGCATCCCCATTTTGGAGGCCATGTATGCCGAGACAGCCGTCATTGCCTCGTGCACCACCTCCATGCCTGAGGTGGGTGGCGATGCCGTACTCTACGTAGACCCCGCCGACCCAGAAGATATAGCACATGCTATCAGCAGGTTATCCGATAGTCAACTGCGTGAAGAACTCATCGCCAAAGGACGCACCCAACGGCAGAAATTCAGTTGGGACCGTACAGCCAACCTGCTGTGGGATAGCATGAAGAAGACAATAAAACAATCATGAAACGACATTGGACAAGCCTCATCGGGTTGCTGGCTCTGCTGCAATGGAGCCAGCTTCAGGCGCAAGCACCTGAGAACATGGTGTATAATCCTTCATTCGAGGAACACTCCATTTGTCCACAACGTATTGAGGCCATTGGAATTATGCAGGGGGTCGATGCCTGGTGGCAGCCCACGAAAGGCAGCAGTGACTATTTCCATCCCTGTGGCGGCCGCGAATGCCTGACACCGCGCAACAAGATGGGCAACCAAGCACCTCACAGCGGAGATGCTTACTGCGGCATCTACTGCTCGAAAGAGAACTACCGCGAGTACCTGCAAACCGAACTGAAAGAGCCTCTTGTCGCTGGCCGTCGCTACCGCGTCAGCTTCTTTGTCAGCCTGGCCGACAAGTCGTCCTATGCGGTGGCCACCCTCGGCGCACTGTTCACCAGCGAACGCATCGCTGACACAACCTGGGAGACACTGATGCAGCGCGAGGCGATAGATGAGATGCAGGTGATAGCCACCTACTACAAGCCCCAGGTGGTCAACCCGTCCAACCGCGTCATTATCTTCATGGATCAATGGAACGAAATCAGCGGTGAATTTACCGCCGCCGGTGGCGAAAAGTATCTGACTATCGGAAACTTCAACTCTTTCAACCACTCGAGTGTTGTCGCCACCCATGCTGACAATGCGGTCCTCTCCGGGGCCTACTACTACATTGATGACGTGTCTGTTGTCTGTCTGGATTGTTCCACCGAAGCGCAAGTAACCGACCCCGTCGCCACACCTCAGAAAGGCGAAATAATCACGCTGCGCAATATTCTCTTCAACACTGATGAGAGCGTACTACTGCCTCAATCATATAACGATCTGCACACATTGATTGACCTGCTCAATACTCATCCGACCATGAAGATTGAGCTACGCGGCCACACCGACAACCAAGGAACCGTGGAACACAACCGTATCCTCTCCGAAGCCAGAGCCAAGGCCGTGGCCGATTATCTGGTAGCTCATGGTATTGACCGCAGCCGACTCTCCTGGCGCGGCTTCGGCAAGACAAGGCCCATCGACAGCAATGACACCCCCGAAGGGAGGCAACACAACCGGCGGGTAGAATACCTGATTACAGAAGAATAACTGAATACTATATAATAAGAGGGGTCGTTCGATTGAACGACCCCTCTTTTATTTGTTGACTGTTTGATTAGTCAATCACGCGGTAGAAGCTGACGCGACGGTTGATGGCATACTGCACATCGCCGAAGGGAGCGCTCTTACCCTTGAAGTCGACCTCGACGCGGTCCTCGTCAATACCATACTTCTTGGTGAGCAGGCGCTTGACCTCTTTGGCACGCTTCTCAGAGAGCTTCATGTTGTAAGCATCGCTGCCGGTGTAGTCAGCAAAGCCGATAACCTTAATCTTGATGTCGGAGTTGTCTTTCATCACGCGGGCAACAGCTTTGACTTTGTCCATCTCTTCCTCGCTGACCTGCCACTCGTCAACACCATACTGCACCGAGAAGGGCATAGCATAGTAGTTGATCTGGTCGGCCTTAATCTGGTTGATAACGTTCTGCAGGCTGTCGGCAGAAGCGCTGTTGACGGTACCCTGCTTGGCCAGAGCCTGAGCGAGCTGATCTTCGAGTTCGGCAATGCGGTTCTGGAGTTTCTTCTCGTTGTTGCGGCTGGAGGCAACCTGCTGCTCAAGGTCAGAAACCTGAGTGTTGAGAGCACCGAAGTTCTCCTGGGTGAGCATGCTCTTCTGTGCGGCGATGGCCTGGTCAGCAGCAGTCAGACCGAAGTGCTTCATCACACCAATGTGGAAAGTACCATGAGTCAAATCCCAGTCTGCAAAGTCCTGCCAGAACATGACGTGATAGTCATTCATGTTGAGCTCGAGTTCGGCGTACAGCGACCAGCTGTCGGCGAAACGAAGGCTGTAACCCAAGCCGGCATCCACAACGGGAAGCACATGACCGGTAGCCAAGTTGCCATAACGGGTCTCGCCAAAGTCAGCATTGTCGATGAAGCAGTTGACACCGGCGACACCGAAGCCCACAAAGCCGTACCAGCTGTGACGACGGTCAGGATCGTAACCCTTAATCCAGTCAGTGAAGGAAACCTTCACCTCAGCGGTAACGGTGGTGTAGCGAGCCATGTACATGTTGTCGTTATCGAGACGACCCTTGCCGAGGGTGGCCATGGTCAAGCGATAACGGGTGTCAAGCATGTGGTTCTGCTTGTGCTGCATGAAGACATCGAAGCCAGCATTGAAGCTTCTTCTCCAGAGATCACCTTCCGCGCCGGCATTGTCACCAGCAAGACGGTCAGTGCGGCCCGAGTTTGCATGCTGAGCCATTTCCCATGTCAGAGCGCCACCAAAACCAAGCGACCAGTTGCTGCCGAAGCTATAGCGCGGATACTCAGCCTTGCCGGTGTTCTGTGCAGAGGCGCCAACCGATGCCACTAAGAGCGACATCACAACGCCTACTCTGATTAATTTTTTCAACATATCAATTTAAATTTAATTAGTTTATATTTCTTTACTTAACGTTAATTCACACTATTTAACGATGTGCAAAAATACAAATATTTTTTTATACGACAAAAATATTTTTTTCTCTTTTTCGTTAATGTCAAGAAAATAATGCAGTTACATTTGTAAATTTTTCAAAAACTGCTTTCATAGAGGCATAAAAATGAGTAATTTATAATCAAATATTTCTCAAAATGGAGACTATTAAAGTAAACATTGAACACACCCAAGCACACACTGCAAAAGACGAAATCAATGCACTGTTGCCCGAGATTCTTGCTGCAAAAAAACATCTTTTGACGGGCGATGCCGCCGGAAATGATTTCCTCGGTTGGGTGAACCTGCCCGACACCATAGACACAGGTATGCTGACCCGCCTCAAAGCAGATGTAGGCAGACTTTCGGCCAAAAGCCGTCTGCTGGTGGTTATCGGCATCGGCGGCTCCTACCTCGGCGCACGCATGGTGATTGAGGCCCTGCAATCGGAGTTCGCCTCGATGGTTCGCGATGAGAAACCTTATATCGTCTATGCTGGCCACACTCTTGGTGAAGACTATTACAACCAGCTACTGGCGCTGCTCGACCGCGAGGACTACAGCATTTGCGTCATCTCCAAGAGCGGCACCACCACCGAACCCGCCGTCGCCTTCCGCATTGTCAAGGCCCACCTCGAGAACAAATACGGTCGCGAGGAAGCCGCCAAACGCATCGTCGCCATCACCGACGAGCGCCGCGGCGCCCTGCACGACATTGCCGTCCAGGAGAACTATCCGATGTATGTCATCCCCGACAACGTGGGTGGCCGCTTCTCCGTGTTGACACCCGTGGGCCTGCTGCCCATCGCGATGGCCGGCTACGACATCGACCGCATGCTTGAAGGTGCCCGCGACATGCGAAACCTCTGCATCAATAACGACACCCTCGAGGGCAACCCCGCATTGATGTATGCTGCCATCCGCAACCTCCTCTACCGCAAAGGACTCAAGGTAGAAATGCTCGTCAGCTGCCAGCCCAACCTGCGCTATCTGGCCGAGTGGTGGAAGCAACTCTACGGCGAGAGCGAGGGCAAGGAACACAAAGGTCTGCTGCCCCACAGCCTCAGCATCACCACCGATCTGCATTCGATGGGACAATATATGCAGCAGGGCGAGCGCCTGATGATGGAGACGATGATACGCGTACGTAAACCCAACGCCACCGTCACCATCCCCACCGACACCAAAAACCTCGACGGCATCAACTACCTGACCGACAAGAGCCTCACTCAGATCAACGACTGCGCCTCCGAAGGCACCATTCAGGCCCATGTCGACGGTGGTGTCCCCGTGGTGGAGATTACGGTCGACCGCATCGACGAGTACACCCTCGGCCAACTCATTTACTTCTTCGAGTTTGCCTGCGGCGTCAGCGGCTACACCCTCGGTGTCAATCCCTTTGACCAGCCCGGCGTAGAAGCCTACAAACGCAACATGTTCCACCTGTTGGGCAAACCTGGCTTCTGATTGGCACAAAAGTTGCAGCAGGCTGATATTATGGAAAAAAGAATGACATTTGACGTAGATCGCACCACCGTCACCGAGGGTGACGTCGTCGAGGTGCGTTGGGACTGCAGCGGCGCCGACCGCGTGGAACTCAAGATTGACAACGGCTACAAAGCCAGCGTCCTGCCGCTGGACATCACCGGCACCAAGCGGTTCCGCCTCAACCGCTCGAAGGGGCGCACCGCATTGACCATCACCGCCTGGAAAGACGGCAAACATGGCTCAAAAACCATAAAGGTACGCGTGAAAGAGATGCCCACCACCCATGCCGAAACCGTCGACGAGAAAGGCCGCACCATGGGAAGCCTGCGTCAATGGTGGCAGCAGCAGAAACCGCGCTTGCAGGCACTGCCTGCCGACAAGCGCATAGCCATGCGCATACTGACACTCCTCGGTGTCATCCTGCTGGTCTCCCTGTTGTTTCCTGCCTTCCTCGGCATCGGCCTCATCGCACTGATGATCTACCTAAGCTATACCCTATGGAAGAAATAGCAGCTGGCAACCTCAATAAATCGTAAGTAAAGTACCCTCGACCACGACGCTGTATTGATACAGCATACACGAAGTAGCGGAGCCCTCCAACGGGGCTCCGTTTATTATTTCAAACCGCGACCCACAGGCACCACAGGTAAGCATCACGGCGTCATTCTTGCTGTCAGGCTCCATCCTCACATCGTGGTCCTTGGGACAGGCACACTCGAAGGCCGTATACTGCCCAAAACCCGCACACCTCACAATCACCCCCTTATGGCCGCAACTGACCACCACCGTGCCACCTGCATGGTTGTAGATGTTGATGAACTGCGGGTCAGTCATATCTATCGTGGCACCCTGTCCGAAGGGGGTGTCGCAGTTCTCGGGCTTGCAGGCCACAAAGAGCAGCAGCGGAAGAATGAGCAGCCAACGCTTCATTTCTCAGCGGGATAGTCGCCGTAGATGGTCTTCATGGTCACCATGGCCACCGTGCGCAGCGCCTCACGGTTGACCGAATTGAGGTCATCGGTGGTGGTGTGCCAATGCTGGAAGAAGCTGATGTTCGGGCTATTCTGCACGATATCCACCATCGGTATGCCTGTAATCTGGTTGACATACAGGTGGTCGTCCAAGATGGCGTCGGTGTTCTGGTTGACGAAGATATTGCCATAGCCCAGCGCGGCGGCCACCGACCACAGCTTGTCTGTCAGGCCCGGCGCATAGTAGCGGCTCACCTGCTCCTTGGTGAAGCGGGGCTCGGGTGCGCCCACCATGTCGAACAGCACACCGTAGACGGCAGTATAATAAGGTATATGGCGGTTCTGGGCCCAATACTGCGAGCCCTTGCACCAGGTATTGTCGTCGTAAACCTCGCTCCATTCGGGTAGGCCCTGGTCCTCAACGTCGAAGAAGACAATATCCACACCCACCGACGGCGGTAGCTGACTCATGCCGCGGGCCATCTCCATCAGCGTGGCCACCCCCGAGGCGCCGTCGTTGGCGCCGGGCACAGGCTTACGCTGCAGGCTCTCGTCGGGGTCGTGGTCGGCCCACATACGGCTGTCCCAATGGGCTGCCAGCAGCACACGGTGCGTGGCCTGCCGGTTGATCGAAGCAATGATGTTGCGGCCCGGCACCGTGCTGCCGTCCCAGAGGGTGGCGTTGAAGCGCTGCACGATGACCGTGTCGCACCAGCGACCCATCTGCGCCGCCAGGTAGTCGGCACACCGCTCCCAGGCCTTGGTGCCGGGGATGCGGTTGCCGAAAGCCAGCTGCGCCTCCACAAAGGCATAGGCGCTGTCGGCATCAAACGCAGGCACCGTCACTTGCGTGTAATCCACCGACGGCGTCGACGGTGCGTCCGTCTGTTTATGCTTGCAGCCTGCCAGCACAAGCAAGCAGGCCGCAATGATGAGTGTTTTGCTTTTCACTTTTTACCTTTTGCTTTTACTTCAGGCGCTCGGCATACTCGCAGGTGCGGGTATCGACCTTGATGCGCTCGCCTTCCTTGATGAACAGCGGCACGCGAACCTGCACGCCGGGCTCGACGGTGGCGTCCTTCATGGCGTTGGTGGCGGTATTGCCGGCGAAGCCGGGCTCGGTATAGGTAACCACGGTCTCGATAAACGGAGGCAGCTCGCAGGTCAGCGGGGTCTCGGTGTCGGCCTCGACGGTAATCTCAACATACTGACCGTCCTTGAGGAACTGCGGCGCGTTGATAATCTGCTCGGGGATGTAGATCTGCTCGTAGGTCTCGGTGTGCATGAACACGTGCATGTCGCCCTCCTTGTAGAGGTAGGTGTAGGGGCGGCGCTCCACGCGGACGATGTCAATCTTGGCACCGCTGGGGAAAGTGTTCTCCAGCATGCGGCCGGTCTTCACGTTGCGCATCTTGGTGCGCACAAAGGCAGCGCCCTTGCCGGGTTTCACGTGAAGGAATTCGACGATGGTGTAGATGTCGTTGTTGAAATTGATGCAGAGTCCGTTCTTGATGTCTGTGGTTGTTGCCATAAATGATTGTGTATTTATTTGTTGTTATTCTTTTTCTTTTCTTCGGCCAGCAGCTGGGTGAGGCGGCGCAGGTCGTTGCGCAGCTCGTCGTTCTCCTCGTCGCAGGCTTTGTAGCGGTGACGGTCCATCATCCAGCGGCAGAAAATGGCCAGCGCCAGCACCAGCATGGTCAGCGACAGACCCTGCTGCTTCAACCAGAAATAGAGTGCCGTGGCGCCGAGTATCAGCACGTATGATGCTATCTCGTAGACTTTTATCGCGGTCTTGTGACTCATTTGGGATAAGTTTTGAAGTGCAAAAATACATATTTTTTTTCAATTGCAACCAATTATTTATCATTCGCGCCTTGAAAAGCCACTACCTGGCTGCCTCACAGCCATTTGCCAACACCGACCTTTCAACGACCGTTTAACGGCAGTTCTTCAACAGTTCTTCAAAACTTTTTTGAAGAACTGTTGAAGAACGGCTGAAGAATTGTTGTTGAACAGGTGGACTTAGGACGTAGTCTGTTCGGGGTTGGCACAATAATTGCAGTCGATTTTCGTTATCTAACCAAAAAATTATTGTATTATGGCAAACAAACCTCAACCACAGCAGCAGAACCTGAAACTGAACATCGCCCCCGACGTGGCGCAAGGCACCTACAGCAACCTGGTGGTCATCAGCCACACCCCCGCCGAGGTGGTCCTCGACTTCGCCCAGATGCTCCCGGGCGGCGAAGGTGCCACCATCCGCCAGCGCATCATCATGAACCCCATTCATGCCAAACGCACCCTCGCCGCGCTGAACGACAACATCAAGAAGTACGAGCAGCAGTTCGGCACCATCGAGGAACCCCGCATGCCCCTGCCCGACGGCACCGTGCCCTACGACATTCTTGGCAAGGCATGAGTTTTAGCGGGCAGTGGACAGTGGACGGTGGGCATTGGGTGACGCACGCCGCCCAAAGCGCCGCAGCACGGCAGCTGCTTGCCGGGTTGCTGGGGCATGAGGCTGTGGTGGAGCACGACTCCCACGGCGCGCCCTACCTGCCGGCACACCCCGAATTGCACATCAGCCTCAGCCACTGCCGCACGGCGGTGGCGGTAGCGGTGCACACCCAAGCGGTTGGCATCGACATCGAGAGCCGCCGAAAAATCAATCCTTCGCTGATCGAGCGCGTCTGCACCCCCGACGAGCAGGCCGCCATCCACCGCAGCGACGACCCCACGATGGCGTTCCTGCAACTATGGACGCGCAAAGAGGCCGTACTCAAATGCCAAGGTACGGGAATAAAAGGTTTCGAGAGTATGGTGCACGCGCTCGAGGCCGCCGACATCGCGGTGCAGGAGCTCCCCTGCGACCTGCCCGACACGGTGGCGGCGCTGGCTACGGCCGTATGACGGTCTCCGTTCCGTCGGCGGCAATCTTGACGATGCGACTGCCACGGGTCTCGTGGCTTTCGAACTCGGGCAGCGGCGGCACACAATAATCCACCCTGCGTTTCAGTTCCTCCTCTATTTCATTATATAATAATGGCGACGGCCGGCCGCTGAGGTTGGCGCTGGTGCTCACTATCGGCGCACCGAGGCGGCGCAGCACCTCCCGGCAGAATGTGTGGTTGGGCACACGGATGCCCAGCGTGCCATCTTCGGCCGGCAGGTTGTCGGCCACCTCGAGGTGCATCTCACCGTGCCACACCTCGCGCGGCAGGATATACGTCGTCGGCCGCTCTCCGCCGGCCACCGACCACCGGCCACCGGCCACCAGCACGAGCATGCTCTTGCTGCGGTCGCGCTCCTTGATGGCGTAGAGGCGCTCCACTGCGTCGGCGTTGCGCGCGTCGCAGCCGATGCCCCAGATGGTGTCCGTGGGGTAAAGGATGGTGCCGCCTCGCCTGAGGGTTTCCACCGTCTGTTGTATGACCTCTTCCCGGTTCATTTTTCGGCTGCAAAAATACAAAAAAATACACACATACTGCCAAAGTGTCAACTTTTTTTCGTATCTTTGCACATCGTTTATACCTGCGACGGATTATTAAAAACAGTTAAATATATTATTAACCAAAACATTACACATTATGGAGTTTATTAGTAACTTGTGGAAAGCCAACACTCCGTTGTTCATGCTTGTGGCAGGACTGATTGTTGTCACTCCATTCATCATCTTCTATGTGCGCAAGGCACTGAAGGAACACCCCAAGGGACTTATCCCCGCTGCATTGAGCAACATGGGTGAGCGCTTCGGCTACTACATCATGAATGCCGTGCTGACGCTGTTCATCTGCTCCAAGTTCGGTGTGCCCGACCAGACGGCCGGCATCATGTTCGCCGGGTTCTATTTCCTGATTTATGTACTCTCTTTGCCCGGCGGTATCATCGCCGACCGCACCAAAAACTACAAGGGTACCATCATTGCCGGTATCATTGTGATGGCTGTGGGATACGCCATATTGTCGGTGCCTGTGTTCAGCGGCCATGGTTTCTCGTGGGTCATGGTACTTACACTCGTCGCCCTGGTTATTATTGCCTGTGGTAACGGATTGTTCAAGGGCAACCTGCAGGCTGTGGTGGGTCAGCTCTACGACGACTTCGAAGCCGAAGAGGCCAAGAAAGGCCCCGAGGCTCTGGCTAAGGCTAAAGAGAAGCGCGACAGTGGCTTCCAGATTTTCTATGTGTTCATCAACATCGGTGGTGTCATCGCCCCATTTATCGCCCCCATCATCCGCAACTGGTGGCTTGGTACCAAGGGTTTGGTCTACAATGCCCAATTGCCCATGTTATGCCACAACTACCTGACCAACAATATGCAGGGAAACGACATGGATAACCTCACCGCACTCACCGCCCAGTATCCCGAGGCAGCCACTGACCTGGCCAGCTTCTGCGACAGCTACATCACCGTCTTCAACACCGGTGTCCACTTCGCCTTCATCGCCTCGGTGATTGCCATGCTCATCTCGCTGACCATCTTCCTATGCACCAAGAAGGGCCTGCCCAACCCGGTGAAGAAGGAAGCCGCAGCCGCGAATGACACCAAGGAGGTTACCTACTCCGCTGAAGAGAAAGCCGCCATGGCAAAGGACGTGAAACAACGCATGGCCGGCCTCTATGCCGTGTTGGGAGTGTGCGTCTTCTTCTGGTTCGCTTTCCACCAGAACGCCGAGTCGCTTTCGCTCTTCGCACGCGACTTCGTCAGCACGTCATCCATCCCACCTGAAATCTGGCAGTGCATCAACCCGTTCCTCGTAGTCATCCTCACACCTCTCATCATGTGGATGTTCGCCTCCTTTGTGCGCAAAGGCAAAGAGGTATCCACGCCCAAGAAAATAGCCTTCGGTATGGGCATCGCAGCCTGCGCCTACCTGTTCCTGATGCTGTTGTGCATGATCAACGGCTATCCCAGTGTCAACGAGTTCCGCGGCATGCCGGTTGAGACGGCGTCGGCCATGAAGGTCGGCCCGTGGGCCCTAATTGTCACCTACTTCTTCCTCACTGTGGCTGAGCTCTTCATCAGCCCGCTGGGCTTGAGCTTTGTGTCGAAGATTGCCCCGAAGCATATCCAGGGTATCTGCCAAGGTCTGTGGCTCAGCGCCACCGCCATCGGCAACCTGCTCATCCTCCTCGGACCGGTACTGTACAATGGTATGTCCAATCTGTGGATGTGCTGGCTGGTGTTCCTTTTGGTCTGCGCCATAGCCATGTTCGTCATGTTCGGCATGCTCAAGTGGCTTGAGAAGATTACCTCCGAGAAACAGTAAAACCCAGGTGCTAAACCTTACACAAATTCCCTGCGGTCTTCTGATTGCAGGGAATTTGTTTTATGAATGACGTTGATTGGATATTTTTTGTATCTTTGCAGATATCATAATATTTGCAATAATTCTATAATATAATGAAAAAGACGCTATTAGTCCTATTTGCGACGGCGATGGTTTTCGCAGGTTGCAAGCAAAAAACTGTGTCGGCACAGGTCGAGACAAAACCCCAGAACAGTCAGGAGGCAACCGTCTATCTGACCCGCGACATCAGCCCCGAAGCACTGGTGAAAATCTACCAAGCGCTGGGTGTGGAGGCCACCGGCCGTGTGGCCGTGAAAATCTCCACTGGCGAGGGCAGCAATCCCAACTACCTGAAACCCGAACTGATCAAGGACCTTGTGCAGTTGGTGGACGGCACCATTGTGGAGTGCAACACCGCCTACACCAGCGGCCCCCTCAACAAAAAAGACGACCGCAACACCTCGGCCAACCACTGGAAAGTCATAGAGCGTCACGGCTTTACTCCCCTATTCAAGGTCGACATCATGGACGAGGAGGGCGAGGTTCGCATCCCCGTGCAGGACACCACACATATCAAGTACGATATCGTGGGCAGCCACATGGAGAACTACGACTTCATGATTGCCCTCAACCACTTCAAGGGTCACCCCATGGGCGGCTACGGCGGAGCGCTGAAGAACCTCAGCATTGGCTGCGCCAGCCAGAATGGCAAGGCCTATATCCACTCGGCAGGCAGGATGGAGAGGCTCAATATGATGAAGCTATGGACGAAGTATGTCAACGACCAGGACGGCTTCCTCGAGAGCATGGCGGCGGCCGCACAGGCGGTGACCGACTACTTCGGCAAGAAGGAGGGCATCATCTATATCAGCGTGATGAACAACATGAGCATCGACTGCGACTGTGTCGACCATCCCGAGCCCGTGAAGCTTGAGGACTACGGCATCCTCGCCAGCACCGACCCCGTGGCCCTCGACCAAGCCTGCATCGACATCATCAACAACCAGGAGGTGACTGCCACCAACGACCCCACCGACCTGCTCTCGCGCATCGACAAGCAGCATGGCCTCCACACCATCGAACATGCCGAAGCTATTGGTCTCGGAACCAGAAAATACAACCTTGTTAATATCGACAAATGATGAAAAGAATTCACGCAACTCTGCTGGCTGCACTCTGTCTTGTGGCCATCGGCTGTCATCAGCAGCCTGAAAAGAAAACCGACATGCAGTATCGTCCGCTGGGTAACACCGGCCTGATGGTGAGTGATATCAGCATCGGATGCGGCGGTTTCGAGAAACTCGACAGCGCCGCATCGCTCGAACTGATGACTATGGCGCTCGACAGCGGCATGAACTATATCGATATCTACGACGCCAACCCCAAGACACGCTCCAACATCGGCTATGCCTTGCAGGGCCGTCGCGACGAGATGATTATCCAAGGCCACATAGGCACCATCTTCAAGGATGGGCAGCACACCCGCACACGTGACGTGGAAGAGGCCAAGACAGGCTTCGAGGACCTCCTCGCCCGACTCGGCACCGACCACATCGAGGTGGGCATGATCCACATCACCGATAGCCACGAAGAGTGGGACGAGCTAGACGGAAGTCCTTTCCTCGACTATGTGTTCCAGCTGAAGAAAGAGGGTAAGATCAAGCATATCGGCGTCAGCAGCCACAATGCCGAGGTAGCGCTGCGTGCCGCCAAGAGCGGCTGGATCGAGGTCATCATGTTCTCGCTCAACCCGGCCTTCGACCGTCTGCGCGGCGGCGCCATACCCTGGGATAAGGGGGCCATGGAGAACCTGCAGGGCGGCATCGACCCCGTGCGTGTGGAACTCTATGACTACTGTGCCACCCACAACATCGGCATCACAGTGATGAAGACCTTCGGCGGTGGCGGCCGTCTACTCGACGAGAAGACATCGGCCCTCGGAGTGGCCTACACCCCCGAGCAATGCATCGCCTACTGCCTGGCCAAGCCATGCATCAGCACCTGCATCCTCGGCATCGATAACCTCGATGAGCTGAAACGCGACCTCCATTGGCTCCATGCCACCGACGCCGAGAAAGACTACTCGAATGTAGGTCCGCGTGCTGCTGCCGACAAGGGTGGCGACTGCACCTATTGCAACCACTGCTCGCCCTGCTCGGTAGGCATCCCCATCGCCAAAGTCAACGAACTGCTCGACAAAGCCGAACGCGACGGTATGACTCCCGAGTTGCAGGCGCAGTACGATGCCCTGCCCCACCATGCGGGCGAGTGCACCCACTGCGGCGCCTGCCTCAGCCGCTGCCCCTTCGGTGTCGATATCCCCACGCAGATGGACAAGGCGAAAGCGAAGTTCGGGAAATAATCCACACACAGCATGGAACCCACAGGAAAGACATACGTTGGCAGCGACGAACTCTACGCTGAAGTGCAGCGCACCCTGCGGCTCTGTGCCGAGATGAACAGCGGCTACCATACTGAGGCCGAAGTACGTGAATGCTTGCGCGAGATTACACGCAGCGAGGTACCCGACACCGTGCGCGTCTTCACGCCGCTCAATATCAACTACGGCCCCGGAGTGCGCTTCGGCGACGACTGCTTCCTCAACTTCGGATGCACGCTGCTCGCCATCGGTGGCATCACCATCGGAGACGGTGCATTCATCGGCCCCCATTGTGTGCTGGCTACCGAGTATCACCCCGAAGACCCTGCCACGCGCCACACGCTGCTCACCAAGCCCATTGTCATCGGCCGCAATGCCTGGCTGGGTGCTGACGTCAAGGTGCTGGCAGGCGTCACCATCGGCGAGAACGCCATCGTTGCCGCCGGCAGCGTTGTGACCAAAGACGTCCCCGCCAACATGGTGGTGGCAGGAACGCCCGCCAAGGTGATTAGAATGATAAAACGCATTAACACATTCAGCCATGAAAGTATTACTGATAAACGGTAGCGCGCGTGCCAACGGCAACACGCATATCGCCCTCGAAGAGGTCGGCAATATCTTGAAGGAAAACGGTATCGACTATGAGATTGTAGGCATCGGCACAAAACCAGTTCACGGCTGCATCGCCTGTGGACGCTGCCGTGAACTGGGGCGCTGCGTCTTCGACGACGACCTCTGCAACCGCCTCGCGGAGGAACTGGCCGAGAGCGACGCCCTAGTGGTGGGCACCCCCACCTACTACGGCCAACCCAACGGAGCCATGCTGGCCTTGATGCAGCGGCTGTTCTACTCACAGTCGCACCTGGCTATGCACAAACCCGCCGCAGGCATTGCTGTCTGTCGGCGCGGTGGCGCTACGGCGGCGTTGCAGTCGCTCACCATGATGTTCCAGCTGCAGCACATGCCGATGATTACGTCGCAATACTGGAATATCGTCTACGGCCGTGCCGAGGGCGAGGCTGCACTCGACAGCGAAGGCATGCAGACCATGCGCGCCCTGGGCCGCAACATGGCTTTCCTGCTGAAGAGCATCCATTCGCAGGAACCTGTGCAGTACCCTGAAAGCGAAGCGTGGGAGCCGATGCACTTCATACGTTAATCAGATTCCCACATTTCCACATTAACGCATTCCCATATCAAAAAGACATGGACGAAAGCGGCAAACAAATAATTGCTATGGATTATAGAGGAGAAGCGATAGAATGCATCAAAGGCAATGTCCTCCAGATGCATAAACAAATATATGCCAAGTATAAAGGGGATTTTGACAGAATCTATACCGAAGCATACAATAATGCCTCCTATATGGGTAAGGTGATTGAACCCGGGAAGGAATATGAATTGAGTTATTTGGAGTGTTCGTGCCCAAAAGTAAAAAGTGGACTCAGGAGCAACCCGGAGCAATGCGAATGTTCACGACAGAGCATTTTATTTATTCTCTCACAGCTTGAACCGGAAAGTCTGTTCGATGTCCGGATTGAGAATACGATTCTTCGAGGGAGCGACCGTTGCACATTCAGAATAACGAGAAATTCTAAATTATGACTAAGCTTCAAAACAGGCCCAACCCCGACGAGGCTTTCCCCAATCCCAATCTCCCGCGCCTTTGCTTTATCAAGAACGTGGTGAAGAACCCGCGTATCATCATTGGCGACTATACCTACTACGATGATGTGGATGGTGCCGACCAGTTTGAGAAGCATGTCACCCATTTCTACGACTTCATTGGCGACCGACTGATTATCGGCAAGTTCTGTGCCATTGCCAGAGGGGTGGAGTTTGTGATGAATGGCGCCAATCACCGCATGGACGGCGTGACAACCTATCCGTTCTATATCATGGGTGGCGACTGGGGCAGCGCCATCGCTCCTGTAAAAGACGAATTGCCCCTGAAGGGCGACACCGTTGTGGGCAATGACGTTTGGATTGGCCAGCATGTAACCATTATGCCAGGCGTTCATATCGGTGACGGTGCCATTATCGGAGCCAACTCGGTTGTTGCCTCTGACATTCCTCCATACGCTATTGCCGTGGGCAACCCCTGCCGGGTGGTCAAAATGCGTTTTGACGACGAGTTCATCGCCTATCTGTTGAAGTTGAAATGGTGGGATTGGGACATAGAGAAGATTGAGGCCAATTTCGAGGCCATGTCAAGTAATGATTTGTCATTAATCAAAAAGATAAAAAAATGAAGAAAGTAGTCGTTATATCAACCAGTCTTCGTCCGGGCTCGAACAGTCACGCTTTGGCGGAGCAATTTGCCAAAGGCGCTGAAGCCGCCGGACATCAGGTGGAACTCATATCGCTGAGAGGCAAAGAGATAAAATTCTGTGTCGGCTGCCTGTCGTGCCAACAGACGGGCGCCTGCATCTTCAAGGACGATGTGCCCGCCATTATGGAGAGTGTGCTGAACGCCGACGTTGTCTGCTGGGCCACCTCCATCTACTACTACGAGATGAGCGGCCAGATGAAGACCCTCATCGACCGCATGAACGCCATGTATACAAAGGATTACCGCTTCCGCAACATCTACCTACTTACTACGGCCTTCGAGAACGAGACGCACGTCCCCATGCGCGCCGAGAATGGCCTGCAGGGCTGGATCGACTGTTTTGGCAAATCCACACTCAAAGGCCACCTCTTCTGCGGTGGTGTGGGTGCCCCGAACGATATTGAAGGCAATGCCAAGCTGCAGGAGGCTTACGAATTAGGAACAAAAATTTGAGAAAGCATTAGAAAAGCCCCTGCAACCACTTGGTTGCAGGGGCTTTCGTTTTCAATGGCGTTGCTCCGATTGGGGAGCTCTCTCCGTCGGGCTTACTTGTCGAGCTCTTGCTGGCGCAGGTGCTGGACGTAGATGGCCTTCAGGTGCTTCTCGCGATTGATGACGCTGGGCTTGGTGAACTGCTGACGACGACGCATCTCTTTCACCACGCCGGTCTTGTCGAATTTGCGTTTCAGCTTCTTCAGAGCTCTCTCAAGGTTTTCACCTTCTTTGATAGGAACTACGATCATTGCTAATACCTCTTTCTTCTTTAAGGTTAATACTAATTGTTATTTAAGACTTGTTGTCTTCTCTTAGAACATCAGGTATTCCTTATGTTTATCGTTTTGGCCATTCGACCAAGACGACTTAGAACATCAGGTGTCCCTGGGCGGCAGCGTCGTTGAGGGCGGCGATGATGCCTTTCTTGTTGATGATGCGCATGCCCTTGGCAGAGACCTTCAGGGTAATCCACATGTCCTCCTCGGGAATGTAGAACTTCTTGGTCTGCAGGTTGGGTGCGAAGGTACGCTTGGTGTGGATACGGGAGTGCGAAACATTGTTGCCCACAATCACTTTCTTGCCGGTAATTTCACATTTCTTTGACATTGCAGTATAATTTTTATTGTTTTTTTACGTTAATGAACCGCGTTTTCTTTCAACGAAAACGGCGGCAAAAGTACTACCTTTTTCCGACATGGCAAAATAAATGGACGTTGATAAGTTGCTTTTTAAATCTTTTTAACATTTTGTTAAATACAACACTCTGATATACAACAATTCAAATAAAACGGTTTTTGTGGTTTTAACACTATTTTCCCAGGCAGTTAGACACCTTTTCCATTGCAATTATTAACATTTCGCATGGCTTTTTGGACAAAATTGGAGGCTTGGTACAACGACTACGGACGCACCCTTCCGTGGCGTGGAATCGACAACCCGTACTACATCTGGCTGTCGGAAATCATCCTGCAGCAGACTCGCATCGAGCAGGGGCGCGACTACTACCTGCGCTTCATCGAGACCTTCCCCACGGTGGCCGACCTGGCCACCGCCAGCGAGGAGCAGGTGCTGCGCCTATGGCAAGGGCTGGGCTACTACTCGCGCGCGCGCAACCTGCACGCGGCCGCGCAATATATTATGGATGAGTGTGGGGGCCGCTTCCCCGACACCTACGACGGCATCCTGCGCCTCAAGGGCGTGGGGCGCTACACCGCCGCCGCCATCGCCTCCTTCGCCTACCGTCTGCCCCACCCCGTCATCGACGGCAACGTCTACCGCTTCATCAGCCGCCTGCGCGGCATCGCCACCCCCATCGCCACCGACGCGGCCTATCGGGAGTTCGAGTCCCTGCTGACACAGCTGATTGACCGCGAGCGGCCCGACCGCTTCAACGCCGCCCTGATGGACTTCGGCGCCCTGCAGTGCCGCCCGCAGCCCGACTGCACGGCCTGCCCCTTCGCCGACGAGTGCGAGGCCTTGCGCACCGGACGCGTCGACATGCTGCCCGTCAAAGCCCCCAAAGCCAAACCCAAAGACCGTTGGTTCTACTACTTCGACCTGCGCTGGCGCAAGGAGGGGGTGCAATACGGATGGATGCACCGCCGCACGGACAACGACATCTGGCGAGGACTCTTCGAATTCGATTTGATGGAGACCTCGCAAGAATTATCACCCGACGACCTGAACACCGCCATCCAGCACTTTGCCCAAGAGGCCTATCACCTTTCACCTATCACCTTTCATCTCTCGCCTCCCTACCTCCACCAGCTCACACACCGCACCATCCACGCCCGGTTCATACAGGCAGAATTGCCCCAAGAACCGGTTTCACATCCCGCCGACGGCATGGCAATGACCGCCCGGCAGATGAATTCTGTGCCCGTACCGAGGCTGATTGATAAGTATTTGCAGTCATTGTGAATATCTTTATTTTACCAATTCATTTTTTTGTTGTATTTTCGCATTTCAAAATATACAACTATTCAGACTAAACGATACAGTAATGATTGGAGTAAACAAAGTTATCCTGGTAGGAAATGTAGGTAAGAATCCCGATGTGGTAACATTCCCGTCCGAAGGCTCAGCGCCCGTCAAGAAAGCATCATTCCCCCTGGCCACCACCGAATACCGCCGCCACCGCGACAACGAACGCGTGGAGGTCACCGAGTGGCACAACGTAGTGTGCTGGCGCGGCCTAGCCGATGTGGCCGAGCGCATCCTCGCCAAAGGAGCTCAAATATATGTAGAGGGTCGGCTGCAGAGCCGCTCGTGGGAAGACAAAGAGGGCAACAAGCGCCACGTCACCGAGGTGGTGGCCGACAATCTGCTGCTGCTCTCCAAGCGTCAGCAGGAGGAGATGCGCAACAATCCGCTGATGGATATCCTCAACAACGAGACCGAGCCCCTCGGCGACCTCCCCTTCTAATCTATGTACAAGAACGCTTTACGCGTTCTTGTACTTCTCAATCTGAACCTTCATGGCGTCAACGGCCTCGCTGACAGCCTGTTCGAAGGTGTCGGCCTGCTTGCTGATGAACAGTGTCTGGCCGGGCAGCGCCAATTGCAGCTCGGCTATTTTATTGTTGTCGCTCTCGGGTTTGTCTATCTTGAGGAACACCTCGCACTTGGTGGCGCGGTCGGTCATGCGGTCGAGTTTGCCGACTTTTTCGTTGATATACTTCTCGAGTTTCTCGTCGGCTTTGAATTTGGCAGTGTTGATGATTGTGTTCATGGCAATTATATTTAGGGTTAATAACTATTCTCTCCGTTTCCGTCCCCGGGGATGGGCCTGCCTGTAGACCTCCTTCATCCGCTCGCGCGTCACGTGGGTGTATATCTCCGTCGTCGCCAGGTTCTCGTGACCCATCAGTTCCTTGATGGCCGCCAGGTCGCCGCCCTCGTTCAGGATGTGCGTCGCAAAGCTATGGCGGAACACATGCGGCGACACACGGTCGGCGTTCGACAGCGAGGTCATGTACTTCTTCACCACGTAGTTCACGCTCTCGGGACTCATCTGCTTGCCCTTGCGGTTAACAAACAGCCACTCCACATCGCCCATCTCCTGTTGCTTTAACGCAAGATATTCCGAAATATTGTGTGCAAGCTCGATTTCTATCGGTATCAGCCGCTCCTTGTCGCCCTTGCCGCGCACCTTCAGCGTCAGCGCCGACAGATCAGCCGACCCGTCGCGCAGCCCCACCAGCTCGGCACGGCGGATGCCCGTCTCATACAGCAGCCTCAGCATCAGCCGGTCGCGCCGTCCGAAGAAATCGTCGCCAAACAGGCCGGCGTCATAGAGGTGCTCCGTTTCGCTCTCGCGGAAGAACACCGGCAGGCGCTTGGGCTGCTTGGGCACCGACACCTTGGCCAACAGGTCCTCGCCGTAATAGCCGCGCCGACGCAGGAAGCGCAGCCAGCTGCCCACCGCCGCCATCCGGCGCCGCACCGTCCGGGGCGACTCCTTGCGCTCGATGTGCTGCAGCTCCCACTCGCGCACATCGCGCGCCGTCAGCTGCTCCAACTCGCTCACCTCCACAGCCTTCAGATAGCACGCCAGGTCCTCCAGATCAGACATATACCAGCGCATCGTCGCCTCCGACAGGCGGCGCTCGTTGGCTATATAGTCACGAAAACGGGCTATGGACTCCTCCAGTTTCATCGCTGCAAAGATACGAAAAAATACCGAACCGCGCAAAAAAACTCACCAAATCCCACTCTTCGACTATCGTTCGACTACTGTTTAACTATAGTTAAACAACCACCCAAAGGTAAGAGACAGGACGGAGATGATTCCTACCATTCCTCAAATGTTCTACGGCAGTTCTTTGGTCGTTCTTTGCTTTTTTCCAAAGAACGACCAAAG
>JAGCOF010000056.1 GCA_017645585.1 Bacteroidales bacterium
GCGGGCAGCGGCCACGGAGGTAGTCGACGGCGGCGAGGGTGGCCTGGCGCACGTCGTTTTCCTGCAGCTCGGGCAGGGAGCCTATTTTGGAGAAGCGCTGGGTGATGGTCTGGAGGCGCTGGAGGTCTTTGCCTATTTCGGCGGCGTATTGGGGGGTGAGTTCTTTGCCCTGCAGGTATTCGACCCATCCGGTGAGGGAGCTGATGGGGGTGCCAAGCTGGTGGGCGGTCTCTTTGGCCAGGCCGGCCCAGATGCGGTTTTGCTCGGCGGTGCGTGCGGTGCGCAGGAGGTTGTAGCTGACGAGGATGAGGACGACGGCGATGAAGAAGTAGAAGAGTGGCAGCCACTGCAGGGAGCGCAGGAGGAGGGTGTCTTCGTAGTAGACGAGGGCGCGCCCGCCGTCGGGCAGGGTGATGGCGATGGGGTCGTTGCGGAAGTGCATCTGGCGAATACGGTGCGGGTCGAGGTTTCCGTGGGCCAGCACTTTGTGGCTTGCGCTGTCTACGATGAGGACGGGGGCTTTGACGGAGTTCTGGGTGATGTCCATGAGGAACGACCGCGTGAAGCCGTCGAGCACCTGGCGCAGCTGGGTGTAGTATTGCGATTCTTTGTAGTAGAGGGTCATAGGCATGCCCCAGAGGGTGTAGTGGAAAGGCGGGTTGAGGCTGTATTCCTGCAGCAGGTCGCCTTCGAGCTTCTGGCCGGCCAGCTCCTGCGGCACGCTGATGATGCTGTCGCGCGAGGTGGTGATGATGATGGGGGTGTGGCTGGAGTCGACGATGTAGTTGACGTAGGCGAGGCTGAAGCGCAGGTCGGTGCTGAGGTCGGGGTCGTTGAACGACTGCAGGATGTCGGTGTACATCTGCATCTTGCGGTGCTCGTCGAGGGTGGCCTGTGCGAAGAACTCTTGGGTGGCCTCGAGCATGTGGGCTCGTTGGCTGATGGCGTTGGCCCAGAGGCGCACTTTGTCTTTCTCTTCGCGCCGTATCTCGCTGGCGATGCGTTGCACCTGCCACAGGGCAGCCAACGCCAGCAGGATGGTGACGCCCAATAGTATCAGTTTCAGTCGGTTTTTCATCGTTCGATACGCATTGTTTTTGCAGGACTAATACGGCTGACGGAGGCCACGGGGAGCAGCAGGGCCAGCAGGCAGACCGCCAGGGTGGCGGCGCTGACGGCGAGGTAGACCCAAGGGTCGACCAGCACCGGCACATGGGTCATCGAGTAGCTCTCGGGGTCGAGTTGCACCACCTGCCACTGCCGCTGCACGTAGCTGAGCAACAGCGCTACTGCGTCGCCGATGAGGATGCCCCACAGGATGAGGCCGGCGGCCTTCATCAGGAAGACGCGGCGCACCGAGCGGTTGGAGGCCCCCAGGGCCTTGAGCAAGCCGATGGTGGCGCTCTTCTCGAAAATCATGATGAGCAGGGCGCTGACGATGGCCACTGCGCTCACGAGGCACATGATGGCCAGGATGAGCGTGATGTTGGTGTTCAGCAGGTCGAGCCACGAGAAGAGGGCCGGGTGGGCCTGTGTGACGGTGGTGAGCATCAGGTCGTAGGGCAGGAGGGCGAGCACCCGTGTGGCGGTAGCGTCGAGGGTGCGGAAGTCGCTGACCAGCAGCTCGTAGCCTCCTACCTGCGGCGCTTGGGCACCGTTGGCTCCATTGCTGTCGCCGATGACCCAGTCATTGAGGCGCTGCACCTGCCGCAGGTCGCCGATGACGTAGAGCTCGTCCATCTCGGTGAGGTCGGTGTTGTAGATGCCGCTCACGGTGAAGGCCCTTGCACGGTAGCTGTTACCCTGCCAGAAATAGGTGCGCATCTTGTCGCCTACTTTTAGCTGCAGCTTGCGGGCGATGGTGCTGGAGATGAGCACCTCGTTGGAAGGGTGAGAGGCGAGGGGTGAGAGGTTGGAAGTGTCGCTTTCACCTCTCAGGTCGGGCAAGCGTCCGTCGACGAGGCACGAGGCGTAGAAGGTGGTGTCGTAGTCGTCGCTGAGGCCGCGTAGCAGGATGCCGTAGATCTGCTCCTCGGTCTTCACCATGCCGCCTTTGGTGGCATAGGCCTGCACGTGGCGCACCCCCTCGGTGGTGCGCAGTTGGTTCAGCAGGACGCTGTCGACCTCGACGGGCATCTCGGCATAGGCGTGCAGACGGTCGTAGTTACTGATGGTGATGTGGCTACCGAATCCCACCACCTTGTTGGTGATGTCGGCCTGGAAGCCGCGCAGGATGCTGACGGCCATCACCATGACGGTGACGCCCAGCGCGATGCCGACCACAGCGATGACCGACAGAGGCCCTGAGAAGCCTCTGTCGGCACCGCTACGCGGCATAAATCGTCGTGCTATGAAGCGCTCGAAAGACATTGTGTGTATAGTCGGTAGTGGGTGGTTGGTAGCACATATGGCGACAGGCTACCCACTATCAACTAATTAAAAAGCGGTGATAATACCCATGAAGTCGGCTGCTTTCAGCGAGGCGCCGCCGATGAGACCGCCGTCCACGTCGGGGTTGGCGAAGAGCTCCTTGGCGTTGCTGGGCTTGCAGCTGCCGCCGTAGAGGATGCTGATTTCGTCGGCCACCTCCTGACCGTATTTGCCGGCCAGCAGGCTGCGGATGTGGGCGTGCATCTCCTGTGCCTGGTCGGCTGTGGCGGTCTTGCCGGTGCCGATGGCCCACACGGGCTCGTAGGCGATGATGACCTGCTTGATCTGCTCGGCGTCGAGGTGGAAGAGGCCGCCCTCGACCTGTGTCTTCACCACGTCGAACTGACGGTTGGCTTCGCGCTCCTCGAGCACCTCGCCCACACAGACGATGGGCTTCAGGCCGTGAGCCAGCAGCTGGTTCACCTTGGCGGCCACCGTGGCGTCGGTCTCGCCGTAGTAGGCGCGGCGCTCCGAGTGACCCACGATGCAGTAGTCAATCTCGCAGCTCTCCAGCATCTCGGCGCTCACCTCGCCGGTGTAGGCACCCTTCTCCTTGTCGCTCACATTTTGAGCGCCCACCAGGAAGTAGCTGTCGTTGGCGTAGTCGCTGGCCATCTCGATGTAGGGGAACGGGGGGCAGACAATCACCTGCTCGTCGCGGGGCAGTTCCACTTTCTCAAGCTCGCTCATCAGTTCGTCGAGCAATTCATCGGCTTCAGTGAAGGTGAGGTTCATCTTCCAATTGCCGGCAACAATATGTTTTCTCATAACGGTGTTATTTTAAGTTGTTTTATTTTTGTAATGTAACGTGTGTGTGTATTTTTTATTATTTTAGCCCTCCAAAAAAAACACCAGGGCTTTCCAAGAAATAAAAAATACGTCGTGCACGATGTATTTTTCTATGAGGCCTTTTTTTATCCGCACCGACACCATATCAACACCGCCTTTTCTCCGACTGTAGTCGGACATAAGTCGGACCATACTCGGACTTGAGTCGGACCACAGTCGGACTTGGTGTGTGTAAATACGCTATAAACCAGCCTATTAAGTCGTAACTGCCGTGTTTTTGTGCTTGATAGTGTTCATTATCAATGCTTTATGTTGTTTTATCCGTTTGGCGGTTTTCCTGCTTTCATCTTGTCCCAACTAATCTTCTGCTGATGTTATTTGTCTTTCGGGCCTCCTGTTTTTCCGTTTCTTGAAGTCCTTTTTCTCTTATTTATATCGTGTACGACCTAATTCTTCGACACCTCAAATCGTTTCATAAAACAAAAAACATTTTGTCGTTCCAATTATTTGTCGTAACTTTGCACACGATTTCAAGGGAAATCACGAAGCGATATGCTCGCCTCTTGCTATGAGGAACGTGAGAAATTCTAAGTACTGCAAGAGCAAGTGTAAAGGTTCGCGCATTATAGCGTGGGCTGTTTGCATCTTCTCAGTACAAGGTAATTCTCACGACCTCTCATAGGTGAAGCGGCATTCGGTGCCACGCTTCGTTATTGTATTTTTTGCTCGCATTGACACTGTAGAGCGCGAAAACTGAAGAGGCAACAGGATAAAACGGCCACAAAAAAAATGAAAGGACTAAAGGTTTTTGCATTGATGCTTTGTATTGTGACTTTAGGGCTGACGACATCATGTTCAAAAGAAAACCAAGACCTTATTATTGGTAATTGGCGGATTGTTGACGGTACCTCTTACTACACTGATTCCTATGGCGAACAGCACGACAATGGTGTTGATGTTGGTATAGGTATCGGCTATGGTGAGGATGGCGATTACTTTGTGGCAGGCAGTTTGCGTGGCAAATGGGAAAGAGTCAATGACGAGACTGTTCGCATACAAAGAACCGGAAGCAGTGAATGGCAAGAGGAAAAGATTCTCTCTTTGACAGAGGAATTCCTGAAAATATCGTATGTAGATGTCTGGGAAGGCAGAACGTACAATGTAACAGAAATAATGAAACGTCAATAATCAATTAAAACAGAAGAGCCAACTGAAAAAAAGGCAAGAAAACAAATGAAAAAACTAAGATTTTTTGCAATGATGCTCTGCATCGCGGCATTGGGGCTGACCACTTCCTGCTCCAAGGACAACGAAGACCTCATCATCGGAAAGTGGAAATGCGTTTCGAGTGTCCATCAGTCTGTTGATCCCGACACTCACGAACTCAACACCTACAACAACGAAAGCGTTGGTATGGTAATGGAATTTACCGAAGATGGAAAAGTTACCATTGCGGGAGGAGGGACGTCGGATTATTCCATTAGTGGAAACACTCTTTACATGGATGGAGGCCGCACGCAACTAGAAATCAAGAAACTTACAAAGAAGGAAATGACCCTTTTTGCTGACAATAGTGATGATTCGGAATATCAAAGCACGGCAACGTTTAACTTCGAAAAGCAATAATTAAGATTTAAAAGCACAAAAACGGCGGAGAAATTTCTCCGCCGTTTTTGTGTTGTATGCAGTGGAGACTATCTCACCAGCTGGCTGATGAAGATGACGGTGATGGCTACGGGGGCGAGGTAGCGGATGATGCAGTAGATGACCTTGCGGAGTCCGCTGCGCAGGGTGCCGCCGTTGGTCAGCTCGTCCATCGCGTCGGCGCGCTTCATCACCCAGCCCACGAAGAGCACGATGAGCAGTCCGCCGATAGGCATGAAGTAGGAGGCTGTCATGTGGTCGAGCAGGTCGAAGACGGTGCTGCCGCCGATGTGCAAGGAGCTGCCGGTGCGGAAGCTGAGGGTGGCCAGCACGCCGATGACGGCGGTGCCTGCGGCGCCGATGATGGCGGCCACGGGGCGCGAGAGGTGTGTCTCCTCGGTCAGCGCGGCCACGATGACCTCGAGCAGCGAGATGGTGGAGGTCAGTGTGGCGATGACCAGCAGCAGGAAGAAGATGAGGCAGAAGAAGTATCCGCCGGTCATCTGCTGGAAGACCATCGGCAGGGTGGTGAAGGCCAGCGAGGCGCCTGCTTCGGGCTGTATGCCATAGGTGAAGGCGGCGGGGAAGATGATGATGCCGGCCAGCACGGCGACGAGGGTGTCGGCCAGCACCACACCGGTGGCGCTGCTGACCATGTTGTCTTTGCTGCCGATATAGGAGCCGTAGGTGATGAGAGCGCCCATGCCGATGGAGAGCGAGAAGAAGCTCTGCCCCAAGGCGCTGATGAGCACACGGCCGTTGATCTTGCTGAAGTCGGGGTTGAAGAAGAAGCGCAGGCCCTCTTTGGCACCGCTGAGGGTGAGCGAGTTGATGCAGAGCACCACCATGATGACCAGCAGCAGCGGCATGAGTATCTTGGACCATTTCTCGATGCCGTCCTTGACACCGCGGGCCACCACGAAGGCCGTCAGCGCCAGGAAGGCCAGCTGGCAGGCTACAGGCAGCCAGGGATGGTTGGTGAAGGAGATAAACTGAGCTTGTATCTGAGTGAGGTCCTGTCCGGCGAAGTGGTTGGCGGCGCTCTTGCCGAGGTAGCCGAGCGTCCAACCCGCCACAGTGGTGTAGAAGGCCAGGATGAGGAAGGCGCAGAGCACACCGAGGTAGCCCACCACAGGCCAGGCACTCTTCTTGCCGCTCAGTGTGCGGAAGGCACCGATAGGGTTGCTGCGCGAGCGACGGCCGATGATGAATTCGCTAATCATCAGCGGAGTGCCGATAAGCAGGGCGGTGATGAGGTAGACGATGAGGAAGGCACCGCCACCGTTGGCGCCGGCCTCGCAGGGGAAGCGGTAGATGTTGCCCAATCCGAGGGCTGAGCCGGCAGTGGCCACGATGATGCCCAGCTTGGAGCTGAAGTTCTCTCTCTGTTTCATTTTTCAATTTTCTTTTTTAGGTCAGCGATGCGGGCGGTGAGTTGAGCTACCTGCATCTCGATGAAGTCTTCGCTGTATTTGCGGTCGCAGAAGCCGTTGCCGCGGGCCACAAAGGCATCGTCGTCCTCTTGGTCGACGGCGAGGTCCTGATAGCTGGCCAGCAGGCGCTGTGCCTCTTCGAGTTGTTGTTCCAATGTCGTGTTCATGCGGGGAATAGTTGTTTGACAGCCTGCTCTATGCCTTCTTCGTCAACGCTGGTGGTTACCATATCGGCGGCCTCTTTTACGTTCTGTTCGGCGTTGCCCATGGCCACTCCGATACCGGCCCACTGCAGCATCTCGATGTCGTTGCCGCCGTCGCCGAAGGCAAGGGTCTCCTCCTGCCGGATGCCGAAGTGGCGGCAGATGGCCTCCATGCCGGCGGCCTTGCTGTTGCCGGCGGCCACGATGTCGGTGAAGGCGGGATGCCAGCGTGGCAGGCGGCAGTGGGGCATCATGGCGCCGACCTGCTTGTCGAGCTCGGCGGGCATGAGGGCGATAACTTGAAAGGCTTCGGCGTCGCGCAGACGGTCAATGTCGACCACGGGCGGCATGGTGAATTCCAGCTGGTCGCGCAGCTTCATACCCACCTCGTTGGGTTGCGCCAACATCATGCCGTCGGCCGTGAAGACCATGGTGCAGAGGTTGTGCTCCTTGGCGAAGTCGACCCACGCCTGCAGGTCGCTGTTCGGTATGGGGTTGGAGAGCAGGGTGGTGTTGGGGGTGTTTTGTTCTTCGTTGGCTCCCGGATGGTCGCCGACGAAGACCAAGCCTCCGTTCATGGTGATGTGCCCCTCGAAGGTGACGGGCATGGGTGGTATGAGCACCATGGGACGCCCCGAGGAAATGAAGGTGTGCACCCCGTGGGCGTGCAGTTTATCGAAAGCGCGCACGGTGCCCTCCGAGACACGGTGGGTGTTGAAGCTCAGCAGGGTGCCGTCGATGTCGAAGAATGCCGCGCGTATCATTTCTTTTTCGTTTTAGCCATTTGGTAAGCGTTGAAGACGTTCTGGTAGATGCTGTAGAAGGCCAGGAAGACCGACGCCAGCGGATTGAGGAAGGTGTTGGCCATCCAGATGCCAAAAGCGCTGTTCTTCTGCCCTAGCAGCTGGCCGCCACCGATGTGGTTGCCGTAGCGGCGTCCGATAAGGCGTCCGCAGCCGAACTGCACCACGCAGAACAGCAGCGACAAACCGCCCAACCAGGCGATGTTGCTCCAATTGCCTTCGCCGTGCAGGAAGATGAAGTCGATGGTCTGTCCCAAGGTGAGCAACAGCGCCGTGGCCCATAGGTAGAAGCCGAGGATGTTGTAGTGTGCAATAAAGGCGTTGACTTTCGGTAGCCACAACTGCAAGGCGAGTGCCAGGAAGAAGGGGAGGGCTAGCGTGGAGCCAATCTTGGTGAACATCAGCAGGAAGCTCTGCCAGAGGCTCATCTCGGGATGATGCCCGATGAGCGAAAAGACTATAGGAGCCACAAGGGCCACCATGAGGTTGCCCACGATGGTATAAGTGGTGACGGTGGCGCGGTTGGCTCCGAGGAGGCACGAGATGACGGCCACCGACGAGGCCACCGGACAGAGCACACCGATGAGAACCCCCTCGGCGATGGTCTCGTTGCCGCCGAAGAGACGTATCAGCAGGTAGCAGCCGATACTCACCACCACTTGGAAGAGCATCAGCCACACATCGAGCATTTTCATCTTCAAGCGCCGCAGGTCGACGGCAGTGAAGGTGAGCAGTAGGATGGTGAAGATGACATAGGGCACCAGGAACGAGAGGGCGGCGCACCAGCGGTGCAGTAGCAAGCCGAGTAGGATGGCGACAGGGAGTACGTAGGGGCGGAAGCGTTGCACGGTGTCGGTTATTGTTTCTGTAGTTGTTCTATTTGTTTCTGTATCTCGGCGGCGCGCTCATAGTTTTCGGCCTCCTCACAGCGCTGCAGTTCCTCTTGCAGTTGCTGCAGGGTGGGGGCGTCGTTGGTGGGTTGCTCGGTCGGAGTCTCCATGCGCATGGAGGTCTCTTCCATCACGGTGTCGTCCACTAGGATGGGGGCGTCGGCCAGCAGGGCGAGGGTGATGGCGTCGGTGGCGCGACAGTCGATGTCCTTGCGGTTGAAGCCATCGGTGAAGTGCAGCGTGGCGTAGAAGATGCCCTCCACCACACGGTCGATGCTCACCTCCACAATGTGGAGTCCGTATGCCTCCAGGGTGTTGATCATCAGCTGATGCGTCAGGGGGCGCCGTGTGGCAACGCTCTGTTTGGCCAGCAGGATACCTTGGGCCTCGCTTTGTCCGATGATGATAGGTATCTGTCGGTTCTCCTCAGGCTCGTGGAGCATGAGGATGTAGTTGC
Source organism: Bacteroidales bacterium (assembly GCA_017645585.1). Lineage (GTDB taxonomy): Bacteria > Bacteroidota > Bacteroidia > Bacteroidales > P3 > Colimorpha. Next base: position 8,650 of record JAGCOF010000056.1, read on the forward strand.
CGGTTTGGGCGGCACCGCTCTGGATGGTGGCAGGGTAAACTTGTTTCATGCTTTCAGGTATTCTGCCAGCCTTTTCACGGCCAAGCCCCGGTGGCTGATGCTGTTCTTCACGTCGAGGGGCATCTCGGCGAAGCTGACGGCGAAGCGGTCGGGCATGAAGACGGGGTCGTAGCCGAAACCCTCGCCGTTGCTGTGTCGCTCGGTGAGTATCTGTCCGTCCACGCGACCCTCAAAATATTTCGCTTCCCCGCCTTCTATCAGGCAGATGACCGTGCGGAAGTCGGCCCTGCGATTGGTTTCGCCGTCGAGGGCTTGCAGCAGTTTGTCTATATTGTCGTCGAAGGAGCAGTGCTCACCGGCATAGCGGGCCGAATAGACACCTGGCGCGCCATCGAGGGCGTCGACCTCCAGGCCTGTGTCGTCGGCAAAACAGTCGGTGTGCGTCCGTTCCCACACCCACTGCGCTTTCTGTAGTGCGTTGCCCTGCAGGGTGTCGGCGGTCTCGGGTATCTCGCCGTGCAGACCCGCCTCAGCCAGGGTGACGACCTCAACCAGGCCGTCCAGCGCGGCGCGCACCTCCTCTACCTTGTGCTTGTTATTGGTCGCAAATATCAGTCGTTTCATGCTTTTACGGGTTTCTTGATCATTATCGACAGCGCCACGCTCACCACCAGGATGCCCAGGATGACGGCCAGCGAAGCCATCGTGCTGATGTGCCAATGGAAGAACTCGCCGCCAATCATCTTCACACCGATGAAGCATAGCAGGGCACCGAGGCCATAGTGCAGCAGCCAGAAGCGGTCGGCAATGTCGCTCAGCAGGAAGAAGAGGCTGCGCAGGCCCATGATAGCGAAGATGTTGGAAGTGTAGACGATGACGGGGTCGGTCGTCACCGAGAAGACCGCCGGTATGCTGTCGACGGCAAAGATGATGTCCGAGAACTCGATGACCAGCAGCACTACAAACAGCGGAGTCAGCAGTACCTTGCCTGCCTCGTTCTTGTGGAAGAAGTCGTGCCCGTAGCTCTCCTTGGTCACGGGGAAGTGTTTCGAGGCGAACTTCACCACGGGGTGGTTGGCTGTGTCGATTTGCTCGTCGCCCTTGTCGCGGAACATCTTCACGCCGCTGTAGAGCAGCACCACTCCGAACACCGCCAGCAGCCACGAGAACTTGGTCACCAGGGCACCCAGGGCGAAAATAAAGATGAACCTCAGCACGATGGCGCCGAAGATGCCCCAGAAGAGCACACGGTGGTAGTACTCGCGCTTGATGCCGAAGCTGACGAATATCATGATCATCACAAAGATGTTGTCTATCGACAGGCTCTCCTCCAGGAAGTAGCCCGCAATGAACTGCGAGGCTGTCTCGTGCTTCTCAGCGGCGGTCATCGGCACTCCGTGCACCCACTCGGCGTGGAAGTAGAGCAGCACCGCGAAGCCCATCGCCATTGCCACCCACATGGCGGTCTGCAAGGCCGCCTCCTTGGCGGTGACCACGTGGTCCTTCTTGTGGAACACAAACAGGTCCAGCGTCAGCATCACCACCACAAAGACCATGAAGACAATGAAGAAAAGATTGTTCATTTGTACAATAAATTAGCTTGTTTTTAGTTAATTGATTTAAAATAACGCCACCTGTGGTAAAATATTGTGACATATTCTGGAGTTTTTTCAAAGTGGGCACTTTCACCGTCGGTGGAGGCTACGCCATGCTGCCCCTCATGCAGCGTGAGCTGGTGGAGCGCCATCGCTGGCTGACCGAGGAGGAGTTCCTCGACCAAGTGGCCCTCAGTCAGGCCATGCCGGGTGTCTTCGCCGTCAATATGGCCGCCATGACGGGCCAGCGGCTGCGCGGTGCCATCGGCAGCGCCGTCGCCATCGTCGGCAATATCCTGATGCCCATCCTATTCATCCTCCTGCTGGCCATCTTCTTCTGCACCTTCCGCGACAACGTCTATGTCGACCGCATCTTCATGGGCCTGCGTCCCGCCGTGGTGGCCCTCATCGCTGCCCCCGTCTTCGCTCTCTGGAAAAACGAAAAGCGAAAAGTGAAAAGTGAAACAGACAATGCCTCTCATGTCTTGCGTCTCACCTCATACCTCTCCCTTTACCTTATTCCCATCCTCAGCGCCCTGCTTATCTGGCTCTTCGGCGTCAACCCCATCCTCGTCGTTCTCGCCGCCGCCCTCCTCGGACTGATTTATGGTAAGCTAAAAACTAAAAACTAAAAACTTACAGCTTAAAACTTACCATGCTCTTCTTCCAGCTCTTCTATACCTTCCTGCTCATCGGCGCCTTCACCTTCGGCGGCGGCTACTCAATGATAGCCCTTATCCAGAACGAGGTGGTCACCCACCACGGTTGGATGACCTCTGCCGAGTTTGCCGACCTGCTGGCCGTCAGCCAGATGACCCCCGGCCCCGTGGGCATCAACACCGCCACCTATGCCGGCTACACCGCCGTCGTCAATGCCGGCTACCCGCATTGGCTCGCCATCTGTGGCTCGCTCATCGCCTCGTTCGCCGTCATCGTCATTCCGGTTGCACTCGTGTTCATTGTCAGCCGCTGGCTGCTGCGCCACAAGGACAACCCACTCGTCGCCTCTGTTATGCGTGTGTTGCGCCTGGCCGTCATCGGCCTCATCGCCGCCGCTGCCCTGCAGCTGATGCCGACCGTCTTCTCCGCCACTCCGACGGGCAATATATCAATTTTCAATTTTCAGTTTTCAGTTTTCAGTATAATCATCTTCCTCGCTGTCTTCTTCCTCTCCTGGCGTAAAAAAGCCAGCCCGATAGCCTTGATTTTGGCCTCGGGAGTGGCCGGACTCGTAATATATTCATTTTAAGGGCAGATACACGCCTTGTCTACTACCACCATGGTAGTCGTTGATAAGTCGTTGGTAAGTCGTTGGTAAGTCGATGGTAAGTGGATGATGTCTTCCCGTTATAACATTTTTTATGTGCGCGAACAATATTAAAACATTGTTTGCGTTATGAGAATAGTTTAATTGTTAACTAACAGACATAATTATGAAGAGTATAGCTATACTGACGGGCGGCGGTCCCGCTCCTGGAATGAATACCGTGGTGGCCTCGGTGGCCAAAACTTTCCTGCGCGACGGCTATCGCGTCATCGGTCTGCACGGCGGCTACAGCGCCCTGTTCACCGACAAACCCCGCATGCAGGACCTCGACTTCCTGACGGCCGACGAGATTTTCAACAAAGGCGGCAGCATCCTCAAGATGAGCCGCTTCAAACCTACGCCCGAGGATTTCGAGCAGCGCTTCAACCTCAAGCTCTTCACCGACAACGAGATTAAGCTGCTGGTGACCGTGGGTGGCGACGACACCGCTTCGACGGCCAACCGCATCGCCAAGTTCCTGGCCGACAAGCACTATCCAATTGCCAACATCCACGTGCCCAAGACCATCGACAACGACCTGCCGCTGCCCAACAGCAGCCCCACCTTCGGCTACAACAGCGCCAAGGCACAGGGTTGTGTGCTGGCCACTGCCGTGATGGAGGACGCCCGCACCAGTGAGAATTGGTTCGTGGTGAGCGCCATGGGTCGCTCGGCCGGCCATCTGGCCCTCGGCATCGCCGGCGCCTGCCACTATCCGATGGTCATCATCCCCGAGTTCTTTAACAAGAGCGAGATTACCGTCGACAAGATTATCAACATGGTCATCAGCTGCATCGTGAAGCGCAAGCTGATGGGCATCAACTACGGTGCTGCCATGATCAGCGAGGGCGTGTTCCACTCGCTGAGCGACGACGAAATCAAGAACAGCGGCATCCATTTCAGCTATGACGAGCACGGCCATCCCGAGCTGGGCAAGGTCTCGAAGGCCCATATCTTCAACGACCTGCTGGAGCGCAAGGTGAAGCAGCTGGGTATCAAGGTGAAGAGCCGTCCCGTGGAGATTGGCTACGAGATACGCTGCCACACGCCTATCGCCTTCGACCTGACCTACTGCTCGCTGATGGGCATGGGTGTGCACAAGCTCTTCAACGAGGGCTGCACGGGCTGCATGGTGTATGTGGACCATCAGGGCAATGCTTCGCCGCTCTACCTCAAAGACCTGCAGGACCCCGTCACCGGCAAGATTCCGCCGCGCCTGGTGAATGTGGACAGCAACAAGGTGATGTCCTATGTCAACGACATCATGGACTATATCACCCCCGCCGACTACGAGGCTGCGAAGAAATACCTGCCCAACCCCGAGGAGTATGACTTCAAGCGTATCCTTAATTGGAACTAAAGGAGTGCTGAGGAGTGCGAAGGAGTGCCAGGTAGTGCAAGACAAATGCTTCCGTCCTGCACTCCTTGTACTCCTTGTACTCCTTGTACTCCCTTTTGCGCCTCAGGCGCAGAGCAAGGCCCAGCTGGAGAAGGACAAGGCGCAGGTGGAGCAGGAGCTGAAGCAGCTCAACAAGGACCTGGCCAAGGCCAAGAAGAACAGCCGCAGCGGCCAGCAGCAGCTCAACCTGCTGGAGAAGAAAATCAACCAGCGCACCCGTTTGATCAACAACATCAACGGGCAGTTGAATATGCTGAACGTGCAGATGGCGCAGACGCAGGACAGCATCGTCCTGATGCGCACGCAAATCGATAGCATGAAGACCGAGTATGCCCACGTGGTGCGTGTGCTCTACGGCGAGCGTGGCAACCTGGATAAGGTGGTGCTGCTGCTCGACACCAAGAGCTACAACTACGCCTACCTCCGCACCAAATACTTCCGCGACTACAGCCGCTACCGCCGTCGTCAGGCCGCCTTCATTCGCCAGAAGGAGGAGGAGCTGAACGAAGCGGGCCTGCAGCTGGCGCGTCAACAGCAGGAAACCACCACGCTGTTGGCACAGGAGAAGCGTCAGCAGGACCAGCTGGCCAAGGAACGCAGCGAGCGCCAGAAGAGCCTCAAGCAGAGCAAGCAGCAGGAGAAAACCCTGCAGGCGCAGATTGACAAGAAGGAGAAACAGAAACGTCAGCTGCAGCAGCAGATACAGAAGATTATCAACGAGGAGATAGCCAAGGCGAACAAAGAGAAGAAAGGTGCCGCAGGCGCCGGTGCCGACAAGAGCACCACGGTGTCGTCGGCCGACGTGGCACTGAGCAACGACTTCGCCTCCAACAAGGGCCGTCTGCCGTGGCCCTGCTTCTACCAGAAGGTGCTGCGCGAATACGGACGCTACACGCATGCTTCGGGCGGCCAGAACATGAATAACGGCATCGACCTGCAGTGCAAGAGCGGCACCGCGGTGCAGTGCATCTTCAACGGCACCGTGAGCCGCGTGTTCACCTGCCCCAACGGCACCAAGGGCATTATTGTGCGCCACGGTGAGTATATGACCGTCTATGCCAATATGGGCACCGTTACCGTCAAGGAAGGCGCCAAGGTGAGTACCAAGCAGAACCTCGGCACCGTCTACACCAATGAGGATGGCACCGCCGAGTTCAGCTTCCAGCTGTGGAAAGGCACCTCGTCGCAAAACCCGCGCACATGGCTGAGATGACCTATTTTATTTCCGACGCCCATCTGGGCAGCGGCTCCGACAGCCTCGAGCGCGAGCGGCAGCTCTGCCGTTTCCTCGACAGCATCAAGGGCGACTGCAAGACGCTCTTCCTGCTGGGCGATATGTTCGACTTTTGGTTCACCTACCGCTACACCGTGCCGCGCGGCCACACACGCCTGCTGGGCAAGCTGGCCGAATTGGCCGACAGTGGGGTGGAGCTGCACTTCTTCATCGGCAACCACGATATGTGGATGTTCGACTATCTGGAGAAGGAGATAGGCGTCGTAATGCACGACGAGCCCGAGGTGTTCGAGATTGACGGCAAGCGCTTCCTGATAGGGCACGGCGACGGCCTCGGGCACCTCGACAAGCAGTTCGACCTGCTGCGCAAGGTATTCCGCAGCCGCTTCAACCAGCGCCTCTTCGCGCTGCTGCCGCCTTCGTGGACGTTCCCCATCGCCCTCCGCTGGAGCGACAGCAACAAGGTCAAGCATGCGCGGCAGGATACGCTGCGCTACCTCGGCGACGACCGCGAGGGCATCGTGCTCTACTGCAAGGAAAGATTAGAAAAGGAACACTTCGACTACTGCGTCTTCGGCCACCGCCACACGCCGCTGACCATGCCGCTGACGCAAGACTGCATATACGTCAACACCGGCGATTGGCTCTTCAACCGCAACTATGCTGTCTACTCGCCCGAAAGCGGTAAGATGACCTTGCTTGATTTTAAAGGCTGAGGAGTTAATAGCACCGATATGCCGACACTTGTGGCGGCAATGGCAAGGACTGTCAGGAATGGGCGTAGCCGTAGCATGAGGACCGCCAGCCAGGAAAGGTTGGCCAAAGGTTGTATGGCCACAGGATGGAGGAGGGTATAGACTACTGTAGCGGCTCCCATTATGGCTCCCACAGCAAAGGCTATCACCATACGGCGACGGTATAGGCGGCGCTGTTCGTCGGCATAACGCATTACCGTTTCCAATAACGCCATCTTCTGCTGTAGGCGCAACATATACTCGTCGCTGTCGCCCAACTCGGGACGGTAGTTGTCAAACAGGGGTTTCAAATCATCTTTCATCGTTCAACAATTTACGTAAGTGGTCGCGTCCCCGCTTCAGCTGCTGTTTGACGGCGAAGACGTTGCTGCCGGTGGCAATGGCTATTTCCTTGATGCTTTGCTCTTCAATATAGAACAGTAGCACTGCGGTGCGCTCCTTCAAGGGTAGTTGGCTGACGGCCCAATGTAGCCTCTCGTAACGGAAAGAGGCGTCGGCAGTATCGGAGGAAGGAAGGGGCAGGCTTTCGGTGAGTGGCAGGGGCTGGTGCGCCGTGCGTCGTAGGTGGTCAACGTATGTGCGGTAGGCTATCTTGCAGAGGTAGGTCGAGAAGCGGTAGCGCTCCACGTACTCGCTGCAGGATAGCCAAGCTTTGAGCAGAGTATCCTGTGCCAGGTCTTCGGCCTCCTCGCGCCAGCCTCCGCACAGGGCCAGCAGGAAGCGCCGCAGCGTCTCCTGCTCTTCTTTGACCAGCTGAACAAAACGTTCTTCAGTCATTGTCGCCCTAAAAAAAGTACTATTGGTCGCCTTTAGGTAACTTACGCAGCATGTGGCTGTAGATAAGGAAGCCAATACCGATGGCAAGTGGAATAAGACATAGAAGTATTATCGGTCCTATCTCTGCGAATACATCCTCCGTATATGACCCCTCGACAAACTGTTTTATAGCAAATGCTATTGACACGATGGTGCCGGCGCCGCCCATTACGATGAGGCCGAGACCTATGGCCCGCGATGAGGCTATACGCTCCATGATGCTGCGACGGGGCTTCTGTAGGCTGCTGATTATTTCCTCAGCATTGTCGCTGTGCTCCAAAGCACGCATCATCAATTCTGTGCGCTGTTCTGTCTGATGTTTCTTGTGGCGGAACCAGAACCAGGCTATCAGCACCACCGTTGCCATTACGATAAGGGTTTCAATCGTATCCGTCACAGGATAGATCATGTCTTCAATAATCATGTCTTCAATAACTGTACTGTCCATAATGTTTCTTGTTTTAAAAGTTTCTTCACTCTATTAAACGTAAAAACCACCCGAAAGGTGACATCGAAGATGAAAAATAAAAGAGGAAAAAATGAAAAAAGGCTGACGCGATTGTCCTGCGTAAGCCTTTTTCCTCTTTCCTTTTTCCTCTTTTCAGTTCCGGCTGAGGGCAGAGCGCAGATGCTCGGTGGTGTTCTTGAAGTGTAGGGTGTGGGGGTTGTCAGGGTAACGCTCCTGCAGGCCCTCGAGCACCATATCGTACCAATCGATGCTGTTGGGGTCGCGCGTGTCAATCAGTAATCTATTGTTGAAGGGCTTGTACAGCGCTATCAGTGTGCTCAGCGAGCCTTGGTTCTCCTCGATGAAGCGGCAGATGTAATCCTGCTGCTCCTCAGCCGTGAGGCGGTAGATGCTGTCGGTCATGTCCTTCTTGTCATACACCACCTCGATGTCCACCTTGCCTTCGGCCATCAGCTGCTGGTAGTATTGGGTGGTGTCTATCAGCGCCCGCAGCACGATGGCGCCGTCGTTGGTGTATTGCTGCAACTGCCACAAGAGGCTGCTCTCGGGCGATCCCGTGATGTCGTAGCTTACCGACAGGTTGTCGTAGCGGCCGCTAACCTTCAGGTGCTCGCCGTAGTCGGGCAGCGTGACGATGTAGTTGTCGGCAGTGGTGTGCAGGTTGTACAGCGAGCGGTAGGGCATCTTGTAGGTGTATTTGAAGTGTCCTTTGCTGTCCACAGGGATGCTGTCGATGAACATAGGGCCGTCGGGGGCTATTTCCTCGAGCCACAAGGTGTGGCCGGCACCGCCGTCAAGCGTGCCACTGATAGTGAAGCTGTCGTGCTGGCAACCGGCAAGTAATAAAGCAAGAGCTAAAAGGTAAAAACCAAAGGTGTATTTCTTCATAGCATATAGTTTATCAAACATAATGCAGTCATGGCTTCCACCACCACGGCGGCGCGGTTGAGGTGGTAGAGGTCGTGCCGGCCGTCGATGCTGACGGTCTCCAGGTGGCCGTCTTCGTGCAGGCACTCGACAGGTTGGGGAATGCTGACCACAGGATGAAACGCCACGCGGAACTCGATGGGCATGCCGTTGCTGATGCCGCCTTGTATGCCGCCGCAATGGTTAGTTACGGTGAGCGGTAAAGAGGTATCACCTTTCCATCTGTCGATATATTCGCTGCCTTTCATCTCGGCGGCTTTGAAGCCGGCACCCATCTCGAAGCCGATGGCCGACGGAATGCTCATCATGGCGGCCGCCAAGCTGGCGTTGAGCTTGCCGAAGATGGGCTCTCCCACGCCGGCAGCAACACCGGTCACGCGGCAGCTGACCACGCCTCCCACCGTATCGTCGCCTATCTCCGGCCGCGTGCCTTCGACCTCCGTCGTAATCTCGACTTCGGGCATCAGCTGCATGGCCACAGCGCCTGCCACCACGCGCGCCACCGTCTCGCGGGCCGATGAGCGTCCGCCACCTCGATGGTCGCGCACACCATACTTCATATAGTAGGTGTAGTCGGCGTGTCCTGGACGGAACAGGTGCTCCAGATGGGCATAGTCCTCGGGGCGCGTGTTATTGTTGCGTATCAGGAAGGCGATGGGGGTGCCGAGGGTAATGCCGTCCTTGAGGCCCGAAAGCCATTCGATGCTGTCCTCCTCCCGGCGCGGAGCCCCGTGACGGCGACGCACCAACGCATTGCCGATGGCCTCCAGGTCGAGGGCCACACCGGCGGGACAGCCGTCGATAACAGCACCTACGGCGGGTCCGTGGGACTCGCCGTAGGTGGTTACTCTGAACTTATTGCCGTAAGTGTTGCTCATTATTTCGGATTGATTTCCAGCAGTTCCACCTCGAAGACAAGCGTAGAGCCCGGCGGTATGCTGCCAGCTTGCTGCTCGCCGTAGCCGAGGTTGTAGGGGATGAAGAGGATATACTTCGAACCTTCGTCCATCAGCTGCAGGCCTTCTGTCCAGCCGGGGATGACCTCGTTGAGCTTGAAGGTGATGGGTTCGCCACGGTCGTAGCTGCTGTCGAACTTGGTGCCGTCAATCAGCGAGCCGGTGTAGTGCACCTTCACGCGGTCGGTCATCTTGGGCTTCTTGCCGTTGCCTTCGCGCACCTGGCGGTATTTCAGGCCGCTCTTGGTGGTGTATACCGACTTGTTGTTGCTCATCTCCTGCATGAACTTCTCGCCCTTTTCGATGTTCTCCTGTACACCGGCGCGCTGGCGCATCTCGAACTCCTGCTGGAAGCGCTGCAGCAACGGACGTGCCTGCATGTCGTTGAGGCGCGACGAGCCTTTGGTGCCGTCGATCATCGCCTGTCCGGCCTGCTGGCCGTTGATGCCGAGCTGCTGGGCGCTCCATTGGTTGTATACATCGCGACCGATGGCGTAGGAGGCCGAGTCGTTGAAGGTGTTCATGGGGGCGGGGGTGGTGGCCTCCTTGAGCTGCGAGCGCAGGATGGTCACGTCGGCCGTAGCCTTGTCGTAGGCGTCGGCTTTGGCCTTCAGGTCGTTGTACTGCGCCTCGGTCATCGTCACCTTGCCCTTCTTAATCTTGATTTCCTGTGCACCAGCCGCCAACGTGACAGCGCATATTGCCAGCAAAACAAATGCTTTCTTCATTTCTTCTAAACTCCAATACTATTTATACTCTTTCACCTGCACGCCGTCGAGCACCTCCTTGCCGCAGATGGCGAGGGCCAGCATCTCGTTCTCGCCCTTGTAGATCTTCACGGGGGCAATCCAACCCACGCGCTGCTCGATCATAGCCATCCAGGGCTTGCTGTAGGCGATGCCGCCGGTGAGGATGATGGCGTCGACCTTGCCGTTGACCACAGCGGCCAGGCGGCTGATCTCCATCGACACCTGATAGGTGAAGGCATCCACCAGCAGTTGGCACTTTGCGTCGCCGGCCAGGGCGCGTTTCTCCACCTCGTAGGCGTCGTTGGTGCCCAGGTAGGCCACGAAGCCGCCCTCGGCGGTGACCATCTTCTTCAGCTTGGCCTCGTCATACTTGCCACTGCAGGCCACCTCGATGAGCTTCGAGGCGTTGATGGAGCCGCAACGGGTGGGCGAGAAGGCACCGAGGCCGCAGAGGGCGCGGTTCACCTCGGTCACGCGGCCGTGCTCGTGCACACCCACGCTGACACCGCCGCCCATGTGGGCGATGATGAGGTTGAGGTCCTCGTAGTGCTTGCCCAGCTCGCGGGCATAGAGCTTGGCGGTCATCTTCTGGTTCAGGCAGTGCCAGATGACACCCTCGCGCGAGGGGTCGAGGTCGAAGACGGGGTGGCCGCTGATCTTGGCAAACTCGGGACGCTCGTCCACGATGCCCGGGTCGGCGATGTAGGCACACTCGAGGCCAATCTCGCTCGCGATGGCGTCGCTAATCAGGGCGCCGAGGTTGCAGGCATGCTTGCCTTGGATACCGGCGTGGCACTCCTCCTTCATCAACTCGTTCACGCGGTAGCAGCCGCTCTCGCAGGGGCGGGTCAGGCCGCCGCGGCCCATGACGACGGCAATCTCGTCGGTGCCGATACCGTGGCGCTTCACCATGTCGAGGATGGCGGTCTTGCGATACTCGAATTGGTCGGCCACCTCGTGGAACTTCTGGATTTCCTCGATGGGGTGGGAGAGGTTCTCGGTAAAGACTTCGTTCTCGCCGTCATAGATGGCGGCTTTGGTCGATGTGGCACCAGGGTTGATAACCAGCGTATACTTTCTTGTACTCATAGTTATTGATATATTTTATTTATTATTTTTCCGACTGCAAAGATATGAAAAAAAAATGAATTAAGGGCATCTTCGGCAGATTTTTTTATCAACAAGCCAAAGATGCCCTCCTCCGTTGCTTCATTTCTGCGCTTAGGGTATTGTGTCAATGCTGATTAGCTGCAGGCCTGTGCCTTTTCCGCATCCCAGGTCATCGTCGAAAACCACGGTTCCTTTAAGATACAGCCTCTTGAAATAAAACGATTGTGGGATTTCTATTTCGTCTTCGTTTCTTATGTACAGCACACAGCCATCGCCTTCGTCGTCAAATAAATCAAAAGGATTTGAAGGCGCAGGAGACCTGTAGGCACGGCTTTCAGAATATCTATAGTTCTTAAAATACAGGCACCCATACACCTTGACGGTGTCACCAATGTGGCCGTATATGGTTTGTTCATATCCGTTAAAATACGTCTTGAACGTGCCAACGCTGTTGTATCCGTTCCAATCAAGTTCATACGGAGAATACGATTTGCAAGTGTTCGGAAGACCGCAACTTGCCAATAAAAGCATCCCGACAATGGCACAAGCTATTATTGATTTGTTTTTCATAAACTGATTATTATTTGTTATTCGACTGCAAAGATACAAAGAATATTTCATTATTTTTTTTTTATATAAAAATTAGGTCGTGCACGATATAATTAAGTGTTCGATGGGCGGTTGGAGGTGGGCGGTCCGGCCTCCGAATACACCCCAAATAGTCTTTTAATCGGACAAAAACAGGCAAAAGCAGTGTTTGTGCGACATAAATACCAAGTTATAAGTTAATTAAATGCTTTTTTACAGCTCGTTTCACTATGCACCCCCTCCGACTCCGGTCCGACTCATGTCCGTGTCAAGTCCGTGTCATCTCCGACTGCAGTCGGAGAAAAGGCGGTGCGGATACGGTGTAGAGATAGTTATGTCGTGCACGATATAATTAGTTTTTGGTTGGCGGTTTTCTGTGGTCTGTTCTTGGTTGGCGTTGGCCGGTTGTCAGTGGTCTGTTGTCGGTGGTTAGTTTTTTTTCGGTCATATATAATAAATGAGTGCTTTCTGCGTTAAATGGGGTATGAAATTTAAGATTATAGGTCTGTTGGCGTTGCTGTCGATGCTGCTGCAAGTGCCCCGCGCAGAAGCGCAGGAGCCTGTGGTGCAGGAAGATGCCGAGTTGATGACCGGCCGCTACAGCGCCGCCTACGACAGCCTGCTGAACAGTTTCTATATGCGCCGCTATGCGCACCACGGGTTGCATAGTGCGACGGGTTTCTCGGTGGAGGAGTTCGACGCGCTGCCCGACTCGGTGCTCGAGGCCCGTCTGCGCGCCCTGCACACGGTGGTGCCTATGGCGATGAACAGCGAGGTGCGTTCCCATATTCGTTTCTATCTGAGGGTGATGGCCAGACGGCTCGACCTGACGCTGATGCAGCAGGAGCGTTTCTTTCCGCTGTTCGAGGAGGCGTTGGATCGCTATGGGGTGCCCGACGAAGTGAAATACCTTACCATTGTGGAGAGCGCCCTGAACCCCGAGGCCACCTCGCGTGTGGGGGCCGCCGGTTTGTGGCAGTTCATGTACAAGACCGGCAAGCTCTATGACCTGGAGGTCAATTCGGTGCTCGACGAGCGGCGCGACCCCGTCAAGTCGTCTTTCGCGGCAGCGCACCACCTGGCCGATCTGCACCGCATTTTCAACGATTGGACGCTGGCCATCGCTGCCTACAACTGCGGCGCTGGCAATGTGAACAAGGCTATTGCCCGCAGCGGCGGCAAGCGCAGCTTCTGGGAGATATACTACAACCTTCCGCGCGAGACGCGCGGCTATGTGCCGTCGCTCATCGCGGTCATCTATGTGATGCACTACTACGGCGAGCACGGCTTGCGTCCGGCCAAGCTGGAGGCCCCCGTGCGCACCGATACGGTGATGCTGCACCGCGATGTGCTGATGACCTACGTGGCGCAAGCCACAGGCATGGAGATGGAGGCCCTGCGGACTTTGAACCCGCAGTATCGGCGCGACTTCATCCCCGCCTCGTCGGCCCCCTATGCGCTGACCCTGCCGATGGGCAAGGTGGAGCGCTTCATCCAGCGTCAGGACAGTATCTACACCTGGTCGGCCGACAGCCTTCAGCGCAAGCCCCTGAAGGTGGAGCCCGCCGGCAAGGGCAGCACACACAGCGGCAGCGGCCACTACTACACCGTGAAGAAAGGCGACACGCTGTCGAAGATTGCCGCGCGGCACGGCGTCAGCGTGGCCACCCTCAAGAAACGCAACGGTTTGAAGAGCGACAATATACGTGTGGGACAGAAACTTAAGATTTAGTTTTGGGTGAAATGAAGAAGTTCTTGAAGATAATAGGCAACAAATACATCATCGCCACGCTGGTGTTTGTGGTGATTATCCTGTTTCTCGACCCCTACAATTTGTTTGTGACCCACCGTGTGCAGAGCCAGGTGAACGACCTGCACGAAGAGGAGCGCGAGCTGCGCGAGGCCATCGTGGCAGACAGCGTGGCCGCCGACGAGCTGCGTAACAGTCTCGACGCCAAGGAGCACTTCGGCCGCGAGAACTACTACATGAAACGCTCCAACGAAGATATCTTTGTTATAAAATGAAAAGGGAAAAATGAAAAATGAAAGAATATACATGGGAAGACACCTTGCGCGCGTGCTGCGCGTAAGCCTGACTTTCCTTTCTTGTTTTTCCTTTTTCCTTTTGACGGGATGCGAGACGGTGCGCAACTTTATGGCGCGCGACCTGGAGGACGAGGACTTCATCATCGGGCAGCTCTATGCCGATGAGCACGTCGACGAGGTGCCGGTGATAGGGCAGCGCGTAGAGGTGAAGCCGAAAGCCGGCGAGTGCCAGAACGCCCTGGGCCTCAAGTGTGGCGAGGGTGAGAACAAGAACCTCTACGAGACGGTCAACTCGTGGCTTGGTGTGCCTTATCTCTATGGCGGCACCACGCGTGCGGGCATCGATTGCTCGGCTTTCGTGGGGGCTGTCTACAAGGAGGTCTACGGCGTGGTGCTGCACCGCACGGCCAACGACATGCTGCGCGATGTGGAGCTCATCACCCGCGCTCAGCTCCGCGAGGGCGACCTGCTCTTCTTCACCAACAGCAAGGGCAAGGTGTCGCACGTGGGTATATACCTGAAAGACGGCCTGTTTGCCCACTCGTCCACCAGCAACGGGGTGAGTGTGAGTCGTGTCGACGGCGGCTACTGGGAGAAGCACTTCTACAAAGGCGGCCGCGTCAAGAAATAAAATTGTTTAATCGAAGAACGCCCAAGTGAGACCCCACAGCAGACCAAAACGTTGGCCGGGATAGTGGGGCAGGATGAAGTAGTTGGGTTGGGTTTCCCAGATGGCGTTCACGTGTCCGGCCTTAAGGTAGATGCTGGCGCGTTTGACCTGCAGGTTGAGGAAGACGTCGGCCCAGATGTAGTCGCCGATGAGGATGTCGTTCTGGTGCATGAAAAGGCCCGTGTAGGGGTCGTAGGAGGGGGCGTAGTAGGCGGTGTGGTAGCGCAGGTCGGCGCCTAACTGTGCGCGCAGGGTGTTGCGGAAGAGGTTGAGGTCGACATAGAGCGAGTTCTTGGTGGCCCAAAGGGGTGTGGGCATCTGCACCGAGTCGGTGCTGTGTTGCAACAGTTGCTGCATGTCGAGGTGCACAGGTCCTACCGCCAGGCGGAGGGTGAGCGACCCCTGCATCAGCCACAGTCCTTCGGTGCCCTCCTCGATGTTGCCGCCCAGATTGTACCAGGTGTTGTGGTTCATGTGGTTGGCGCGCAGGTCGAGGTCGAAGATGTCGCGGTGCTGGAAGCGCAGGCGGTAGCGTTCGGTGGCGATGTTGCTCAGATACATGTGTTGCCCGACGAGGGCATCGTGTATCAGCCTCACGTCGGGTGCCTGATTTTGTGCTGTGGCGCTGAGTGATAGCCAGGTGAGTCGGGCCGAGTCGAAGGGGTAGTAGAGGGTGGCGGCGAAGCGTGAGTCGGGCTTCATCTCGTAGTTGAAATTGCTGCGCAGGTCGGCCTCAAGGGTGAGGCTGCCGCGCAAGATGGCGACTTCGGCGCGTGCAAAGGGGTCGAATAAGGAGGCCAGGGTCATGGTGTCGCCGTCGATAACGGCGGTGACGCTGTGGGGTTTGATGCCGGCGGTAATCTTCAGCGGGTTGCGCCAGCGGTGTGTCGGGTAGGCATCGTTGGTCCAGAAGAGGGTGGCGGTGCTCTCGACCCACCATGTGGAGTCGGCGATGGTGCGCTTGCGGCGGTCGCGGCCCAACTCGATGCCGACAACGCCCGCATTGATCATGTGCGGCTGACGGAGAGGTATGGTGTCCACAACCTCGATGGTGTCGAGCACGGTGACGCTGTCGTTGACGGTGCGTGCCGCCAGGCTGTCGCGGTAGCGGTATTTGTCGCTCTGCCGTTCAATGCTGTAGGTGGCGCGTCCAAAGAGGTTGAGGTCGCGCTGGCGGCTGCTGGCGCCAACGAGGTTGACGGGAATACCGGCGCGGTTGGTTTGGAGGCGGTAGGTGAAGATGGAGTCGTTGACCAGGCCGTCGTTCTCGTCGATGCGGAAGCTGTGCCAGATGATGCCGGCAGCGGCCTGCAGACGCGAGTCGGAGGAGAAGTAGTTGGTAGTGGCGTTGAGGTAGTGCGTGGTGGCTCCCGACGAGGTGTAGACGCCCTCGGGGTTGAGCAGGCGGTAGGTGAAGGCGGCGTTCCAGCCGGGCATGATGTTCTGTGTGTGGCTCACACGCACACTGTAGTCTTTTTTGAGCGAGCTTCCGTAGGAGAGGACCGTGTAGGGCGTCAAGGTTTGGTAGAAGTCGATGTTGTCGGGCCTCATGTAGTATCCCTCGTAGAGGTCGGGTTGCAGGCGCAGGGTGAGGCCGTCGGCGAGGGTGGGGAAGAGGCTCGTGTGGGGATGCCCGAGGAAGCCTTTGCCCAGGTAGTAGTTGCCGTTGAGGGCGTCGAGAGCATCGTTGAACTGCACCCCTGTGGGGTCAAGTGTGGGGTTCCATGCCTGCTCTATCCACACCCGTGTAGGGTTGTAGCGCAGCAGGAACACCTTCTGTCGCAGGATGGAGTCGGGTATCTCGGTGTGGAACTCAAGCCCTTTGGTTGCCGAGGTGTCGACATTGGTGCTGTCGTTGGCAAAGGGGTTGTAGTTGGGACTGTTTGGATTGCTGGTATTGCCGGTGTTGGTGCCGGAAGTGTTGCCGGTGTTGATGTTGCCCGGCACTTTGAAGGTTCCTGTGGGTTTGAGTACCTGTGCCTGTAGCGTGCAGTTGCAGAGGAGCGCAAGCAACAACAGCCCTGCACCACGTGCAAGGCGCCTGCCGCCGTCTGTAACTGCTTTGAAGGTCATGCCTGGTGTTCCTGCAGGAAGCGTTCCACATCCATTGCGGCCACACAGCCTTTGCCGGCCGCCACAATGGCCTGTCGGTAGTTGGGGTCGCACACGTCGCCAGCGGCGAAGACACCAGGCACGTTGGTGGCTGCCGAGGGGTTCTGCACCTTGATGTAGCCTTGCTCGTCGAGCTCCAGCTGTCCTCCGAGGAAGTCGGTGTTGGGCTTGTGGCCTATGGCGATAAAGACGCCCGTGAGTTCCAACTGCCGCTTGTCACCGCTCTGGGTGTCCTCCAACTCGAGACCGGTCACGCCGTCGAGGTCGTTGCCGAGTATCTGGCTGGGGCGGCTGTTCCAACACATCTCTATCTTGGGGTTGGTGAGCACGCGGTGCTGCATGGCCTTGCTGGCGCGCAGCTCGTCACGGCGGTGCACGAGGTACACCTTGCTGCAGAGGGTGCTGAGGTAGTTAGCCTCCTCGCAGGCGGTGTCGCCACCACCCACCACCGCCACCACCTGGTTGCGATAGAAATAGCCGTCGCAGGTGGCGCAGGCCGACACGCCGGCACCGTAGAACTGCTTCTCGCTGTCGAGACCCAGCCAACGGGCCGAGGCACCGGTGGCGATGATGGCCGTCTCGGCCTCGATCTCCACCCCGTGGTCGTCGGTGAAGTGGAAGGGACGGCTGCTGAGGTCGGCCTTGACGATATAGCCGGTGCGCACATCGCAGCCGAAGCGCTGGGCTTGCCGTTTGAGGTCTTCCATCATGGCGGTGCCGCTAATGCCCTCGGGGTAGCCGGGGAAGTTCTCGATTTCGGTGGTGATGGTCAGCTGGCCGCCGGGTTGCTCACCCTCGTAGAGGAGGGGCTTGAGGTCGGCGCGGCCTGTATAGATGCCCGCCGTGTAGCCGGCAGGACCGGAACCAATGATAAGGCAACGTGTCTTTTCCATAGTGTTTATTGTGCTTTGTTTTTATGTTTCAAAAAGCTGAAGTAAATGAGGAACGCGGCACCCACGGCGATGACTGCGGCCTGCTGGCTTCCCCACAGGAGCCATCCGCATGCCGAGCCTACCTCCATCGGGATGCCGTAGATGTCGAGCGCCAACTGCACCAGCACGGGATACACGCCGATGCCGCCCTGCGAGAAGGTCATGCCCACCGATCCGAAGAGGTAGAGCACGAAGGCGGCCGTGAAGCCCAGCCACTGCGTCTCGGCGAAGGCCTGGAAGATGATGAGGCCGCCGAGGATGTAGAGGAGGTAGATAATAATGCTGTAGGCGATGAACAGCAGCGTGTTCTTGGTGCCGAGGTGGAGGATGCTCTTCACCCCGTCGATCATGCCGCGCAACAGGTCGTCGATCTTCTTAAACAGCCCTATATGCAGCAGCCGTTTCCAGAATAGTTTGTAGAACAGGAAGGCCAGCACCGCCAGCACCACCAGCGCGCCGCCTATCATCGCCATGTTGGGCAGCGACTCGAAGCGCTCCGAGAGGGTGTCGTAGAGCCAATCCTTGGCCTTGCCAAACATGGCCAGCAGGCCCACCACGATGATGATGCCAAAAGCCACCAGGTCGATGGCGCGCTCGGTCACCACGGTGCCCAGCGACTTCTCGATGGGTATCTTCTCGCTGGTGCGCAGAGTGGCGCAGCGCATCACCTCGCCCGCCCGCGGGAAGGCCAGGTTGCCCAGATAGGCCACCACCACCGAACCGAAGGTGTTGACCAGCGACGGACGGCAGCCGATGGGTTTGAACAGCAGCTGCCAACGTAGCGCACGCACCAAGTGGCTCAGCAGGCTGCACAGTATGCACACCGCCACCCATGTGTAGTCGGCGTCGAGGAACGACTGCCAGATGGCGGCTTTCTGCTCTGCGTCGAGCTTCAGCAGGAACCAATAGATGAAAAAGAAGCCTATGCCGAGGAATACAACCAGCCTCAGCACGTCTCCCCAACGGCTCTTTTTCTGTGTCAACTCCTCATTCATCACTAAATCCTGTTCTCTTTGGGAAAGATGACGGTGGGATGCCACACGGCGGCCTCCTCGGGAGTCATCTGCGCATAGGAGGCGATGATGAGCAGATGACCCACCATGGCCTTGTGGGCCGCAGCGCCGTTGATGCCGATCACCCCGCTGCCCCGCTCGCCACGGATGGCATAGGTGGCGAAGCGTTCGCCGTTGGTGATGTTGTAAATATCCACGCGCTCGTTCTCAATGATGCCGGCGGCCTCCATCAACGCCTCGTCGATGGTGATGGACCCAATGTAGTCCAGGTCGGCTTCGGTCACCGTCACGCGGTGTATCTTCGATTTCAGTACTTCGATTGTCATTGTCTTAAAACAGTATCCAATACAGCAACGCACATACCAGCAGGGCATACAGCATGATGCGGCCTGCCGGCACGGGCTTCATATAGTCGGTGTCGCTCACGTCGAAGCGGCGTTTGATGTTCACGCCTCGCTTCTTGAACTCGGCCAGGTGCTCGCCCACGCCCTCGCTCTCCGTGGTGGCGAAGCGGGGCTGGTAGTTGAACTTGGGCATCTCGCGCTTGCGGAAGGCGTCCTTCCAGGTCAGCCCCTGGTGGTGCTCCGAGCGGTCCAGCTCGCGCACACGACGCTGGAAGTATTCCAGGTCGGCATCGTCCTGACCGTTCGCAACATCAGCCTTCTCCTCGGTCTTCGCCTTCTCGTCGGCATACTTCTGCTTCAGGGCCTCCCAGCGTTCCTTCTCGGGGTCGTAAAAGCGCGGACGGTAAGTGAACTGCCGCGGCAGTTCACTTACCGTCCGCGCTTTTACGACCCCGAGAAGGAACGCTGGGAGGCCCTGAAGCAGAAGTA
>JAGCOF010000057.1 GCA_017645585.1 Bacteroidales bacterium
TTCCCCTCTCACCTTTCCCATCTCACCTCTCACCTCTCACCTCTCACCTTTCACCACTCACCTTTCACCTCTCACCTTTCACCTCACACCTCTCACCTTTCCCCCTCCGCCCTAACACCGCCCTAAGTCCCATTGTTGTCCCATTATTGTCCCATTGTTGTCCCATTGTTGTCCCATTTTAATCGAACAACAAACGGACAACAAGCGGACAACAAACGGACATCAGACGGAGTCATATCGGAGTTATCTGGGCTTTACACGGTGCTAATTTTACACACTCCTCCACCACCGCTTCGCGGCGGTCACCAGCCCCACACAAGGCTCTGCCCGAAATGCCACAGGCATTTCTCTTCCTAACTTAGGGGAGGAGTGGGGATAGATATATCATCCTTCTGCTGCTTCCCACCTCTATCTTCTGCTATAGATTATGCCGACAGGCGGGGAGAAAGAATAAAAATAGGGTTAAAAAATGTTAAATTCACAACTCAACTGTGAGAAATCGACCCCTGCAGTCGTTTATTATAGTATAGAGCGACAAGAATGTCCAGACGCGAGGTGAAAATAAACGAGGTGGACGCACTGTTCAGGCGCGTCATGGCCGAGCACGAAGGGTGGCTGTACCGCCTTTGCGAGGCCTGCTACCCCTTCGACCGGCCTCGGCGCGACGCCCTGTACAACGATGTCCTTTACCGCGTATGGCGCGGGTTGCACAGCGTCCGCGTGTCCGACGACCTCGGCGCCTGGCTCTTCACGGTGGCCGCCAATACGGCCGCGGAGCACCGCCGCCGCAAGTGGCAGACCCTCGTCAGGCCCCTCCACCCCGCCGACGAGCACATAGCCCTCGACGACGACCCCGTCAGGCAGATGCTCGACGAGCTGTACTGCCTGATTGAGCACCTCGGCGAGACGGACCGCCGGCTGGTGTACCTCTACCTGGACGAGGTGCCGCAAGGCCGCATCGCCGAGCTCATGGGCTTGTCGGAGGCCAACGTGTCGACACGTATAAAACGCATTAAAGATAAATTAAAAAAGATGCACGATGAACAAAAACAGCAAGATTGAACAAGAAACAGACGTGCTCGAGCAGTACCGGGCCTTGTGGAAGACCTACTGCGAGAGCCTACCGCAGGCAAGGGTGGTGGATTGCATAGAGTTCCACCGGCGCTACGAGCGTGAGCAGCGCTCCACTCAGCGGCGGCTGATGGCAGCGTGCCTCATGATGGCGGCGCTGATTGTTGTCCTGCCCCTGGTGCCCATCCACCGCTCCACGGTGTTCACCAACGGCCCCTCGCGCGGCGAGGTGCTCGCATTGTCGGACCAACTGATAGCCCTGCTATGAGGAAAACCAACCTGCTGAGGCTCTTGCTGGCCCTCCTCTCCCTGCTGGCTGTAGCGACAGTGGTGGTGCGGCTCAACCTGTGGAATATCCGCGGGGTGCAGCCGAGCGGCCTCTACCTCCAGTACAAAGACATGCCCGGCATCCAGGCTTCCTTCATCAAAGACAAATACATCAATGACAGTATCAGTATTCCCGTCACCCTCCTCCAAGCCGAAGACAGCGCCGCATTTTTTATGCTGCTAAAAGAACTTGGAAAGCCAGACGACATGATAAAATATATGTACAAGTACGTAAAGGATGACCAATCAAGATTTGTGAAGTTGAACCCTAAAGGACATCCCGAGCTTCCGCAGGATAGTGTAAGGGGGAACAATGAAGTTGTAGCTACATTCCCCGTACAGAGAGCCGTGATAATCTTTCATACAGAAACAGAAGAACAAATAGACATAGTAATGAAAGCCAATTTTTTAAAAAAAATAAAATATGAAGAAAGTATTTAGAACAACTGCTTTAATGGCCGTTTTCAGCATGATGACGGTAGGATGCCAGAAAGAAGTAATGGACACACAAACCGTAGTGTCGGAGATTAGTTCGGTTTATACGGTAAGTTATGTGATCGATGGTGTACCACAGACAGAAACGCTATATGGTGATGACGCATGGGCGATGTTCCTGCAGAGAATGTTTGCCTTAGTTGAGGAGGGGCATCGTGTTATCTTCTGGAACGGTACAGAACCCCGCACAGGAATCTCGAAAGAAGTCGTTACATATACCACTACAAGCGAGGATGATGCCATGGAGTGGGCTGGTAAAATGGCCAATGCTGGTTATGAGGTTATTGTAGAATACGATGAAAAAACAGGTATATTTACCTGTACGGCAATAAAGTAATGCGGACAACTCGGTCCGCTATTAACCCATGAAAACCATGTACTTCATCTGACGAGGCTCCGCGCGGGATTGTGCCGCTCACGGGAGCCGTAAAAAAGAGAGGGCGCCAGACAGGGAGGGTGCATATTAAATAAGTATCACCAAAAACACCCTTCCCTGAGGCAGCGCCCGAGGCACAAAAACAACAAAAATGTCCATTGTGCGTTATTAACAACGTGCAAGGACGACAAATATTTTATATCAACAATCAAAAAAGAAATAAAAAAATGAAGAAATATATCACTATTCCCGTCCTGGCCACCGTTACGCTGCTCCTTGCTATCGGCATTGTTGTGGCCTGCACCAAAGAAAACACCAACAAAACCACCACCATCGAGACACCCGGCAATGCCAGGAAAGAATCTATTGAACAAAAGCTGGCAAACGAACTCTTCTCGATATGGCACAAAAGCGACTCCGCTTACCGTGCTAACGCTATATCATTTCTCGATGCATGTCATAATGAAGATGAAGAATCTTTTAATACATTGACAAATATTTCGGAGCAACAGTGGGAAACTATTGATTCTTTATTAATAATACAAGCTCTGGAACTCCCTGCGTTAGTTGACCCTACGCCATGTATACCGTGTAATACAAGCCTGTGGCAGTATGGTAAGAATATAGCCTCTATGCGTGATGTAATAGATGAGCTTAAGATATTTAATGATCCCGACACCGTCCCATGCTTTTTGCCGTATATTGATTCTTGCATAAATTTGTGTATGAATAACCTCCCGTCTAATGCTACAGGTATGGATATAGCAAATTGTTTTCTTAACTGTACTTTGGCGAAAGAACGTATTCGTATGGAAAAACATCTTGTTGCCATAAAGGTTGACGATTAAAACAAGGGCGGCAGGGTGGGATTAGAAAGAAAACATGTTTAACCCTTAAATAAAAAAGTTTATGAAACAGAAAAAGATTTTGTTGTTGCTTGCAGTTGCAGCTATTTTGGCGGCCTGTGAGCCAGAGAAGGTTGTGCCAGAACCCGAACAGCCTACGCCGGAGGAACCTACTTACCTCACCTCGCTGGTGGGTACAGTGTGGAATCGCCATGTGGATTCTTGGATGACAGTGTACGGAGTTGACATTCATACAGTAATGGATTATGATTTGTTTTTTTTGACTGACAGTACAGGCAAAAGGCGAAATTATAGCCAAGGAGCAGAAAATTTTCCAGCGATGGATGTTACTTATGGTTTCTACTACAGGTATGATGCTGCGTCTCGAGAGGGTTTTATTGAGGATAGTACCGGAAACGGAACATACATATTTGATTTTTTATACGATATGGAACAAGATGTTCTCATTACTCCCATTGACCCCGACGCTGCTGAACATGTAATATTCACGCGGGTGCAGTAATCTTTTTTAAACAATATGCTTATGAAACAGAAAAGATTAATGTTGCTGGCCGCTGCGGTAGCCGTAATGCTGGCTGCCTGCGAGCCGGAAAATGTTGTTACTCCGGAGCCAGAACCAACGCCGTCTGGGCCGACTTATCTCACCTCGTTGGTGGGTACTGTATGGAACTGTCACGAGGATTACTGGATGGAGAATGTTCCCTATGTAGGCACAATGCATGTGTTGATGGACACTGATTTGTCGTTTTTGACGGACAGCACAGGCACCCGTCATACCTACAGTGACGGGGCTGAGAACTTTCCCGATGGTGATTATACTTTTGGAATCTACTACCGCTACGATTCGTTGACCTTTATGGGTCTTATAGAGGATAGTGGTAGTATGAGCATATCAGAATTCCGATATGATACGGCGCAGGGTGCCATTTGCGATCTTTCCGACGGTAGGGTGTATATAAGGGTGCAGTAATCTTTAAACAATATGCTTATGAAACAGAAAAGATTAATGTTGTTGGCCGCTGCGTCGGGGCCGTAAAAAAGAGGGCGCTGTGCGGGGAGGGGGCAAATCACAAGTATCACCAAACCCCCATCCCTGCCTGTCGCGCCCGAGGCACAGGGTCGGTCACCCTGCGCGTTTAGATAACGCGAAACGACCAACTTTATTGTGTGGATGGTTTTGTCTGTAACACACACAATATCATAGAACAAAACAAACCGAAAACCTCTCTCGACAGTAGAGACAACCTAAAAAATAATACAGAAATGAAAAGAAAATTTTATCTTATCAGCACAATAGCGATGTGCTTCTTTGCGTTATCTTGCACAAAAGATATCTCTGAAAATATTAGTAACACTAATAAGTTCGGTTTTAATGTGTATTTGTCAGAGGATAATAGCAAAACCAACGAGTTTGGAATGAATTCGTGGCTGGTATTCCCTTCGGTAAATGATTATGAGGAGGCTGTAAGTTATTTGAACAAGTTACAAGAGGAGGATAATCTGAACTCTTTTGAGGAACAGTTGAACTATATTTCAACACGTGTATATTATTCGGAAATAGAGAGAGACTCGCTACAGATATTTGATGATGTGTTGGCAACATTATTAAATCCAGACGGTGTGATACAAATCTGTGATTATATTATAGCAATAGATATGATACATGGAGAATTGCATGTCCAAAATGCGGCAGATTCCACAATTGATTTCATCACTTCCACAGACAATGACTTCATTGATTATATCGAAGGCAAGATAACATTTGAGGAACTTAACAAACTGGAAATAATGCAAAAAAGTGTCAAACATGATGATTATAATGTTGTAAGGACTTTTATGTTTGCCGGATCCACATCGGTAAATGTAACCATGAAGGCTTGGGCAACAAATGCTGGTATTTTAAGTTCAATAAAAAGCCAAATCTATATAGATCAGATTTTTTTAGGAAATAATGCACCATATATAAGTGTGGAGACGTTGAGTGGTGGATTTTATCGTTTGCCAAATAAGAAAGTAACCATTCCGGTAGAAACAAAATCTGGTAAGGCAAAATCATATACGATAACCTCATACTCTGGATTTCAAAGAATTGACATTCATAATTATAGATATAATGTTAAGTTTAAATACGGAAACTCTTCAAGCAGTATAGTTGACATTATCAGCATTTCATTGCCTTATTACACATAAAATTTCAAATATTATGAAAAAAATTGTTTTTGTAACTGTGGCCATTTTGTTGGGTGCACAGCTTTGTGGGCAAACAGCGAAGTCCCAAAGTACGCTGGAAAATTTTATGGGATATTCCACCCCCAATAATCTGTATGGATTCTCGCTTGGTGTGCAGTACGGTTATTCGGTAGCCTCCAATATTGATATCCTGGCAGCTGTCGAGATGGCCAACGGCTATGCTCCCGCCCCGTCTGTGCAAGGAGAGGATGAGGCGAGTATTAACACAGTTTTTATCGGTGCCAGATACCGTCTTCCGCAATGTGGGCGATTTGTAGTGGGGTTCTCCCTACAAGGCGGTGCGGCCTTGAATTGGAATTACAAAGCTGATGTTGCCGCGGCTCCCAATGGGTTTACAGGTGCAATATGGACACTTGATTTTCTTGTGGGAGGACAAGTGGATTGTATGTATCTGCTGACGGAAGATGTAGCACTTGGCTTGTATGGAAACTACCGTTATATTTTCTCTAATGATATACCCCACTGGTTGGGTGCAGGTGTCAAGCTTAGAGTAAATCTAAAATAAACAGATACTGATAACAGACCATGAAATTCTAATCGGATGCATCTCGGAATGAGACTTATGCGGCATCACCGATTGCAGACTTTCTGAAAGGGGATGCGACACTTCGGCTGGGCCTGATTTGGATCTTCTAATTGCCTTTCATCCCTTTTTCGGCTGCTTTGCGTGGGCGGGGCACAATATTTGTGCCCCGCCCACGTTAATTAAAGTCATAATGGGCAAAAACGGCGATATACGGCAGGCGCTGGATGCGTTTATCAGGAAGTATTATAAGAACCTCCTGATACGGGGCTTGCTGTGTGCCGTGGGCATCGTGCTGACGCTCTTCCTGGCTGCGGTGCTGCTGGAGCATTTCGGCTGGCTCTCGCCCCTGGGCCGCGGCCTCATCTTCTGGGTGGGCCTGGCTGCGGTGGCTGCGGTGCTTGTCTGGCTGGTGCTGAGACCCCTGCTGAAGATGCACGGCCGCGGCAAGCGTATCTCCCATGCTGACGCTGCCCGCATTATTGGCCGCCACTTCCCCGAGGTGTCGGACAAACTGCTCAACCTACTGCAATTAATGGAGGGCACTTCCGAAGATTCCGATCTGCTGTTGGCAGCGGTGGAGCAGAAGACCGCCCTGCTGCGGCCTGTGCCGTTCCTGAGCGCTATCAACCTCAAGGGCAATCGCCGCTACCTGAAGTATGCTCTGCCGCCGCTGGCGGTGCTGCTTGTGCTGCTGCTTGTGGCTCCGCAGACGGTGACGGGTCCTTCGAAGCGCATCGTCCATTACAACACCGTATACGAGCGTCCCGCCCCCTTCGCTTTCTGCATTCTCAACGACGCCCTCAGCGCCCGGCAAGGCGAGGACTTCACCCTGCGGGTCACCACCGAAGGCGAGGCCCAGCCGGCCGAGGTGACACTCTGCCTCGACGACCGCCGTTACCGTATGCACGCCGACAAGGGCGTCTTTAGCTATACCTTCAGCAAGCTGCAGCGCTCGCAGACCTTCCGCCTCGAAGGTGGCGGGGTGGTGTCGCAGGACTATAGCCTCGAGGTGCAGCCCAACCCCTCGGTGCTGTCGTTCCGCATGCTCCTCTCCTACCCTGCCTATACGCGCCGCGAAAGCGAGACGGTGCTCAACCTGGGCGATGCCGCTGTGCCCGAAGGCACCACTGTGCGCTGGCTCTTCCAGACCCAGGATGCCGACAGTTTATGTTTTGAAGAGGAAAGAGGAAAGTGGAAAGTGGAAAGCGGGGTGGACGGCAACGGCAGGGTGGAAGTCAGCCGCAGGGTGATGGACAATATGGACTACGCGTTCTGCGTCAGCCGGCTGACCACTGACCACCGGCCACTGACTACTACTTCCGACACGCTGATATACAGCCTTTCGGTCATCAAGGACGCCCTGCCGATGATAGCGGTGGAGGAAGTGGTCGACTCGCTGCACCCCGACCGTCGGCTGTTCCGTGGACGCATCAAAGACGATTATGGCTTCTCCAGGCTTGTTTTTGTACACAAGACGGTAAACCCCAAGGATACGACCCGAAATGCGCTCAGCGAGGCTGAAATTGCCCTTGGCGGGGATGCCAGCCAGGAGTTCTACTTCTCGTTCAATACCGCTGAGCTCAGCTTGGCCCCGGGCGATGAGCTGACCTACTACTTCGAGGTGAGCGACAACGACGCCATCCACGGCCCCAAGACGGCCCGCTCGCAGGTGTTCGAGGTGAAGATACCCACCGAGGAGGAGCTCGACCGTCTGTTGGAGCAGACGAGCAGCGACGTGCGTCAGAGCGCCGAGAGCCAGATGGGCGAGCTGCGCCGTCTGCAGGAGGAAATCAACGAGATGATGCGCCGCCTGGTGGACAAGAAGGAGCTCAATTGGCAGGACCGCAAGGAGCTGGAGCAGCTGGCCGAGAAGCAGAAGCAGGTGAAGGCCATGATGCAGCAGATGCAGCAGCAGATACAGGAGAACAACAGGCTGGAGCAGCGCTACCGTGAGCAGAGCGAGCAGTTGATGGAGAAACAGCGCGAGTTGGACCGCCTGATGAACGAGGTGATGGACGAGAAGATGAAGGAGACCCTGGCCGAGATGGAACGCATGATGCAGGAGCTCGACAAGCAGAAGGTGCAGCAGCAGCTGGAGCAGCTGAAGCTCGACAATGCCGAGCTGGAGAAGCAGTTGGACCAGAACATCGAGCTGATGAAGCGCCTGGAGATTGAGAAGAAAGTGGAGCAGACCATCCAGAAGATGGACCGCCTGGCCGAGGAACAACGCCAGCTGGGCAAGGAGACCGAGCAGGCCAAGGGCAAGGAGAAGGAGCAGCTGCAGCAACGGCAGCAGGAGCTCGGCGACCGCTTCCAGCAGCTGAAGCAGGACCTCGACCAGATCAAGCAGGACTATAAGGATCTTGACCCGAGCACCGACTTCAAGGTGCCGCAGGAGCTGGAGCAGCAGGTGGAGCAGAAGCAACAGGGCGCCCGGCAGCAGCTGCAGAAGGGGCGCAACAAGGAGGCCTCGAAGATGCAGCAGGAGGCCGCCGACGATATGGAGCGCCTCAGCGAGGCCATTGCCGAGGCACAGCTCGACGCTGAGCAGCAGGACATGGCCGAGGACGCCGAGCAGGTGCGCCAGCTGCTAAAGAACCTCGTGCAGCTCTCTTTCAACCAGGAGGAGCTTATCACGGACCTCAACGCCATCTATATCCAGGACCCCAAGTACCAGACCATTATCGCCCGTCAGAACCGCATACGCGACGATTTCCGCGGCGTCGAGGACTCGCTGCGCTCGCTGGCCCGTCGCCAGCTGGCTGTGGCCTCGGCCATCACCAAGGAGGTTGGCGAGGTCAATAGCAGCGTGGGCCGCTCGCTCAGCGGCTTGCTGGACATGAATCAGTCGTTCTATGGTAGCTACAAGAACACCAACGCGGCCCGCTCGATGCAGTACGGCATGACGTCGCTCAACAACCTGGCCCTTGTGCTGGCCGAGAGCCTCGACCAGATGCAGGACCAGATGCGTCAGAACGCCCAGAAAAAGAAGAGCGGACAGTGCAAGAACCAGGGCAAGAGCAGCAGCCAATGCAACAATCCCGGCAAGGGCAAGCCCTCGCCCAAATCGATGCGCCAGATGCAGGAGGAGCTCAACAAGCAGATGGAGGCCCTCAAGAAGCAGCTCGACAAGCAGGGCAACAAGCCCGGCGGGCGTCACCAGCTGGGCCAGGGGCAGCAGATGAGCGAGGAGTTTGTTAGGATGGCCGCGCAGCAGGAGATGATACGCCGCATGATGCAGCAGTATGGCCAGGAGATGAAGTCGGCCAGCGGCGGCGACCCCAAGCTGGCACGCGAGATTGACCAGCTGATGCGTCAGATGGAACAGACCGAGACGGACCTGGTGAACCGCACCATCACGCAGCAGACCATCAAGCGGCAGCAACAGATTATGACGCGCCTGCTGGAGCACGAGAAAGCCGAGATGGAGCGCGAGAAAGAGGAACGCCGCGAGAGCCACGAGGCCGGCGACCTCTACAGCCAGCCCTCCCCTGCCGAGCTCGAGCGCTACAACCGTCAGCTGCAGCCCGCTGCTGACCAGCTCCGCACCGTCCCCCCCACCCTGTCGCCATACTACCGCGACAAGGTCAATGACTACTTCTACCGGTAGAAAAATTCGTGCGGTGGGGGTGTGATTTAGATAATTTTTGTATATTTGTAGCAGTTTTTAATGGATGCTATCATGACGGAAGAGTTTGTTATACAGTCCGATATTGCTCTTTTGCCCTCGGTGGAGGAGAGGATTTTTCATTTTTGCCACGAGTGCAATGTGGGTGACTATCACTCCGCTGTGTCGGTGGCGGCACTGCAGGCTGTGGAGAACGCCATCGTGCACGGCAACGGCTCCGATGCTTCGAAGAAGGTGAGGGTAGAGTGTGGCACCTGCCGTGGTGGCATCTATGTGGAGGTGGCCGATGAGGGTGAGGGTTTCGACTTCGGTCGCTATGGTAACCTGCCTGTCGATGAGTCGGAGAGGGGAGAGGGTATTTTCGTCATGAAGTCGCTTGCCGACCGGATGACCTTCTCGGAGGGTGGCCGTCGGGTGCGGTTGGAGTTCGTCGTCTCGGGTATCGACCCCGCCGACTCGCTGGAGCGCATCGCCCTCCTGCAGGAACATTTCGCCACGGTGGCTGCATGAGTCGATTCCCCTTTTTGCGTCGCTTGCGGAGCACCACGGCCCTGGCCGACGGCAAATGAAGGCAGGATTTTGAGGAAAAAGAGGCATTAGTGACGCTACATACTGCTGATAATCAATAAAATATATTACTTTATATGGCAATACGGTTTTCTGTTCGATCTGGAGAGTTCAAGCTCGAGGAGGCCCCGAAAGTGCGGCAATGGGTCGCCGAGGTGGTTAAAAGGCGCGGAAAGTCGGTTGGCAACATCAATTATCTTTTTTGCGATGACGAGTACCTGTTGGAGGTCAACCGTCGCTACCTGAACCACGACACTTATACCGACATTATCACCTTCGACTATGTGGCCGGTGGGTTGGTGTCGGGCGACATTATGATTAGCACCGAGCGGGTGGGAGAGAATGCCGTCAAGTTCGGGGTGTCCTTCGGACAGGAGTTGCACCGTGTCATTATCCACGGCGTGCTGCATCTGCTGGGACAGGGTGACAAGAGTGAGGCCGAGGCACGTGAGATGCGCCGTCAGGAGGAGGAGGCCCTCGGTGTGTGGAACACGATGTTTCGCGAGGAACAATAGATGTAACTATCCTATTCTATGATATTTGAGCCATACGATATAGTGGTTGTGGGAGCTGGTCACGCGGGAGCCGAGGCGGCGGCAGCGGCGGCGCGCATGGGTGTGCGGGTGCTGCTGGTGACCCAGATGCTCGACACTATCTGCCAGATGTCATGCAACCCTGCCATGGGTGGCGTAGCCAAGGGGCAGATTGTGCGCGAGGTCGACGCCCTCGGCGGTTGGAGTGGCATCGTCACCGACCGTTCGGCCCTGCAGTTCCGTATGCTCAACCGCTCTAAGGGGCCCGCCATGTGGAGCCCCCGCGCGCAATGCGATCGTATGCTCTTTTCGCTTAATTGGCGTCAGGTGCTCGAGTCGCTGCCTAACCTGGCCCTGTGGCAGGACGAGGTAATAGGCCTTATCTGCGACGGTGGCGCGGTGTCGGGTGTGCTGACGCGCATGGGCCACACCATTCCCGCACGGGCGGTGGTGCTCACCAATGGCACCTTCCTCAATGGCACTATCTATGTGGGCACCGACTCGTGGCGTGGCGGCAGGGTGGGGGAGGCACCAGCTCTGGGCCTCAGCGACCAGCTGCACGACATGGGCTTCGAGGTGCAGCGCCTCAAGACGGGTACCCCCGTGCGTGTCGACGGCCGCACCATAGACTTCAGCCGGCTGCAGGAGCAACCCGGTGATGAGCATCCCGCCAAGTTTTCCTTTGCCGACACGCAGCCGCTCACCGAACAGCGCTCCTGCTTCTTGGCCAATACCAACCTGCGCACGCACGACATTCTGCGTACAGGCTTCTCACGTTCGCCGCTTTTCACCGGCCGCATCCAGGGCCGGGGACCGCGCTATTGCCCTTCGATTGAGGACAAGATTGAACGCTTTTCCGACAAGGACCACCACCAGTTGTTTGTCGAGCCCGAGGGCTGGCGTTCACAGTCGTGGTATCTCAACGGCTTCTCGTCGTCGCTGCCCATTGAGGTGCAGCTCGAGGCGCTGCACAGCATCGAGGGCTTCGAGCAGGCCCGTATCTTCAAGCCCGGCTACGCCATCGAGTACGACTACTTTCCACCCACGCAGTTGGTCTACACGCTTGAGACCAAGCGCGTGGAAAACCTCTATTTCGCGGGCCAGATCAACGGCACCACGGGCTACGAGGAGGCCGCCTGCCAAGGACTGATGGCTGGTATCAATGCGGTGCTGAAGCTGCGTGGCAAGGCCCCCTTCATCCTCGGACGCTCGCAGGCCTATATTGGCGTGCTCATCGACGATCTGGTGACCAAAGGGGTTGACGAGCCTTACCGCATGTTCACCTCGCGTGCCGAATATCGCATTCTGCTGCGGCAGGACAATGCCGACCAACGCCTCACGCCGTTGTCGCATGCCATCGGCCTGGCCGACGACGAGCGCATGCGTCGCGTAGAGGAGAAGCAGCGACAGGTGGGCGAGCTGGCACAGGCGGTGGAGGAAGCCCCTGTGTTGCCGTCGGAGGCCAACGCATGGCTTGAGGAGCGCGGGTCGGCACCGCTCAGCCAACGGGTGCGCCTGTCGTCGCTGTTGCTACGTCCCGAGTTGTCGCTCGGCGAGTTGTCGCAGCTGTCGCCGGAGGTGGCCGCCCTGATGGCGACACTGCCCGAGGAGGTGGCGCAGGAGGTGGAGACCTCCATCAAATACCAGCGCTATATCGAAAAGGAACAGGAGGTGGCCGGACGCCTGCTGAAGTTCGAGGATATCAAGCTGCCGGCCGATTATGATTACTTCTCGTTGCCGGCTCTCAGCTATGAGTGCCGCGAGAAACTGAACCGCTACCGCCCCGTTTCCATAGGGCAAGCCTCACGCATCAGTGGTGTTTCGCCAGCCGATATTTCTGTTTTGTTACTTACTTTTGGGCGCTAAAGCACAATGAGATAGCCCGTCTGTTTCACGCGGAACGTGCGAGTTCGCGCAAGTAGTCGTGTGCTTCGGGGCCGAGGTTGAAGAGCAGGTCCAGGATGCTGAGGTTGGGCACGAAGGGTAGTCGGTCGGCGAAGACCTGGTAGTAGGCGGGAAAGACGTCGGCAGGGTAGGGGACTTTGGGCGAGAAGGTGTTGCGGTAGTCGGCGTTCTCGCCTGTGGCGGGCTGATACTCCTCGGTGAAGGTGACTGTGCAGTCAATTTTCAGTTGCTTCAGCAGCCATTCGAGGACCGCCAGATTGAGGTCGATAAGCCGCTCGCAGGGCTGCATGAGCAGTGCCTCGAGGTCGTCCTTGTAGTACATAAAATAGGGCGAGGCGCTGTAGGCGGCCGTGAGGGTGCGCAGGTGGATGACGTTCCAGCGCTCCTTGTGGTCGATGAGCACCTCCTCGGTGCGGCTATGGTTGCGGCGCACCACCGGCACCGTCAGCGTGCGGATGCCGCCGGCGGTCATGATGTCCATACGGTTTCGGTAGGTCTGCTTGGGGTAGGTCTCCTGGATTTCAATAAGGATATCGGTATGCTGCATCAGCGTGGCAACATACGCAATAGGGGGGAAATAGGCGGTGCTGAACAGGGGGGTCATCAGGCGCCCATGATGATGGAGACGAGCTCGCCTTCGTCGTAGTAGAAGTCGATGTTGCCTTCGGGGAAGCTGATGCGGCGCTCGCCCCAATCTTCCTCGTCGGCGTCCTGCTCGGTGTAGTTGTTCTTTACCATCAGCTCCACGAGCTGGCGCTCCTCCAGGTCAAACACTTCCTTGCCAAAGAGCGTGCTGTCGGCATTGCATGTGTCGATGCAGGCCAATTCGGGGTTCTCGTTCTCGAAGAAGAGCGTCAGGCCCAGGTCGTTGTAGTGCAGCACCGTGGTGGGCTCGTCGGCCGCATTGTCAATGTTTTCCACCTCGTCGGCAGTGCCCAGCAGGGCCACCACATCCTCGACAGGCATGTGGAATTTAATGCCGCCAATCCCTTGTTTGATATTTATTGTCAGTTCCATGATTTCTTATGATTTCAGACTGCAAAGGTACGACTATTTTCCGAGATGGCCAAATTTATTTATGCATTGACGGTGGCGGCGATGGCAACGCCGAGCAAAAGCACGCAGCAGACAATCATCCAGCGGCGGGGACGAAGGACCACTTTGCGGCGACCGAACATCAGGCCCAGGTAGCCCAGCAGAATGTCGGCAGTCAACAGCGGCCAGATGATCTTATGCACGGCATTTCCGCTTTCGACGAAGCCCGCGCCAATGCCGATAAGCAGCACATTGATGCCCGTGGCGGCAGCCATGGCCAGCACGGCCCGGCCGCTGCGCAGGTCAAATACCGCCAGGCTGGGTTCGCGTCTCAGGTAGGGCACTATCAGCTTGATAACCACGGCCATGGTGATGCCGAGGAAGATGTAGGCGTTGAAATCGTCGTACATGTGCGGGTCGGTGGGCGAGTAGAGGCAAAGCAGGCTGCCCAGCAGGTGGCCCAGCAGAAAAAGACCGACATGGATGGCCGACACGAGCACAACCGTCAGCAGACCTGCCGACAGGCGCACAGGGGCGGCTTCACCGCAACGGCGGAAGAGCAACATGCTGCTGATACCCAGTGCAAGAGCAAGGACGATATAAGATACTATCGACATGATTCTATGGCTTTTGTAATGGTTACAAACTCGTTGACCGACAGCTGCTCGGCGCGTTTGCCGAGGAACGGTTCGGGGACGGCCTCAAGTGGCATATTCAGTTGCCGCAGGGCGTTGCGAAGCGTTTTGCGGCGTTGGTTGAAGCCCGCCTTGACCACTTGCACGAAAAGGCTTTCGTCGCACTCCAGCGCGGCCGTGTCGTTGCGTTTGAGGCGTATGACGGCCGACTTGACCTTGGGCGGCGGATTGAATACATGCTCCGGCACAGTGAACAGATACTCAATGTTGTAGAAGGCCGACAGCAGGACCGACAGGATGCCGTAGGTCTTGCTTCCGGGGCCGGCAGCCACGCGCTCGGCCACCTCTTTCTGGAACATGCCCACCACCTCGGCGACGCTGTTGCGATTGTCGAACACGCGGAACAGTATCTGCGATGAGATGTTGTATGGGAAGTTGCCGATGATGGCGTAAGTGTCATGGAATAAAGAAGTAAGGTCCTGCCGCAGGAAGTCGCCCTCGATGACGTCGAGGGTGGGGTAGTGGTCGTGCAGATAGGCCACCGACTCGCGGTCAATCTCAATGACATGGAAGTCGGTATGCTCCCTGTCAATCAGGTATTTGGTCAGCACTCCCATGCCGGGGCCGATTTCCAGCAGGCGCTCCACCTCCGGCGAGAGGCTCTCCACGATGCGGCGCGCAATGCCCTCGTCGGTGAGGAAATGCTGCCCGAGGAACTTCTTTGCTTTTACTTCATTCATCTTGCTTTCAGTGCATTATAGCGTTTGCGCGCCTGGTCGGCGTAGAGACTCGAGGGATAGTCGAGGAGCAGCTTCTCGTAGCAGCTGAGCGCCACGTCGGGACGCCCGAGTTGCTGCTCGTTGAGCTCGGCGCGCATGATCAGGGCGTCGTCGGCTGTGATATCGGTGGGGTAGAAGTCGATGAGGCGCTGTAGCAGGCTGTCGGCCTCGTCATAACGTGCTTGTTTCATGCGTATTTGCGCCTTGCGCATCAGCACCTCGTCGAACAACGGATGTGAAAGACTGAGGCGCGTAATGCGGTCGAAGGTGCTCCAGGCGCTGTCGAGTCTGTTGCGGTAGAGCATCAGGTCGGCATCGGCGAAGATTTCCAGCATGCCGTAGGTGCTGTCATCTTCCATGTTATCAGAGATTAAGAGCGACAGCTCCATGGCGTCGTTGGCAATAAGTTTGCTGGTCGAGGCACGCAGTACGTTGAGTTGCGACTTGGCCCACTCGAAGTCGTGGTTGTAGTAGGAGAGCTTGGCGTTGCGGTATTTGGCCGAGGCGCCCAGGATGTCGTCTTTGTTGGCCTTCTCCACCTGCATATAGAGCAGCGAGGCATCCCAGGTTTCGCCTGCAAAGAGCAGTAGGTCGCCGAGTTCAAGCTTCACCTCGTCACGCGTCTTGGCCTTCAGTCGGGGCAGTTCGAGCGCATCGTCGAGCATGCTGACAGCCTCCTGCACATCGCCGCCGTGGTAGGCTATCAGCGTGGCGTAGTGGCGCATGAGCGGCAGGGTGCGCTCGTTCTTGCCCAACTCGGCGAAGGCGGCGAGATATTTCTCCCTGAGCTGTGCAAAGCTCTTGCTGTCAATGCTGTAGTTGTGGTTGATGCGGGCAAACTCCACCTCCAGCTCACCCACGCGGCTGTCGAAATAGTAGGCGTTGTCGGGCCCTTTCTGCTGCAGGTGGCGATAGCCGTCGACGGCCACGTCGAAGGCGCCGTTGTTCTGCGCAATCTGGGCCACGCGCATCACCTGGTCGCCGCCCGACTCGGGGAAGCGTGCATCGACGGCCTGGGCCTGCTCCAGCGCGAAGCGGTAGTCATTCTGCTGGATGGAGAACCAAATCATCATTTCCAAGTAGTTGCGGTTCTCCGGATGCTCTTGTATGCGGCTCACCAGGGCGCGCCGCACACCGTCGGCCAGCCGCCCGTCGGGGGCCTCTTTCAGTGTGCGTTGCATCGAAATCTGGATGCTCTGCATCATGCCGGGCTGGTGATCGAGCAGGTCGAAGTACTCGCCCGTCATGGCCTCATAGTCGCCCATCTGCTGGTAGACGCCTATCAGTTCGTTGAAATACAGGGTGTTGTTTCGGGTTTTGGAACGCGCGGTGAGGTAGGTCTGCGCGGCATACGAGGGCCGTCCAGCGGTGAGGAACGCCATGGCCAGGTCGGGGATGGGCTGCAGGTTGTTGCTGATTTGCGCAATGGCCTTGTCAAAGCATTTCAGCGCCTTCTTCTCCTGGCCCTGTCGCAGCTGTACATTTCCCTCGTCGACAAGCAGATAGAGGTCTCTTGGGGCCGTTTTCTGCCGCTGCTGCACCAGCTTCAACGCCTCTTTGTACTGTTCCATTTCCAGGTAGGTGGCCAGCAGGCGCTGGTAGTAGAACTTGTTGTTTCCACGCTGGTAGAGGCTCTCATACAGCTGCGCGGCCTGGGCGAAATCGCCATGGTCGAAATAGTAGGCGGCCATCTGCTCGCGACTCTGCTGCGCCAGGGCGGCAAAGGGCGTGCATAAGAGAGCCAGAAGGCATGGAATCAGTATGTTGCGGAGGCGTTTCATACTAAAAAAACCGGAATGTCTGGTTCCGGTTCTTTGGTGGTTTTGGTGACCCAGCTGGGGCTCGAACCCAGGACCCCAACATTAAAAGTGTTGTGCTCTACCTACTGAGCTACTGAGTCAGTCATTGCTGACTTGCTGATGGTTGTCTGTGACCCAGCTGGGGCTCGAACCCAGGACCCCAACATTAAAAGTGTTGTGCTCTACCTACTGAGCTACTGAGTCAACATTTTAGAGGCTTTTGGCCCCAAAAATGAGTTTGCAAAAGTACAACTTTTTTCACACATGGCAAAAAAAATCTGTGGAGCAGTACTCGGCGCGCGCGTATGTTCCTGATATACAATAATATTATAATAACGTGATTTTATCCCGGCCAATGCCCTTACGGTACTTCCGGCGGGTCGCCGAAGAGGTCGATAGTGGGTTTTTCAAGGGTTTCCTGCTCCTTGCCGACGGCTTCCGCGGGTGCTTCGGGGTTGTTGGCCTCGTTGGCAATGTCCACAAAGTCTTTCCAATTCTTGTTCAGCGGTATATAGCGTCCGCGGTCCTCATAGTGGTTCACGCGCCCCACGCCGATGTAGGTCGAGTTGGACGAACGCCCCTCGCGGTCGACCACAAAGCCGTAGAGGTGCACCTCCTCGCCCGACCAGGCTTCGGGCAGCCTCATGCTCAACGACTTGTTGCGCCGTGCCGTGGGAGCCGACAGATAGCCCATGCCGCGTCGCGGTGCGTAGACATACAGGTATACATTGTCGTCTCCCGATGCCCGCAGCGAGAGTGTATTCTTCTCGAAATCAACTTCCAACACCTCATTTTCCTTAAACTGAGGGGCATGGAAATAGACGTCGGCTGCGCTACCTGCCGTGAGTTTCAGGTGTGCATAGTCGATGTCCAGCGCTCCGTCTATCAGCTGAAAATGCCGTTTGTTCCACAGGATGAACAGGTTGCCCTCGGTCATTTTTGCCTCGTTGGCCTGCCGGCGCATCCCGAGCCGCAGCACCGGTGTGGCCTGTGCCGCAAAGCGTACCATGCCCACAAACCAACTGCGTTGCCGCAACTGCTCCTCCGTGTTGGGGAAATTGATGTGTTCACGATAGGCCCGCAGGCATGGTTTCCCTTTCCAAAGGTAGCCCACTGCCGGCCCCACCTTGCCGATGACCGGCCCTGTAATGCCTCTTGGTATAAGTCCCATACGTTAACTGTTTTTATCAGGTCCGTCCGTTCTCCGAGTGTTCTTCGGCTGCTCGACGCCCGTTTTTCATGTATTAACGTTGAATGGCCGAACATATTGTGTAGAACTTCTGTCAATATGTAGGAGAGCAGTAGGAGAATAGAAGGAGAAGATACTTTCGTGGTATTGATTTTTAGCGGTTTAGAGAGGGCGAAAAAAGAAGAAAAAATTTGAAAAAAATATTTCCGCTCCCACTTTTGGCGGGGCGGAAACAAGGGGTATTTGTGCGGGGGTGAAAGTCAGGCTTTGTAGATGCGCATGAGGCACTCGAAGCAGTCGAATTCGAGGCGGAACAGCCGCTCTTGGTTGCGCAGCAGGAGGGTGTCGGCGGGCTTTATTTCGCCACTCGTTTCTCCTTTTTTGTTTTTGCCCTGCAGACAGCAGCCGAGTTCGTAGCGCAAGCAGTAGCGGGTGGTCATGAGGGCCTTGCCGTCGTAGTCGAGGGTCTGTTCCAAGCCGTGCTCTATCTGCTGCACGCCGTGGCGGCGATAGAATGTTTCGGCTTTTGCGTTGAGCACATTGGCGCGGTAGTCGAGCACTGTCCCGGGGTAGGGGGTGCCGCAGTCGATCCGTAGGGTGTCGGCGGGTCGGAAGTGTTCGATACGGCGGTTTGTGAGCGCCTCGACGGCTTCGCGGCGCAGCTGGTTGAGTTGCGAGGCGGTGAGGAAATAACAGCCGCTGGTTTCGTCGGTTACTTCGCGCGCCTCAAAGGGGGTGTCGCCCAGCTTGGAGAGTTGCCGCACGATGTTCTGTGAATTGCGGTCGGGATTGTCCGAGGGGGTGTGGTCGAGCGCTTTGCAGATGGCTGCGGTCAGGCCGTCCTCGTCGGCAAGCTCCAAGGAAAAGCTCTGCCCGGTGGTGCGGAAACGCATGGCGACGCCAATGCGACGGTCGGCGCTGTGGCCCTGTAGGCGGCGCTCGAAGAGCACATCGTTGTTGCGCCAGATGACGGTGCCCACCTTGAGGGCAGGCATCTGGTTGGGTGCCACGGAGCGGCCCTGCACCTCGTTGACGAGGAAGCCCTGCAGGCGATGGTCGGCATCGAAATAGCAGAGGCCGTCGCCGTTGGCCAGGGGTTCGGTGCCGTCGATGGTCAAGGTGCGTCGGCCGATGGCGGTCACCTTGCCGATACGCTTGCCGAGGGATTTCTGTGTGTCGAACGAGGCCATGGGTTGGCGCCCGCGGAGGAAGTAATCGGTGTAGCCGCGGTTGAAGGTGCGGTCGGGGTCGGGCCTGAAGGTGAATGTGCAGCTGCCGATGGAGGCACGCTCGTGGCCTTCCATCAGGCTGTCAAGCAGTTGGCGGTAGTAGGCCGTGATGTTCTTCACGTAGCTGAGGTCTTTCAGACGCCCCTCGATTTTGAACGAGGTGATGCCCGCATCTATCATGCTTGCAAGCTGTTGCGAGGCGTTGAA
Organism: Bacteroidales bacterium; assembly: GCA_017645585.1. Classification (GTDB taxonomy): domain Bacteria; phylum Bacteroidota; class Bacteroidia; order Bacteroidales; family P3; genus Colimorpha. Next base: position 19,418 of record JAGCOF010000057.1, read on the forward strand.
GTCGCGGAGCGACAGCAAGTGGCGGTCCTTCATCAGCAGGCGGCCGTCGGCGGTGACGAGGTCGTAGGTCGAGCGGCAGGGTTGCGAGCAGCAGCCGCGGTTGCCGCTGCGGCTGTTGAGGTATTGGCTCATATAGCATTGGCCGCTGTAACTGACGCAGAGGGCGCCGTGTACAAAGGCCTCGAGGTCGACGGTGGTGGCCTCGCGCAGGGCTCGCATCTGCTCCAGGGAGGTCTCGCGAGCCAGGATGATACGCTTGAAGCCTGCTGATTCCATGAACTTTATGCGCTCCAACGAGGCATTGTGGCATTGGGTGCTGGCATGCAGCTCGATGGGGGGCAGGCCGCACTCAAGGAGTCCTAAGTCTTGGATAATCAGTGCGTCCACGCCGATGTTGTAGAGGCGCCGTATCATGCCAACGGCGGCCTCCAATTCGTCGTCGAAAAGCAGGGTGTTGACGGTTGCAAATACCTTGCAACCATATAGATGAGAGTATTTTACCAGGGCCTCGACATCCTCGAGGGTGTTGGTGGCGGCGGCGCGGGCACCGAAGGCCGGCGCACCGATATAGAGTGCGTCGGCGCCGTGATTCACCGCCTCGCGGCCGAACTCCAGGTTCTTGGCAGGGGAGAGTAGTTCCAGCTTCATTGTTTGTGGTTCTGTTTTTTAGTCTTGGGGGGCTTGCCTTTGGCCATAGCCTCGATGTAGTCGACCACAGCCTCCATCGCCTCGGTGGCGTTGCTTTCCTCGTGGGCACGGTAGAAGGAGCCCATACGGTGCTCGAAGATGAAGTAGGAGCCGTCAATCATGATTGGTGCGTGGCTGACGGGTATGGTGTCGAGTCCGGCGGCGTCCCAAAGCTGGCGCATGTTGACGGATGTGCCGTAGTATTTATGGCTCTTCGTTTTGCCGCGTTTCCATTTCCACCCATCGTCCGTGAGTATGTAGTGTCCTGTGGTGTAGGTTGCCGTGAAGGTTTCGCGGTGGCGGGTGTAGGTGTAGAGCACTATACCACCATCGGGCAGGTACTCGGCCAGCACGCGGAAGCTCTCGCCACCGTTGTCGCTGAGAGTCTCGGCGCCGAGGTCATGCAGTTGTGCGCTGGCGATGTGGGCTGTGAGATAGGCGTGGCGCATCTCCCAATAGAGGTCCCAATCGTAGTGCTGCTGCCAATTACTGTCGTTGATGGGGAGGTTGCAGAAATAGTCGATGGGAAAGCAGAGGGTGTCGGGCCAGTGCTCGGGGGCATAGATGGCGATGTCGGGCTGCAGGCCCAGGTTGGTCTCCAGCTGGCAGATGGGATAGTAGAGGTATTCCCACTTTTCGTCCAGCAGGAACAGGCGCTTGAAGTAGTATAGTGCGCTGTCGGCGGCGTGCTCAAAAGTGTGCTCTAAAGGTTCCAATGTGTTTGTATTATAGAATTGTGAGCTGCCGTGGGCGGCGAGGAAGTCATAATAATAGATATTTCCCAATCGCTCAAGGGCCGTCTTGTTGTCGGGGTCGTCTGCCAACTGTGCATGCAGTTTGGCAATCTCCGACGCGGGCCATGCCTCAACAATTGTCTGTGCTGAAGACCAAGGACTGAGCATCAGCAGTGCGGTGCAGATAAAAAGGGTCTTCTTGATATAAGGTCGCATGTTCTCCATAAGTTGCGGTTTATTAACGCAGGTCCAATCAAAATATTGTCCCTGTGGGGCAGGCATCATCGCTCATTTACAATATTACATGCAAATGTGCGTTATTGTAAATATGATGAAACAAAGCAAGATTATCTATGGTGGCCTTGAGGCGCTGGGGCGCGAGCTGGCCAAGGAGGAATGGCAGGGGGCGAAGTACACTATCCTGTTGGATGAGAATACTTTCCAGCATTGTCTGCCGCTGCTGATTTCCAGCGTCGAGGCGCTGCAGGAGGCCGAGTTCATAGAGGTGCCTGTGGGCGAGGAGTGCAAGAGTCTGGAGGTGGCGGCGCAGGTGTGGCAGACCCTCCTTGAAGGTGAGGCCGACCGCAACGCGGTGCTGGTCAACCTCGGCGGCGGCTGTGTCTGCGACCTCGGCGGCTTTGTGGCGGCTGGCTACAAGCGTGGCATCCGCCACATCAACGTGCCTACCACCCTGCTCGGTATGGTCGATGCTGCCATCGGCGGCAAGACGGCCATCGACTTCGGCGGCGTGAAGAACAGCATCGGCCACTTCTATCCTGCTGTGCTAACGGTCATAGAACCGGCGTTCCTGGAGACCCTCCCTGAGACGGAGCTCCTCAACGGCCGCATGGAGATGGTCAAGACCGCCGCCGTCACCGACCCCGCACTTTTTGAGCGACTGCTATCCACTACCCACTATCCACTATCCACTGTCAAAGAAGTGGCCCGCCTCAAGGCGCGCGTGGTGAAGGCCGACCCCTACGACCATAGTATCAGGAAGATACTCAACTTCGGCCACACCTTCGGCCACGCCATCGAGGTCTATCGCGGCTTGCCGCACGGCCTTGCCGTGGGCGTCGGCATGAAGGTGGCCATGTATCTCTCAACGAAGAAACTCGGCCTTGCTGAGGAGGTCTACACCACATACTCCCGCTGGCTCAAAGAGTTCACCCCTCACCTCTCACCCTTCACCTTGAAGGACATCGAGCAGATGTTCCCCTTGATGCGGCAGGACAAGAAAAACACCGCAGGGTCGCTGCGGTGTGTCTTGTTGCAGGAACTCGGCGCCCCCGTCATCGATGTAGAGATTTCCGACAACGAGGTGCGCGACGCCCTGCTGCGGCTGCATAGATAGCGATTATTCAGTCCAAGTGAGTTGTCCGGAGAAGATGGTCCATTTGCCGTCCTTCTTTTCCAGGTACACCTCGCCACCCTCGTAGACGAAGCGGAAATATACGATGGCGCGCTGCATCTCGCGGTCAAAAATAATTGAATTGGCTTCGGGATAGGTCTCGTATTGCCAGTAGCCGCCCCAGTGGCCATAGAATATTTTGGCTGCCTTCATGAGGAACTCCATCCTTTGACGACTCTCGTCCTTGGCATAGGCTACCTGCATGATGTTCTCCGTTCCCAGGTCGACATGTTGGTCGCCGAGGAAATCGTCTAACATTTTCTTGTATCTATCAGTCAGATAGACGATTTTCTTGTTGGGGAAGCTTACCTGGGGGCGGAATTCGATGTTCCTCATTATCTCAGAGGTTTTGATTTTCACCCAAGGCTCATAAAACCAATCGTCATTAAATACCAAAGACATGCGGCCCAGGTTGATTTCTCTCTGTAGGTATTCTATCTTTTTTTGGCGTGTGCTGTCGTCGGGATATGTTTGACGGATACGTTTGGTATAGTATGCCTCAAGTTCGTCAGGCTTGAATGGGAGGGTATCCATCTCCGCCACAGAAATCTTGTACAGGCTGTTTTGCACAATGAAATAGGGGTAGTCTTGATAGGGAAGAGGCCTGCAGCCTATCTTTTCCAGCTGGAGTGGTTGGTAGAAGGCTGTGAACACCTTATGGGCTTCCGCCACCCATTCGTTCTGCCATTTGTTAGTGGTGGTGTCATTTTCGTTGGATATAACATCTTCTGCCCAATGGTTGAAGAACTCGTACAGCATTGCTGTGTCTTGCTTTTGGTAGGCCTCTTCCAGCAGGGTGGCTTCGGCCTCGACGGCTTTACGGTTCCAAAGGTGGAGGAACTTTTCCACGCGCTGGCGGCTGTAGCCTTTGCCCTCCTCGAGCGATGCCGACTCCTGGATGTGGATGGGCTGCCCTTCGCGGTTGAGCACCACGAAGGCGGGGTAGCCGAAGCGGCCGGGATTGCCAAGGAAGCGCATGGCTTTCTCGTTTTTGTTGCCCTTGGAGTAGTTGACGTGGATGTAGACAAAGTTCTCTTTGATGAGGGGGGCGATAACGCTGTCTTTCTTGGCGAAATCGGCGAAGCGGAGACACCACGGACACCAGTTGCCACCCACCTGACAGAGCACATAGCGATTGGTTTTTTGAGCCAAAGCGGTAGCCTCTTGGATTTGCTGCATGGCGTCAAGGCTTTCGTCATAGACTTTCACCTGTGCCTGTCCTCCGAAACAGACAGCCACAAATGCAAGAAGTAAAGTAAGTTTCTTCATGGAAGAGGGGATTATTTACATGGGACGATGATTTGTTCGGTGGTGCGGCTGCGCTGCTCGAGGAGGATGGGGCGGCCGGCGACGATGCGGTCGATCACCTGCTGTGTGTAGTAGCGGATGGTGATGAGTTGCAGGTTTTCATTGTAACGCACACGGAACATGCTCTTTAGGCGCTCTATCAGCACCCCGATACGCTGCGGATTGTTGTCCACGCAGATGGAGAAGCTCAGGGCCGAGTTCTGCATCAGGTTCACCCTGATACCAAGCTCGTTAAGCAATCCGAAGATGACCTGCAGGTTGTCCTCGGCGATGAAGGAGTAGTCGCGCGGCAGGATGGAGAGCAGTATTTGGTCGTTCTTGAAGATGTAGAGTGGCGTTTCAGGGCTGATAGTATGATAGTTGCCAACGGCAGAACCCTCGCTGTCGGGGGTGATGAAGGAGCGGATGTAGAGTGGGATGTTCTTGTTTTGGATGGGCTTCACCGTCTTGGGGTGGATGACCGAGGCGCCGTAGTAGGCCAACTCGATGGCTTCGTTGTAGGGTATCTGGTTGATTTTGACGGTGTCGTTGAAGAACTTGGGGTCGGCGTTGAGGAAGCCCGGCACGTCCTTCCAGATGGTGACGCTCTCGGCATCAAGGCAGTAGGCTAGGATGGCGGCCGTGTAGTCGGAGCCCTCGCGGCCGAGGGTGGTTGTCTGACCGTTGGCGGTGCCGCCGATGAAGCCCTGCGTCAAGATAACATGGCAGGAACCCTTAATTCTTAATTCTAAATTCTTGATTTCCTTCTCTGTGGCGCTCCAATCCACACGTCCTTCGCGGTAGTGGCTGTCGGTTTTGATCAGTTGGCGTGCGTCGGCCCACAAGGTATTTATTCCAAGCGAGTTGAGGTAGGTGGCGATGATGGTGGTCGAGAGCAGTTCGCCGTGACTGACCACCTGGTCGTAATTGTAATTGTAGTGCTCCACGTTGGGTGGCAGGGTGGCGCAGAGGTGGTCGAGGTCGGCCAGCAGGGCATCTATCTTATGCTGAACCTCCATGTTACCAGGCATTAACGCCGTGGCGATGCTGCGGTGATACTCCTCCAGCTGCTGCCGAAAAACCGTCGTATCCTCCACTTTGGCCGCCCCAGGAACCAACTTCTCCAGCAGGTTGGTTGTTTTGCCCATAGCAGAGACGACTACCACCAAAGGCTCTGATTCCAAGTGTTTTTGCACTATCTGCGCCATATTGCGTACGGCGTCGGCGCTGTTGACGGACGCTCCTCCAAATTTATATACCTTCATAACTCAAGCAATTAAGCAAGTTCCCGTTCCATATCGCGGCGCGAGTCCTTGGCCTTGATGGTCTCGCGCTTGTCGTAGTGGTGTTTGCCCTTGGCGAGGGCGATGGTCAGTTTGGCGTAGCCCTGGGGGTTGACGAAGAGCAGTTCGGGCACGATGGTGTAGCCGCGCTCCTTGATTTTGATTTGCAACTTGCGCAGTTCACGGCGGTTGAGCAGCAGCTTGCGGTCGCGCTTGGCGGTGTGGCCCCAATAGCTGCCGAACTTATACTCCGAGATGTGCATATCCCTTACAAACAGCTCGTTGCCCACGAAGGTACACCAGGCATCGTTGAGGTTGGCCTTGCCCTCGCGGATGCTCTTGATCTCGCTGCCCATCAGCACCAGGCCGGCGGTGTACTCGTCCATCAGGAAGTACTCATACGCCGCCCGCTTGTTCTTTATCTCGATGATATTCTTCTTTTCCATGCCTTTACAACGAATCTTATTGGGAATTATTGTATTGATGTAGAACTTTTAACTCGTCAGCCCACTAGAACTATTTTATTTATTCGTAATACTCAATCTGTCTTTCTTGAATTCTCATGACAACCAGAGATTGTTCGTCAGTCCCTTCGGAGCGCACACGTTTCACCCAGTTCCCGTGGGAATCGTATTCGAATTGGTAGCGGACAATCTTGTATGGTTGGTCCTTTTTTTTGTAGGCGACATGTTCCACCAGATTGCCTTGTTCGTCATAGGCAAATTCTTCCATAACAACCATGCTGTAGTAGAATAGGGCATCGTTGAGAAGATAGTTTCCTAGCAGGGCCTCCTTCTTCACTATCCTCCCGGCGGAATCGTAGGTGGTTTGGATGTGACGGTCGAAAGTTTTCTGTGTGCCGCGGACATCATAGTGCTTGTATTCGATCTCTCTTCCGGCACTATCGTATTGGTAATAAGTGTCCCATCCGCTGGGCTTCCAGTCGCCGATGGAATACTTGCGGATCAATCGATGCTGGTCATCATATTCATATCCTTGGCTTGCTTTGAAACCCTTGCAGTTGCAATTTTTGTAACGCTTACAGTCTCCTTCGAAAATCATGTTGTTCTGGTCGTCATACACAAAAGCATCATCCCGGTTGTCTGTCAGATGCGCCACTTTGTTGCCTCGCTCATCGTAGCAATAGGTGTCCACGGTAAGCTTTTTACCATTCCTTCGTTCTTCCACTCGCACGGGTTTACCTTCGTCATTGAGAGTGATTTCTTTTTCCAAAAAAAGTTTGTCGTCCCAATAATGGGTCGATACTTTTGCCAAATGTCCGTTTTCGTCATACTCGAAAGAGTTCTCGCTATTATAGTATTCTTCAATGACATGGTGCAAACGGCCATCGGAATCAAAGACATAAAAGGCTATTGTGTCTGTGGAGTCATGGCCATGAATATCTGTCCGAGGAGGGGTGGTGACCATGAAACGGGACATCAGCCCTGTTGGGGAAAATTTCCAGGTTTGTTGGTTGGCAGGAGAATACTCGGAGGCATTGCCTTTTTTCAGCACACCGGTTTCCATGACCGACTTGACAGCCCCCTTCAGCGAGATCTCCATCTCCAATTGTTTGTATGGTCCATAAAGATTAAATTCTTTATAAGGCTCCTCGTCGACATATTCTGTTTTCTGTCGTGCCAAAACGGGCCCTGCTGGAGTACCGGCAGAATCAGGGTAGACGTTCTCAATATTTTTAAAGCGGCTACCACGTTGAGTATCTGTCTTCTTGTCCCCTTTGACGATTTCTCTCACGTCGTTGTGCAGCTTTTCGTAGTCGATGTTTTCCTTATAGGTGTATTCGTACATGGAGCCTTGCCATTCGCCTTTCTCTGTTGAGATGCATTTCTCCATGATGTAGTCGAAGGGCATGTCCGTCCCATGGAACATAATCAGATGCAGACGGTAAAGCTGGTCTTTGTCGCTGCCGTCGGGATGGGTGTTGTAAACATAGTAAACGACCTTGGTGAAACTGGTGGAGAAACGGTCCTTCGGCAACTCGTCGTACCATTCGTATCCCCAGACATTGAGGGTATCCACTTTGAAGAAATCGAAATTGAAATAGTGGCATAGCTCATATTCACAAGGCAGTTTGTCTTTCTTGTGGGCTTTGTATAGCAAGGCTCTGTTCTTGGCGGCGTCGGCGTATTGTCCCATTCCCGAATAGCAGACAATTTTGTTGCGGATGGCGTAATAGTCGGTTTCCGGTTTCATCAAGTCGAGCATCTCCTCGTTGAGTTTCAACGCCTCCGCGAAGTTCTCTTGAAACCGATAGAACATTTCAAGCATATAGGTTGTACCGTAATATTCGGCCGTGGCATCTTTGAATTCCTGACTCTTATCTGCAGGCAGGCTTTGCCAACGGTGTTTGGCGTATTGGTAGGCCTCTTCATACAGGCTTGATTGCCATAAGCTGTCAATATGCTGTTCGTGTGGGCCGCTTTGTGCGTGGATAGCCCGTGGCAGAATCACGGAGGCAATGGTCAGTAGCAGGATGAATGCTTGTTTCATGGTATTTGGTGTATTTCTATTCTTCATTTTTTCGGATCTCTTGCGCTCACGCTAATTGGTTACAAGTTCGCGTGGTATAGTGTTCTTTGATGCGGTCGAGGAGGGTGTCGAGGTCGGCGAGGGTAGTGGTGCTGACGAGGGCGAGGCGGTAGGGCTTGAAGTTGTATAACCCCTTGAAGTAGTTGCCGTAGTGTTTGCGCATCTCGAAAATGGCGGTGCGCTCGCCTTTGAATTCCACCGCCATGTGGAGGTGGCGGCGGCAGACGTCGACACGCTCGGCAACGGTAATCTCCCGTTCCGGTTCACCGCGGAAGGCCCGCTGGCATTGCTCAAAGATCCAGGGGTTGCCGATGGCGGCGCGGCCGATGAGAAGGCCGTCGACACCGTAATACCTCTTGCTCTCAATGGCTTGCGCTGCGGTGGTGATGTCGCCGTTGCCGAGGATGGGGATGTGTATGCGGGGGTTGTTCTTCACCTCGCCGATGAGTGTCCAATCGGCTGTTCCACTATACATCTGAGTCTTAGTGCGTCCGTGGATGCTGAGGGCGGCGATGCCGGTGTCTTGCAGCGCTTCGGCAAAGTCGGTTATCTTCATGGAATCAGCGCTGTAGCCCAAGCGGGTCTTCACGGTGACGGGCAGATGTGCACGTTTGACGAGTGAAGTGGTGATTCCAAGCATCTTAGGTATGTCTTGCAGGATTCCTGAACCAGCTCCTTTGCCGGCCACTTTGCGCACGGGGCAGCCCCAATTGATGTCGATGAAATCGGGCTCGGCCTTTTCGACCACCTCGAGGCAGCGCAGCAGCTCCTCTTCGTTGGCGCCAAATATCTGTATGCCAATGGGGTGCTGCTCTTCGGTGAAGCGCATCTTGCGGAGGCTTTTCTCGGCGTCGCGGTTGAGGGCCTCGCTGGCGATGAACTCGGTGATGAGCAGGTCGGCGCCGAACTCCTTGCAGAGCTGACGGAAGGGCAGGTCGGTGATGTCGTCCATTGGCGAGAGGCCTATGAGACAAGGTGAGGGGTGAGAGGTGAAAGGGGAGAGGTTCATGGGTTATTCTTCGTCAAGGGGTTCGTTGTAAAGGCTTTGCATCATGTCGTCGTCGAAGTAGAGCTGTTCGTCGGGTTGCTCGGCGGCGCGGCGGATGGCAGCCCCGAGGCCTGTGAGGGCGGCGAAGGGTGAGAATTGTCCGGCGCGCCCCTCCATGCTCATGCGTGGATAGTGTGTCGACACGTGGTGCGGCAAATTGATTATGTCCTCATAGTCACTCATAACTTTTAACTCTTAACTACGCCTTGTGTCCTCCGATTTGGCGGTTGCGGTCGCGGGCGGTGGCCCCCTCTTCGAGGTTCATGCCTTTGAGGATGGCGTTCTTGCTGAATTTCCGTTTGATAGTGAGTACGGCCTCCTGCATGCGGCGCTCCTTGTCGAGGGCCTTTTGTTCGGCTTCGCGTTGACGGGCCAGCGCTTCGTAGTCGGCAAACATGTCGAGTTGTTCGGCAGGCGCGTTGGCGGTCACCTTCTCCTCGTCAACCACCTGGTTTACAACGATGGTGAGCCTTCGCACCAGCAACTTGGGGTTCACCGCCTGGTCGAAGAGCTGCATGGCGGTTTCGGTGATGAGGCGTGCCGACGAGGTGGGGTAGGGGAGGGTGGCGCCGCCGTGGGCGGGTTTGGGGGCCGGGCGGCCGTAGTAGTCGCTGACCACCTCGCCGGTGTAAGTGTCTTGTTTCAGGCTCGCTGTGTCGTAGTTGACGAAGATGCTCACCTGATGTGCCACCATGTGGAGGCTCACCAGCTTGAGGGCCATCGCGTCGGCCATCTCGCGCATCACGATGCGGGCTTTCCCGTAGGGGTAGGGTTCGGAGAGCACCTGTCCCGAGCTGAAGGAGTTGCTTTTGGGGCGGTAGGCCTTGATGGCGGCTATCGTGCAGGGCTCCCACCCCCAGGCGTGGTCGATGAGCAGTTCGGCGTTGACGCCGAAGAGTTTATACAGCTGTTCCTCTTTCTCCAGCGAGCGGCGTGCCACGTCGCCCATCGTCTTCATGCCGCAGGCTTCGAGTTTGTGGGCGATGCCGTGCCCCACGCGCCAGAAGTCGGTCAGCGGCCGGTGGTTCCACAGCAGGCGGCGGTAGCTCATCTCGTCGAGTTCGGCGATGCGCACGCCGTCCTTGTCGGCCGGTATGTGCTTGGCTACGATGTCCATAGCCACCTTGCAGAGGTAGAGGTTGGTGCCGATGCCGGCAGTGGCGGTGATGCCTGTCTCGCGCAGCACGTGGTTTACCATGCGGCGTGCCAGCTCGTGGGCCGTTATCTTGTATGTTCCCAGGTAGTTGGTGACATCCATAAACACCTCGTCGACCGAGTAGACATGGATGTCCTCGGGGGCCACATACTTCATGTAGATGCTGTAGATGCGGGCGCTGTAGTTGATGTAGTAGGCCATGCGCGGCGGTGCCACATGGTAGGTGACAGCCAGCTCGGGATGCGCCTGAAGTTCAGTGCTGTTGGCCGACTCACCGGTGAACTGTCCATAGGGGGCATTGCGGCGCCGCTGGGCGTTGATCTGTCGCACCCGTTGCACCACTTCGAACAGACGTGCACGTCCACCGATTCCGTATGCCTTGAGCGAGGGCGTCACCGCCAGGCAGATGGTTTTCTCGGTGCGGCTGAGATCGGCCACTACAAGGTTGGTTTCCAGAGGGTCCAATCCTCGTTCGACGCACTCGACGGAGGCGTAGAACGACTTGAGGTCGATGGCGATGTATTGGTGTTCGGCGAGCATATTGAATGAAAAAATAACGCGGGGGTGGGATAAAAATTGTGCCGAGGGGATGCAGCTGTCAGTGGGGTGGAAGGCAGAAGTGGGTGCGGGTATGGAATATTTTTCGTATCTTTGTGGTTGGAAAAAACGGCTAGATTATGAACAAGCAACTGACAATCAATTATCAGGAATACGGTTCGATGGCCGAAATGCCTTCGGACGACCGAGAATTGCTGGAGCAGGCAGTGGGTGCCGCCCAGGGGGCCTATGCGCCATATTCGCAGTTCCATGTGGGTGCTGCGGTGCGGCTGGCCGACGGCCGTGTGGTTTGCGGCAGCAACCAGGAGAACGCCGCCTATCCGTCGGGCCTCTGTGCCGAGCGGACGGCCATCTTCGCCGCATCGGCCCAATATCCGCAGATGCGTGACTACACGGCCATTGCCATTGTGGGAATGGATGCCGAGGGTCGTCTCTGTGAAGCTTCGCCCTGTGGTGCCTGCCGTCAGGTGCTCGACGAGTATGAGCAGCAGCAGGGGCATCCGATGAGGGTTATCTGTTATGTGTCAGAGCGTTGTGTGAGGATTTTCTCCAGCGTAGGTGATTTGCTGCCGTTTGGCTTCAAATTTTAAGAAACAGGGTCGCCGGCACGACCTTTAGCGTGCCTTTTCGCTGTTGTCTCCGAGGTAAAATCGGCCATTGGTAAGTGTTGATTTCTTGTGGTTTACACTGCCAACGAGCGTGTCTTGGGAAAAAATATTTTTCCATACGCTTTTTTCTTCGTATTTTTGCACGCTTTTATTAAAGAAAATATAATAACAAAATAAACTAATAACTACAGAAAATGGCAATCATTGGAAGTATCAGAAAACATTCGTGGATAGCTGTAGTCCTGGTGGGCGGTGCTATCTTGGCCTTTATCTTTCAGGACCTGTCCAAGAACAGGAGTGGTATCCCCGATGTGGGTAAAGTCAATGCCACCACGATGACCTCGCAGCGTTTCAACGAGCTGGTGACCGAGATGGAGAACAACTACAAGATGCAGCAGCAGACCACGCAAATCCCGTCGGATGTGGAGAACCAGATCCGTGAGATGGTGTGGGAACAGTTCGTTGATGAGACTCTCATGGAGGAGCAGACCACGAAACTCGGCCTCACCGTTACGGCTGCCGAGTTGAGCGACATGTACACCGGTATGTTTATCCACCCCGCCGTGCGTCAGTCGTTTACCGACCCGCAGACCGGCCGCTTCGAACTGCAGCAGGTGAACTATTGGATTGACAACTTCGACAACCTCGACACCATGCGCCGCATGCAGTGGGTCGAGCTGGAGAAGAATGTGAGACGCGACCGCGAGCAGCAGAAATACAACAGCCTTATCAGCAACGGCTTCTACATGCCCAAGGCTATCAATGAGAAGATTGCCTCCTACAACAGCGAGGCTTCCAACGTGCGTGTGGCCGCCCTGCCCTACAGCAGTGTGGCTGACGAAGAGGCCGCCATCAACGATGACGACTTCAAGGCCTACTACGATGAGCACCGCGCCGAGTTCCGCGTGCAGGAAGAGATGCGCGAGTTGGAGTTCATCACCTTCCCGGTTAACCCCACCCCCGAGGACCTGACCGACATTGAGAACGATGTGAAGAAGGTGTGGGAAGAGTTCCAAACCGTGCCCGAGGACGAGATTGCTTTCTTTGTCAACGCTGAGTCGGACCGCAGCTATGACTCCTCCTATGTGAAGGCTGCCACCTTCAAGGCCCCCTTCGACGAGCAGATTGCTGCCGCCAGCGCCGGTTCGTTCCTGGCTCCTGTGATGGCCGGTGGCGAGTGGATGATGGCCAAGGTGATGGGCAGCGCCGTGCGCCCCGACAGCCTGCGTGCCAGCGTCGTCTATATCCTCAACAGCAATGCCGGTGGCGGTATCACCCGCTCGGACGACCAGGCCAAGCACCTGGCCGACAGCGTGCTGGCATTGGTCAATGGCAACAAGATGAGCTTTGAGCAGGCCGTGGAGCAGTTCAGCGACGATCCGCAGAAGGGCGAAACCCTGGGCGACATGAATTGGCAGCTCGACGGTGGCTACGGCTTCCTGAATGAGCAGATTATCAACACCCCCGTGGGACAGAGCTTCCTCTTCACCCACCCGATGGGTGTGGGATACTTCGTGGTGAAGGTGACCGACAAGACCCCCGCCACCAAGAAGTATCGTGTGGCCTTGATTACTCGCGAGATAGTTCCCTCGAACAATACCAACCGCGCCATCTATAACGAGGCCAACCGCTTTGCCGGTCAGAACCGCAGTATCGATGCCTTCGACGCGGCCGCCCGTGAGCAGAACATGCAGGTGCGTAGCGCCCGTGTGAACATGATGAGCGACAACATGGCCGGTGTGCCCAACGCCCGTAGCATCGTGCAGTGGGCCTACAACGAGGACACCAAGGTGGGTGCTGTGGCCGACCAGGTCTATGAGTGCGACGGCATGTTTGTGGTTGTGGCACTGAAGGATGTCTACCGCAAGGGTATCGCCACCCTCGACCAAATGCGCCCGATGATTGAGCAGCAGGTGCGTCTCGACAAGAAGGCCCAGGTGCTGATGGAGCGTGCCAATGCTGCCGTCAAGGCCGGCCAGGATATTAATTCGGTGGCTGTGGCCCTGAATGTGGCTGTCGACACCCTCGAAGGTGTGTCGTTCGGCGACTACAACCTGCAGCAGTTCGGCATGGAGCCCAAGGTGCTGGCCGCTGTGGCCGCTACCAAGAACGGCATTGTCGGCCCTGTCAAGGGTGCCAACGGTGTCTATGTGGTGCAGGTCGACGGCAAGGTGGCCCGCGAGGTCAATGCCAACGAGATGAACCGCATGGAGCAGGGTCTCACCATCAAGTCGCGCTATGTCGGCCAGGTGCTGCGCAGCGCCGCCAAGATTACTGACCAGCGTAACAAATTCTTCTAATAGATAAGCGTATTGGTTTAAGGTTTAAAGTTTAAGGTTAAAGGGATGCAGACATCAACTTGACCTTAAACTTTAAACCTTAAACTTTAAACTTAAACTCCTGTAGTCATGGGACTGAAGAAATGGTGGTATAGGCTGAAGGACAACCCCGTCACCGATGTAATCAAGCGGAAGCACCGCTTTGTGGTGATGGACACTGACACCTTCAAGGAGAAGTTCTCCTTCCAGCTGTCGGGCATCAACCTTTTTGTCACCATTGGTGTCACCATCATTGTCCTTATCCTGCTCACCACTGTGCTCATCGCCTTTACGCCGTTGCGCGAGTGGATACCGGGCTACACCGACACCCGCATGGTGGAGCAGACCTATGAGAACGCCAAGAAGATTGACTCGCTGCAGACGCAGTTGGAAAACCAGGAGTGGATGATTGCCACGATGCAGGCGGTGTTGCGCGGAGAAGAGTTGGGCAGCGACCCCGAGGCTCCGCAAAGCGACAGCGCCGCCAACCTGCAGCAGTTGGCCAAAGCCTACCGTCACACGGTGGAGGACAGCCTCTTGCGTCTTGAGGTGGAGCGTGAGGATAACCGCTACCAGGTGAAGGAGACTTCCACGTTGGCCAGCACTTCGGCGTCCGATGCCGCCCCCGCTATCACGCATCTCTTCTTTCCACCGCTCAAGGGCAATATACTGACTCCCTACAGCGCCTCGCACCATGGGGTTGACATTGCCGGCGATGCCACACGAGCGGTGTGTGCTGCCTACAATGGCACCGTTATCTTCGCTGGTTTTACTGCCGAGCGAGGCCATGTGATTGCGTTACAACATCCTGGGAATGTGGTCACCGTATATCAAAACAACGGCTCGCTACTGAAACGGCAGGGCGATGCCGTGCGTGCCGGAGAGCCTATAGCCTATGTCGGTAATGGAGGCCGTCAGGAGTTAGGAACCTACTTGCATTTTGAGATATGGGTGGGCGGTGTGGCCGTCAACCCCGAGGAGTATATATCATTTTAAAAGACAAAGTGAAACGTATAGCCATATTGGGATCCACAGGGTCGATAGGGACGCAGACGCTAAACGTTGTGAGGCGTCACCGCGACCGTATGGCTGTCGAGGTGTTGTGTGCCGGTTCTAATGCCACCCTCCTCGTCGAGCAGGCCCGTGAGTTCAATCCCAACACCGTGGTGATTGCCGACGAGGGCAAGTATGCCCAGGTACGGGATGCGCTGAAAGACAGCGACGTGAAGGTCTTTGCAGGCGAGGCGGCGATGATCGACGTGATGGAGATGGAGAGCATCGACATCGTTGTGGCGGCTATCGTGGGCTTTGCAGGCCTCAAGCCGACCTTGCGTGCCATAGAACATGGCAAACCTGTGGCCCTTGCCAATAAGGAAACAATGGTGGTGGCCGGTGCCATTGTCACCGAAGCCGCACTTCGGCACCATGTTCCCATTCTTCCGGTCGATAGCGAACATTCCGCCATCTTCCAATGCCTGGTGGGGGAGAACAGCCATGTGGACAAGATACTGCTCACCGCCAGCGGTGGCCCCTTCCGTGGAAAGAAACGCGAGGAGCTGGTGGGCGTCACCCTGGAACAGACACTCAAGCATCCCAATTGGAGCATGGGCCGCAAGGTGACCATTGACTCGGCCACGCTGATGAACAAAGGCCTGGAGGTCATTGAGGCCAAATGGCTCTTCAGTGTGGAGGCCAACGACATAGAAGTGGTGGTGCATCCACAGTCGGTAGTGCACTCGATGGTGCAGTTCAGCGACGGAAGCATCAAGGCACAGATGGGCGTGCCGACCATGGAGACCCCGATACAATACGCCCTTACGTTCCCCGAACGCATCGAGAGCCATATCCCGAGACTCGACTTCGCCAACTACCCAAACCTCACCTTCGAGAAACCCGACCGTGACACTTTCCGTTGCCTTGATTTGGCTTACCGTGCCATTGCCCAGGGAGGCAATATGCCTTGCGTGATGAACGCCGCCAACGAGGTGGCTGTGCAGCGTTTTATCGACAGCAAGATAGGCTTTCTTGACATTGCCGACCATGTCGAAGCCGCTATGCAGCGTGCCACCTTCATCGCCAAGCCGACCCTTGACGACCTTTTGCAAACTGATAAAACCGTTAGAAATCAATGAGACTGTTAGCTTTACTGCTGAGTTTGACGCTCTTGGTGGCCACCCATGAATTGGGTCACCTCTTCTTTGCCAAGCTCTTTCGCACGCGCGTGCGCAGATACTATATATTTTTCAATTGGAAGTTCTCCATACTGAAAGCCAAGAAGTTTGGCGGCAAGTGGCACTTCCTCTTCTTCAATGCAAAAACACCTGATTCGTGGGACGAGAAGAACTTGGCCCCTGAGGACCAGAACAATACCTTGTGGGGTCTCGGCTGGATACCGCTCGGCGGCTACTGCGACATAGCGGGCATGATTGACGAGACCAAGGGCGCCAAGGACTTGGAGAGCACTCCGCAACCATGGGAGTACCGTACCAAGCCCGCTTGGCAGCGTCTGTGCATCATCAGCGGCGGTATCTTGGTCAACTTCCTCTCAGCATTGCTTCTGTACGCCTGCATCTTCGCTCATTGGGGCAAGGATGAGCTGCCGCTGCGTGAGGCCTCTTTGGGCTATGACTATCACCAAGTGATGCTTGACGAAGGTTTCCTCAACGGCGACATTATCTATGCCGTTGACGGACAGGAGATGTATGAGTTTGCCGATGCTTCCACCGCTATCCTGCTCAACAACCCTCGTCAGGTCACGGTGCTTCGTGGCGATTCCTTGGTGGACATCCCGATTGGTGACGGATTGATTGAACGTATCAACCATGAAAGCCCCAAGAGCCTGATTGAGCCGCGCATGCCGTTTGTGGTGAAGTCCTTGGTGTCGGGCTCCAATGCCGAAAAAGCAGGCCTGAAGGCGGGCGACAGCATTGTCAGTGTCAACGACACTATGCTGGCGGCTTTCTCTGCCATTACAAACTCCTTTAAATATCATAGAGAAGACTCGGTTTGTTTGGGCTTCTACCGTGATGGCAACTACATGCAGCTGCCCGTATTCGTCAGTGAGAGTGCCACGATAGGCGTCTATGCCGAGACCGATATTGCACGCCTCTTCAAGGGCTATCGTCATGTTGAATACACCTTCTGGCAGGCGCTTCCCGCCGGTATCAGTTACGGTTGGAAGACCCTCGTCACTTATGTCTCCTCGCTCAAGGTGCTCTTCTCGCCTGGTGGCACACGCAACCTTGGAGGCTTCGGCACCATGGCGCAGCTCTTCCCCGAAACATGGAATTGGCAGGCCTTCTGGAACCTCACGGCTCTGCTGGCGTTGATCCTGGCGTTCATGAACATCATCCCCATCCCAGGTCTCGACGGCGGCCATATCATGTTCACCCTTTGGGAGATGATTACCGGCCGCAAGCCCTCCGACAAGTTCCTCAATGTAGTGCAGAATATCGGAATGTTCCTCTTGCTGGCACTGCTGATATTGGCCAACGGCAACGATTTGCTTCGTGCATTGGGCCTTATGTAACATGTTATGAAGAAAATCGACCGACTCATACTCCGCTCGTTCATTGGCCCGCTGCTGCTGACGTTCTCCATCTCGGTTTTTGTGCTGTTGATGCAGTTCGTGTGGAAGTACATCGACGACCTGGTTGGCAAGGGACTTGAGTTCTCGGTCATTGCAGAACTGCTGATGTATGCTTCGGCCACCTTTGTCCCTATGGCCCTGCCCATTGCAGTGCTTTTCGCCTCCATTATGACGATGGGCAACTTTGGCGAGAAGTATGAGTTGGTAGCTATGAAGGCAGGCGGTATCTCCGTGAGTCGTGTGATGATGCCCATGACCCTGGTGGTGTTGATGCTTACCGGCATGGCCTTCTATTTTGCCAACAATGTGATGCCCTCCGCCATGCTTAAGTATCGCATGACGCTTTACGACGTCACGCGCAAGAAGCCTGCCGTCAACATCCGTCCAGGCGAGTACTATAAGGACATCGAAGGCTATGTAATCCGTGTGGGCAGCAAGGATCCCGACGGCCGTACATTGCACGACGTCATCATCTACGACCACTCCAAGGGTATGAGTGAAACCACCGTCATTGTCGCCCAGCGAGGCGTGATGCAGTCTTCGCCCGACAACCGCTACCTGCGCTTCACCCTCAATGACGGCTATTCCTACACCGAATCCACCACGGGCGAGAACTACAACCGTCGCCCCCTAACCTCCATCGGATTCGCCGAGCAGACAATCACGTTCGATATATCCTCTTTTGCTTTCAACCGTAGCGGCGAAGACCTCTTCAAGGGCAGCTACCAGATGATGAATGTGGCCCAGCTTGACACCACGGTGCGTCGGTTGGAGGATTCGTTTGTCGAGCGCCGGCAGCAGTGCCGCAACGATATCACCATCAGCCTGCACGCATGGAACCAATACAAGGCCGGCAAGGAGGTTGTAGAGAAAGAGGAGGACACAGAGCGTCCGGAGCTTAGGCCCGAAGAACGCCGTCGTCGTATCTATAACTATGCCATCAATTCCGCTACTTCGGGAGCCAAGGACGCCAAGATGAATGCCGAGTTGCAGCAGGCTGATCGCGAGTATATCAACCGCCACTATATCGAGTGGCAGCGCAAATACACCCTTTCTGTGGCCTGTTTGCTGCTGTTCCTTATTGGAGCCCCCTTTGGTTCCATTGTGCGCAAGGGAGGTCTTGGCTTGCCGCTGGTAGCATCGGTCCTGTTCTTTGTTATCTACTATATTATAGGCATGATTTCCGAGAAGGCGGTTCGCGAGGGCGTTATCGGTCCCATAGGCATGTGGATCAGCACTTTTGCTATGCTGCCCATTGGCATTATCCTTACCTTCCAAGCCACCACTGACTCTTCGCTCTTCGATGCCGCCTCGTGGAAGCGTTTCTTCCAACGACTCTTGGGGCTCAAGCAGGGTACATGAGAATTATATCATTATGAAAGAGATACACAACTTTACCATCATTGACCGCCAGCAGCGGGGCGAGCACTATTTCTCGCTTGTGCTCAAGCATGGCGGCCACATGCAACCCATTGCTCCCGGGCAATTTGTCGAGGTTCTGGTCGAGGACGAGCCACGCGTCATGCTGCGGCGACCCATTTCGGTGCACGATGTCGACCCCGAGGCTGGCACGCTGAGCCTCCTCATACAGGTTGTTGGCAACGGCACCCGTCGACTGAGCCTTCTGCAAGTGGGTGACCATCTCAATCTGGTATATCCCCTTGGGCATGGTTTCACCACCGACCTCCCGGCCGGCAGCCGTGCTTTGCTGGTGGGTGGCGGCGCTGGCACTGCTCCTCTGTTGCATCTTGCCAAAGAGCTGAAAGCAAAGGGTGTGCAGTGCACCATCCTCCTTGGAGGACGCACCGCTAACCTCATTCCTGTGCGCGACGAGTTCCAGCCCTACGGCACCCTCTGCCTCACCACCGACGATGGCTCAATGGGTCACAAGGGTTTGGTGGTCAGTCATCCCGCTTTCAGTGAACCCTACGACATGATTTATACCTGCGGACCTACGCCCATGATGAAGGCGGTGGCTCGCAGCGCTGCCGAGCGTGGCTTGCGCTGCGAGGTGAGCCTCGAAAACATGATGGCTTGCGGTGTCGGTGCCTGCCTCTGCTGCGTCACCGACACCGACGAGGGACACCGCTGCGTCTGCAAAGACGGCCCTGTGTTCGATATTTCCACACTTAAAAAATGGTATCAATGCTAAACGTCAACATACACAATCTCAGTTTAAAGAACCCTGTGATGACCGCCAGCGGCACCTTTGGCTATGGCGAGGAGTTCGCCGACTTTGTCAACCTTGAGCGCTTGGGTGGCTTCATTGTCAAGGGCACCACCGGCAGCCATCGTGAGGGCAACCCTTATCCCCGTATGGCCGAAACCCCCTTGGGGATGCTCAACGCCGTGGGGCTGCAGAACGGCGGTGTGGAGAAGTTCTGTGCCGAGGTGTATCATAGAATCAAGCACTTGGACACCAATATCATCGTTAATGTCAGCGGCTCTTCCATTGAGGAATACTGTTCGGTGGCCGAGCAGATAGATGCGCTGGACAAGATACCCGCCATCGAGCTGAACATTAGCTGCCCCAACGTCAAGAAGGGCGGCATGGGCTTCGGAACAAACCCCGATATGGCGGCACAAGTGGTCAACGAGGTGCGCAAAGTATACCATAAGACGCTGATAGTAAAGCTGACACCCAATGTAACGAGCATCGTCGACATCGCCAAAGCGGTCGAAGGTGCCGGTGCCGACAGCGTCAGCCTCATCAACACCCTGTTGGGCATGGCCATTGATGTGGAGCGCCAGCGGCCTTACCTCAGCACCATCACCGGCGGCTTGAGTGGCCCCTGTGTGAAGCCCGTGGCTGTGCGCATGGTGTGGCAAGTGGCTCATGCCGTGCAGATTCCCGTTATCGGCTTGGGTGGCATCAGTACTGCTGCCGATGCGCTGGAGTTCCTCATGGCTGGTGCCAAAGCCATCCAGGTAGGCACCGCCAACTTCGTCGACCCTGCCGTTACCATGAAGATTATCGACGGCCTTGAAGATTATTGCAATCGTCATGGTATCAAGGACATCAACGAGATTATCGGCATAATATGATTTTGGTGGCCGACAGCGGGAGCACCAAGACCACTTGGGCGCAGGTAGGAACTGATAACATGATTGTTACCGAGGGCCTGAATCCTCATTTCACCACCGATGAGCAGTTCCTCGCCGCCTGCCGTCAAGTCAGCCAACACTTTTCACTTTCTACTTTTCACTTTTCACTTTACTTCTATGGTGCCGGCTGTGGTGCCGACCGTCAGCGGCAACGGGTGAAGGAGTTGCTTGCCTCGTTTCTTCGGCCTGAAATAGTCGAAGTTGATACAGATATGCTTGGTGCCTGTCGTGCTGTCAGTGGCGACCATGCAGGCCTTGTGGGCATCCTTGGCACCGGCAGCAATGCTTGCTACTACGACGGGCAACACATTGCTTGCCAACCCGTCAGCACGGGCTTTATCATGGGCGACAACGGATCGGCCAATCACGTGGGTCGTATATTGCTCAACGACTATCTGACGCAGCGTATGCCCGACGGGCTAAGGTGTTTGTTCCATGAGGCTTATCCCATGAGCGATGCTCAACTCATCGATGCCGTCTACCACCAACCCAATGCCAACCGTTTCCTCGCTTCGCTGGCTCCCTTTGCGGTGCGGAATGAAGAGGAAGACTATTGTGCCGAAGTGATACGCACGGCACTGCATGATTTCTACTATGGCCCCTTGACCACCGTCATTGAACGTAGTGGCTGCGGCGACGTGGAGCTTCACCTTGTGGGCGGCTTTGCCAAAGCCATCGAACCCACCCTGCGCCGCTACCTCGCCGACCTCGGTCAACCGGTAGGCACCGTCCTCGCCGACCCCATGCCGGGTTTGCTTGCCTATCACAACAAATAAGAAAGCCGTGGCGGTTGCCACGGCTTTTCTATTTAAGATTCTCTCAACATTTAGAAACTGATACCCAAGCGGAGGGTGAGGAGCGTCGGGGTGATGGACTTCAGAGTTTCTTTTTGTTTATCTGATTGGTCAGTGTAATTATTGTTGCTGAATTCAGCAGTGTACTTTATTTCGTCTTTCACCTTGCCGGCACCGAGGTTGTAGTAGCCCAATTCGATAGAGTATTTCTCGGCGAAGGTGACGCCAGCGGCCAGACGGAAAGCAAAGCTGACAGCGGGGTCAAATTCAATATTTGTTGACTCTTCAACAGTACCAGAGATGGCATAGCCCTGATAGTATCCCTCTTGTTCATATGTAACATTAAAGGGGGTAATGATGCGAATGTTAGCACCCACAGCACCAGCAGCGTAGAGGCTGATACCCGAGGTCAGGGGGAGATCATATTTGGCACCCACCATCACGGGGATGTTAATATAATTAGGTGTCGTGAGTGACCAGCTGTCATAGCCATTGTCCAAGTCTTCTTTGAAATCGGCGAAGAAGTCGTTCAGGTCTTCATTGAGGCCATTGTAGAAAGCGTCCAACGAGATAACGACCCCGAGGCCGTTGACGCTCGACACGGGCATGTTGTACTCAAAGCCCAAGTTGAAACCAAGACCGGCACCACCGTCGGTGTGCTTACTCCACAAGCCCCAACGCAGGTTATTGAAGCCGTTATTGTAGTCGGCTTTTGCATCGGCGAAGTCGCCCAGCGGGAAACCGCCACCAAGTTTGAGGGTAAAAGTGCCCTGTGCCATTGCGGCACCGCCCAGCATAGCCATCAAGGCAGCTGCAATTAATACTTTCTTTTTCATGTTGATGTTGTTTTAAAGTTGGTTGTTTTTTGTTTGAATTTTGACGATGCAAAGGTACGAACATTTTTTAATACGACAAAATTTTTTTTATAATTTGTCAAAATTTTGCCCTTGCCAGCCCCGCATCAACAACCTACCAAGGACTTCCCATCGACTTCCCAAGGACTTCCCATCGACTACCAAGGAGGTGGTTGGTAGGTGCTATGGTGGGGGGTGCCGAGGGGCTGGTCTGCCGATGAAGTGTTTTCATGGCTTTTGATGGCAATTTGTGTAAAAAAATCTTGCGGCAACAATATTTGCGAACAAGGGGCGTTATCTAATATTGATTAACTACTAAAACGCAAACTGAAAAATGGATTTGACAAACATCTTGGTGGTTGCCGGCAAGCCGGACCTGAACGAAATGGTGTCGCAAACCAAGGGCGGCGCTGTGGTGAAGAATCTGGTCACGGGACAGAAGTTCCCTGTGTTCAAGAACGATAGAATCAGCTCGTTGGGCGAGATACGCCTTTTCACTGACGACGGCGAGCGTCCGCTGGTGGAGGTGATGCAGGCCATCTACAAGCACCTGGACGGCAAGCCGACGGCCTTCGAGCCCAAGAAAGCCGAGGGCAAGGAGCTGTTCGACCTGCTGGGCGCGGTGCTGCCCGACTATGACCGCGAGCGTGTGCACACTTCGGACGCGAAGAAGCTCTTTGCGTGGTACAACGTGTTGCTGACCGCCGGCAAAATCACCCTCGACGACGAGACCACCGAGGCGCAGGAAGAGACGAAAGAATAACTTTTAAAATTGAATACAGGTATGAAGAAGATTATCATGATGATGTGCACCGCAGCATTGCTGCTGACGGTGGGCTGCAAGAAAGAGGAACAGCACAACAACACAAGTTCGGGCGGCAATGAACCGCAGCGCGACCTGCGCGAGGGCGCCTACGATCCCGTATGCAAGATTACGGGCGTCACCTACAACGACGGCAGCACCCCCGAGGTGTGGTCGTGGCAGGACGGCAAACTGCAAAATGTGAACCAGGATGTGCTGTTTGCCTACCGCAGCGACGGACGCGTGGACAATGTGACGGTGAACAACCTGTCGCTGGGCGATTTGTTGCCGGGCACGCAACTGAGCGGCACCATGAGTGTGAACTACAGCGGCGACTACATCTCGAGCATCGTGGTGGAGAACGCTGGCACGCAGGTGTTGACGGCACAGGTGCAGCACAACAGCAACAACAAGGTGAGCGGTGCCTCGCTGGTGTTGGACAACGAGTTGCTGCTGGACCTCTTCAACATGATGCTGGAGCAGTTCCTGGGCGACAATGCAAACTCGGGCGATGCAGTTTCGTCGGTGGACAATGTGGATGGCAATGTGGCTTTCACCTGGCAGGGTGAGAATGTGAGCCAAGCCCGTCTGAATGTGGGCTTCCGCGTGACCTCAACGGTGGGCACGCTGGTCGACTTGGTGGGTGAGGAGAACCTCAGTATGTTCGGCTCCTATGCCCAATACCTGACCATGCTGCCCGACAACCAGCCGCTGTACTTCAACATTGCGGTGGGCGACACGGTGGATTACACCTACGACAACAAGGTGAACCCCTACAAGAACTACCTCGGCCGCGTCCATATCTCGTGCCTGTCGCAGAACAATATGGACATGGAGATGCACAATGGCCTCATCAATGTGGCTATCTCTACAAGCCTCTTCGGCTCCATGATACAGCTGTACCAAACCAGCTATGCGTTGCCGATCGACAACAAATACTACGAATACTCTTCCTACAACAATGCGGGCTGCCCGCTGCGCATGGTTGATCAGGATGGTGTTGTGACCGAGTTCCAATACATGGAATAAACACTCATCACTAAACAATGACATACACAGAGAAAGACAAACAATACAAGCGCTACACGGTTACCTCGGCGCTGCCCTATGCTAACGGCCCCGTGCACATCGGCCACCTGGCCGGTGTCTATGTGCCCGCCGATGTCTACGTACGCTATTTGCGCGCCCAGGGCGAGCAGGTGATGTTCATCGGCGGCTCGGACGAGCACGGCGTGCCCATCACCATCAAGGCCCGCAAGGAGGGCTGCACACCGCAGGACATCGTCGACCGCTACCACAAGATTATCAAGGACTCCTTTGCCGAGCTGGGCATCTCGTTCGACATCTACAGCCGCACCAGCAGCAAGGAGCACCACGAGACGGCAGCCGCCTACTTCAAGAAGCTCTACGAGGAGGGTAAGTTCGTCGAGAAGGTGTCGCAGCAGTACTATGACGAGGAGGCAGGTTGCTTCCTGGCCGACCGCTACATTACCGGCACCTGCCCTCATTGCGGCAACGAGCGTGCCTATGGCGACCAATGCGAAGCCTGCGGCACCTCGCTCAACGCCACCGACCTCATCAACCCCAAGAGCGCCCTCAGCGGCTCGAAGCCTGTGCTGAAGGAGACCAAGCATTGGTTTCTTCCGCTCGACCAGGACGAGCCCTGGCTGCGCGAGTGGATACTCGAAGGCCACAAGGGCGATTGGAAGACCAACGTCTACGGTCAGTGCAAGTCGTGGATCGATGCCGGATTGCAGCCCCGTGCTGTCACGCGTGACCTCGATTGGGGCGTCAAGGTGCCCATCGAAGGTGCCGACGGCAAGGTGCTTTACGTCTGGTTCGACGCCCCCATCGGATACATTTCCTTCACTAAGCAGCTCAAAGGCGACGATTGGGAGAAGTGGTGGAAAGACCAGGACACCAAGCTGGTGCACTTCATCGGCAAGGACAATATCGTCTTCCATTGCATCATCTTCCCCTCGATGCTCCATGCCGACGGCAGCTATATCCTGCCCGCCAATGTACCCGCCAATGAGTTCCTCAACCTCGAGGGCGACAAGATTTCGACCTCAAGGAATTGGGCCGTCTGGCTGCACGAATACCTGCAGGAGTTCCCAGGCAAGCAGGATGTGCTGCGCTATACCCTCTGTAGCAACGCCCCTGAGACCAAGGACAACGACTTCACTTGGAAAGACTTCCAGCTGAAGAACAACAGCGAGCTGGTGGCCATCCTCGGCAATTTCGTCAACCGCACACTGGTGCTGACGCATAAGTTCTATGGCGGCAAAGTGCCTAAGAGAGTGGAAAGTGGAGAGTGGAAAGTGGAAAGCGAATTGATAAAGGAAATAGCAGCGTTCCCTGAGAAAATAGGCCGCTCCATCGAGACCTACCGCTTCCGCGAGGCGCTGGCCGAGATGATGAACCTGGCCCGTCTGGGTAACAAATACCTCACCGACACCGAGCCCTGGAAGCTTATCAAGAGCGACCCCGAGCGCACCGCCACGGTGATGAACCTCTCGCTGCAGATTTGCGCCAATCTGGCTGTGCTCTGCGCCCCCTTCCTGCCCTTCACGGCTGACAAGATGCACCGCATCATGAACCTGCAGGCCCTGGGTTGGAAAGATGCCGGCCGCGCCGACATCCTGATGGAAGGCCACCAGATTGACCAGCCGGAGTTGCTCTTCGAGCAGATTAGCGACGAGACCATCCAGGCACAGGTCGACAAACTGCAGGCCACCAAGGCGCAGAACGAGTTGAATGCCTGGCAGCCCGCCGCCGTCAAGGAAAACGTCACCATCGACGACTTCGGCCGTATGGATATACGCGTGGGTACAATATTAGAATGTATCAAAGTGCCTAAGGCCGACAAGTTGTTGCAGTTCAAGATAGAGGATGGCATGGGCACGCGCACCATCGTGAGTGGCATCGCCAAGTTCTACCCCGAGCCCGAGAAGCTCGTCGGAAAGCAAGTTTGCTTCATCGCCAACTTCCTGCCGCGTAAGTTGAAGGGTGTCGAGAGCCAGGGAATGATTCTCAGCGCCGAAGACAAAGACGGCCGCTTGGTGCTGCTAACTCCCTCAGACATAGTCACCCCCGGCTGCAACGTAGGTTGATGGGGAAAAATAGGTGATGGTTTCGGAATTTCCCTCGCTGAAAGGTAGTATTTTTGCAGCAGAAAACGAAACCAAAAAAGAAAGGAGTAACAACATGAAAACTTCGAAAGTAATAACGCTGGTAATGATGGCCTTGGCGCTGAGCGCCACACCGGCATTGGCACAACGTGGCGGCGGCAGTCGCGGCGGTGGCGGTAGCCACAGCAGCTCGATGAGCAGCAGCCGTTCGTCGGGCAGCAGCCACAGTTCGATGAGTAGCAGCCGTAGCAGCAGCTCCTCGTCGTCGCGCAGCAGTTCGTTCAGCGGTTCCAGCCGCTCGTCGAGCAGCAGCGTCAGCAGCCCTTCGCGTTCCAGCAGTACGCGCAGCAGTGTGGGAAGTGGTTCGCGCAGCACCGGCAGCGCGGTGGGCACCACCCGCCACGCAGGCGTTAGCGGTCGCGAGGCTGGTCGCACCAGCGGCACGGTAGGCACCACTCGCCATGCAGGCGTTAGCGGTCGTGAGGCTGGTCGCACCAGCGGCACCGTGCGCAACACCGAAGGCGCCCGTCCCGCCGGCACCCGTAGCAGCGGAGTGCGTTCCAGCGACAGCCCTCGCAGCGTAGGCACCCCGGGCGGTACGTCCCGCACGCCTATGACCACTCCTGGTGCCCCCCGTCCCTCGGGCACACCGGTAGCTACCGGCCGTCCGCAGGCTAAAACGGCCAACTATGCCACTCCGAGCAACCCCGGCGGCTACATGCCTCCCGCGGCACATCCCATCCACCCGGCCCCCTACTTCCACCACCCTTGGCACGGCTATATGGTGCACTGCCACCCCCTCTTCTGGGATCCGCTGCCCCCGCGCCCCTGGTATTGGCCTGGCTTCTGGCTCTACTGCAACAGCTACTGGTATGACTACCATGTGACCGATGTAGTGGTGGTGCGCGACTACGTCAGAGATACCTACCATGTGGATATGATCACCTACGGCATCAGCGGCGACATCATGTATGCCATCGTGCGCGACGGCGGCGAGACCTACCTGCAGGTCTATGACAAGGACGACCACCTGCTGGCTGAGCAGAAGATCAACCGCAAGTACTGCAACATGGTCATCGATGCCGATAACGGCGGCTGCTGGATCAGCAAAAAGAACAACAAAGACGCCCTCCTCTTCATCTGGGCCAATGGCCAGCTCCTCATCTACGAGGCTGATTGATAAGGACGCATACAACAAAGAAGCCCGAGCAGCGCTCGGGCTTCTCTTATTTGTGTTGTATAAGGTTTACTGCAACTTGGCGAGGGCTTCCTTGATGCGGCGCAGGGCTTCGCGCAGTAGGTCCTCGGAGGTGGCATAGCTGAGGCGGATGCAGCTGTCGTCGCCGAAGGCGCTACCCATCACCGTGGCCACGTTGGCCTCGTTGAGGAGGTAGAAGGCCATGTCGGTGCTGTTCTCAATCTTCTTGCCGTTGAACGACTTGCCGTAGTAGGAGCTGCAGTCGGGGAAGAAGTAGAAGGCACCCTGAGGCAGGCGCACTTTGAGGCCGGGGATGTCGCACAGCAGCTTGTAGACCATGTCGCGGCGCTGCTGGAAGATGTTGCGCATGTCGATGATGTCCTTCGAGGTCTTGGGATCCATGAGCATGGCGCAGACGGTGGCCTTCTGGGCAATAGAGCAGGTGGCGCTGGTGACCTGGCCCTGCAGTTTGTTGGCGGCCTTGGCGATGACGGTGGGGGCGGCGATGAAGCCGATACGCCAGCCAGTCATGGCGAAGCCTTTGGCCACGCCGTTGACGGTGATGACACGCTCCTTCACCTCGGGGAATTGGGCGATGCTTTCGTGCTTGCCCACGAAGTTGATGTGCTCATAGATTTCATCGGCCATCACGAAGAGGTTCTCATGGCGGGCCACTACCTCGGCGATGCCTTTCAGTTCTTCCTTGGTGTAGAGCATACCGGTGGGGTTGCTGGGCGAGGAGAACATGATGAGCTTGGTGCGGGGGGTGATGGCGGCTTCGAGCTGCTCAGGGGTGACCTTGAAGTCGTTCTCGAGTTTGGTCTTCACAAAGACACACTTACCTTCGGCCAGGCGGACGAACTCCTTGTAGGAGACCCAGAAGGGGGTGGGGATGATGACCTCGTCGCCGGGGTTGATGAGGCATTGCACCACCTGGAAGAGGCTCTGCTTGGCACCGGTGGAGACGACAATC
Organism: Bacteroidales bacterium; assembly: GCA_017645585.1. Classification (GTDB taxonomy): domain Bacteria; phylum Bacteroidota; class Bacteroidia; order Bacteroidales; family P3; genus Colimorpha. Next base: position 47,504 of record JAGCOF010000057.1, read on the forward strand.
TGCTCGGGCTTGTACTCGAGGTCGTTGTCGCGTTTCAACTTGGTGCAGATAGCCTCCTTGAGGTCGGCATAGCCGGGCACGGGAGGATAATGGGTGAAGTTGTCGTCGATGGCCTTCTTGGCGGCCTCTTTCACCACTTCGGGGGTGTTGAAGTCGGGCTCGCCGATAGAGAGGCTGATGACGTCTTTGCCCTGGGCCTTGAGCTCACGGGCTTTGGCGGTCATGGCGAGAGTCTCGCTCTCGGCCATATTGAGGATTCGGTTCGATAAGATTTCCATGATTATTTCTGTTTAAACGTAAACAACATGTTGCCGAAGAAGTTCCAAAGGGTGGTGACGCCGACGGCAAAGACCCACAGGATGTAGAAGCGCCAATCGTCGTTCCAGGCCGGCAGCAGACGACCGGTGAGCCACAAGGTGCCGTTGTTGATGCCCAGGCCGATGATGGAAACGAGGATGAACTTCAGGTATTCGACGCCCACTTGCTTCTCGTGGCTGCGGAAGGTCCAGATGCGGTTGAGGATGTAATTGGTGGTGGCTGCGGTGACGAAACCGATGGTGTTGGCCACAAAAGGGTTGAGGCCGATAATCTCCTTGCAGAGGTACAACACGCCCCCGTGCACCACCATGCCGCTGGCGCCGACGACACCGAACTTGAGAAACTTTAAAAGTAGAGTTCGGAGTTCCACGGCTTAGAACTGTTTCTCGGCTTCGGTGTGGATGATACCGGTCTTGCGCACCTTCTGCTTCTTGTTGCTCTTGGACTTGCTGATGCGGGGCTGAGGTTTGGCCACGCGCGGCAGGTACTGCGTGTCGCCGTCTTCGTTGACCTCAAGGCCGTAGACCTTCTTGGTGTCAAGGTTGCATTTGATGTGCCAGAAATGGCCGCAGCCGCCCTTGGTGAGCAGCACGTCGCTGGCCAGCTTTTCGTCGGTCAGGTTCTCGTCCCACAGGAAATTGGCCCAGATGATATGGTCGCCGCGGTCGTTGGTGAAGCCCACATACTGACGGCGGTACATGCGCATGTGCTCGTCGATGACGGGGCACATGCCTTGCTGGTTGTAGTGCTCGCGGTTGATATAGGCGATGCGCTTCTGTATCAGGCGCTCGGCCTCGGCAATGTCGGCGTCGGTGGGGGTATAGCGGCCGTCCTGATTCTCGACGGTGAAGTCCACCTCCCAATCCTGATGGAACGACCAGCCGTGGTAATTGTTGCCCCATACCTCGACCACTTTCCATTTTTCGGTGGCTTCAATGTATTCCTGCGAGTATGCCAACGTGCTTCCAAGCACCAATAGAGTGGCAAAAATCAGCTTCTTTATCATCCTTTTATGCATTAATTTTCAGGTGCAAAGATACTCATATTTCGACAACTGCGCAAATTTTTTTTCTAATTGGCAAAAAAGTAGTATATTTGCACGCTGAAACTGATAACGCAAGAAACAATAAAAAAGTATATTATTATGAAGAAATTTGTCACTGTTAAAGAGGCCGCCGACTTTATCCACGACGGCATGACCGTTATGGTCGGAGGATTTCTTGGCGTGGGCAACCCCATCGCCCTCATCGACGAGCTCGTGGCCCGCAACGTGAAGGACCTCACCATCATCTGCAACGACACTGCCTATCCTGAGGTCGGCGTCGGCAAACTCATCACCAACCACCAGGTGAAGGCCCTCATCGCCACCCACATCGGCACCAACAACAACACCATCGACCAGATGAACGCCGGTGAGCTGAAGGTGACCCTCCAGCCCCAGGGCACTCTGGCCGAGCAGATCCGCGCCGCCGGTGCAGGCCTCGGTGGAGTCCTCACCCAGACCGGCCTCGGCACCGTCGTCGAGAACGGCAAGCAGAAGGTGACCGTCGACGGCAAGGAATACCTCCTTGAGAAGCCCGTGCGTGCCGACGTCGCCATCATCGGCGCCAACATCGCCGACGAGAGTGGCAACCTGGTCTACAAGGGCACCAGCCAGAACTTCAGCCCCATGATGGCTACCGCCGCCGACACCGTCATCGTCGAGCCGCAGGAGATCGTTCCCACCGGCGCCATCGCCCCCGAGAACGTCAAGACCCCTGGCATCTTCGTCGACTATGTAATCAAAAAATAACACATATATTATTATGGCAGTTAAATCTATGCTCCGCGTCCGCATGAGCGCCAAGGACGCCCACTACGGTGGAAATCTGGTCGACGGCGCCCACATGCTTCACCTCTTTGGCGACGTGGCCACCGAACTCCTTATCATCCAGGACGGCGACGAAGGCCTGTTTTGCGCCTACGACATGGTCGAGTTCAAGGCCCCCGTCTACGCCGGCGACTATATCGAGGCCTACGGCGAAATCACCCACGTTGGCAACACCAGCCGCAAGATGAGCTTCGAGGCCTACAAGGTCATCAAGACCCGCCCCGACATCAGCGACAGCGCCGCCGACGTGCTGGAGGAGAAAATCCTCGTTTGCCGCGCCACCGGCACCTGCGTCACCCCGAAGCAGTGCCAGCGCAAGAACCAATAGTCCGCCCCAACTCCTGCGTTTCGACGGTTGTTCTACGGCCGTTCTTTGGTCGTTCTTTGGAAAAAAGCAAAGAA